>DATFWW010000066.1:0-2615 GCA_035258825.1 Myxococcota bacterium
CGGCGGGGTCGGAACGAGCAACGAGCGCTTCGACGTGGTGGTGGCGCGCGGGCTGCAAGAGGACGGCAGGGTGCACCGCGAGGCGACCGAGCAGATCGAGGTGCTGCGCGTCCCACTCGCGGAGCTGCGCGCGGCGGCGCTCTCGGGCGATCTCGAGGACGGGCCGTCGGCGCTCGCGATCCTGCTGGTCGCAGCGCGGGCCGGCTCGTGAAGCGCTCGTTCGCAGCGCTCGCGGCGCTGCTCGCGCTGGCATCGTGCGCGCGGGCGGCCGAACCGACCGAAACGACGCCCACCGCGCCGACCGTGATCGTGCTCTCGCTCGACGGCGTCCGCCACGACTACCTCGACCGCGCTCCGTTCCCCGCCTTCGCGCGCGTCGCGCGCGAGGGGCTGCGCGCGAACCGACTCGTTCCCGTGTATCCCTCGAGCACGTTTCCGGGGCACGTCTCGCTCGCCACGGGCGCCACGCCCGCGGTCCACGGGATCGTCGACAATCAGTTCTGGGACCGCGCGCTCCGCGAGCGGTTCGACTACGGCAACGACGCGCGCTGGATCGAGGCGGAGCCGCTCTGGGCCGCGGCCGAGCGGCAGGGCGTACCTGCCGCCACGTTCTTCTGGGTGGGCTCGGAGACCGACTGGCGCGGCGTCGGCGCGCGCTATCGCGTGGCGCCGTTCGACGCGAAGGTCGGCGAGGAGAAGAAGGTGGCGCAGATCCTCGCGTGGCTCGACCTGCCGGCGAGCGAGCGCCCGCGCCTCGTGATGAGCTGGTGGCACGGCGCCGACCACGCGGGCCACGCGAAGGGCCCCGACGATCCCGACGTCGCGGTGGAGCTCGCCGCGCAGGACCGCCAGCTCGGCGCGCTGCTCGCGGGGCTCGACGCGCGCGGCGCGTGGAGCCACACGACGCTGCTCGTGGTGAGCGATCACGGCATGACGCGAGCGGGGCCGAGTGTGCCGCTCGCGCACGCGCTGCGCGGCGCCCGGGTGCGCGTCGCGCACCTCGAGATGGGCACGGCCGTGGCACACGTATTCCTCGCCGACCCGGGCGACGCCGAGCGCGCGGAGCGCGCGCTCGCGGGTCTCGCGGGCGTCCGCGTCGACCGCCGCGAGGCGCTGCCCGCGTCGCTGCATCTCTCCCACCCGACGCGCACGGGCGACCTCGTGGTGCGCGCGGAGCCACCCTACACGTTTGCCTCCGAAGGATTGCTCGCGCGCGCGGGGAAACTGCTCGGCGCGAGCCGCGGGGTCCACGGTTATGCGCCCGAGGATCCCGACATGCAGGGGATCTTCCTCGCGATCGGCCGCGGCGTTCCGGCGGGCGCGCACCCCGACACCGTGCGCATGATCGACGTGGCGCCGACGGTCGCGCGGCTGCTCGGAATCGGGCCGCCGCGGCAGGCGGAGGGCCGACCGATCGAGGCATTCGCGGAGTGAGCGCGATCCCGGTCGCCGCGACCTCCGCGCCCGGGGTGTCGGACGCCTTGCGCATGGTGCATCCTGCGGCGTGCCGCGACTCGAGCCGGGCAACGGGGCGAGTCGAGACCGCTTCAGGAGAGCACCGATGAACCCGATCTCGCGATTCTCTGCACTCTTCGCGTTCGCCGCCTTCGCGTGTGGAGTCCTCTGCCTCGCACCGCACTCCGCGAGCGCGGCGGAGAAGCACCACCCCGCCGCGGCGTCCCGGCCCCCGGAGCGCGACTGCAGCGGAGGTCCGATGTGGGCCTCGTTCGGACACCCGGGGCTCGGCGAGATGATCAACGCGCATCGGGGTTGGGACGGGGTGCCGCCGCGCAAGTTCTGGCTCGGCTTCATCCCGTTCTTCGGCTGGCCCGGCTACCTCCAGGTGGTGAGCATGATCGACGCGGCGCACTGTCGCACGAACGACTGGCCGAACGATTGAACACGGAGATATGCCATGAGCGACCCGCGCGCGGGGGAGACGATGAGGGCGTGGCGGACCCACCGGTATGGGCCGCCGCTCGAGGTGCTCGCGCTCGACCGCGTGCCGATCCCGGCGCCCGGCCCCGGCGAGCTGCGCGTGCGCGTGCAGGCGATCCCGCTCAACCTGAACGATCTCGAGCGCATCACGGGCGGCAACATGATGGTGCGGCCGGAGCTGCCCTACAGCCCCGGCATGGAGGTGATGGGCGTGGTCGACGCGTGCGGCGCGGGTGCCGAGCCGCGTCGGGGCGAGCGCGTGGTGGCGATGCCGAAGGGCGCACACGGCGGCTTCGCGGAGTACGCGATCTGCCCGGTGATCTCCGCGTTCGCGATGCCCGAGGAGATCCCGCTGCCCGACGCCGCGGCGCTCTACTTCCCGTTCCACCTCGCCTGGCTCGGGCTGTTCGACCGCGCCGAGCTCTCGCGCGGCGAGACGGTGCTGATCCACGCGGCCGCGGGTGGGTCCGGCTCCGCGGCGATCCAGCTCGCCGTGCACGCGGGCGCGCGCGTGATCGCGACCGCGGGCGGCGCGGAGAAGGTGGCGCTGTGCCGCGACCTCGGCGCGCACGTCGCGATCGACTACCTCGCGCAGGATTTCGCGCCGATCGTGCTCGAGGAGACGGGCGGGCGCGGTGTCGAGGTCGTGTTCGACAACGTCGGCGAGGCGGTGATGG
>DATFWW010000067.1:0-4018 GCA_035258825.1 Myxococcota bacterium
CCGCGCCTCAACGCCTCGGCCATGGTGGTGTTCGCCGAGGTCGTGACGGCGGGCAGCTTCTCCGCGGCCGCGCAGCGGCTCGGCCTCTCGAACGCCTCCGTGAGCCGCGAGATCGCGCGACTCGAGCGCCGGCTCGGCGCCCAGCTGCTGCGCCGCACGACGCGCAAGATGAGCCTCACCGAGGTGGGCGAGACGTTCTACGCGCGCTGCCAGCGCGTGGTCGAGGAGAGCGAGCAGGCGGCCTGGTCGGTGAGTGAGGCGCAGGCCGAGCCGCGCGGCGAGATCCGGCTCGCCGCTCCGATGTCGTTCGGGTACCGGCAGCTCTCCACGCGACTGCCCACATTCCTCGAGCGCTTTCCGAACGTGCGCGTGCACGTCGAGCTCACCGATCGGCTGGTCGACCTCGTGAGCGAGCGGTTCGACCTCGCGGTGCGGATCACCGGGCGGCTTGCCGACGCGGCCTACGTCCAGCGCCGCCTGTGTCCGATCCGGTTCGTCGCCTGCGCGGCCCCTTCCTATCTCAAGAAGAACGGCGTACCCGTCACCGTCGCGGATCTCCCGCGCCACAACTGCCTGAATCCCTCCGGCCTGCCGTGGCGCGGGATCCTGCGCGGCCACCTGTCGCCCAACCGGCGCGGGTGGATCTCGGGGAACCTGAATCTCGACAACGCCGATGCGCTGCACCGCGTGGCGCTGCTCGGCCACGGGATCGTGTGCCTCCCGACATTCATCGCGGGCGAAGACCTGCGCGACGGGCGCCTGGTGCGCGTGCTGCCCAAGCAGCTCGCGCTCGAGGCCAGCGCGTTCGCGGTCCACCCGCAGACGCGGCATCCGTCGCGCAAGGTGCGGGCGCTGATCGACTATCTCGCCGCCTCGCTGGGCCCGCAGCCGGAATGGGACCACTTCAAGGGCGCACTGCGCGGAGCGGGCAGCCGCTGACGGGGCAGCAGATCGGGAAGTACCATGCCAGCGGGCCGCGGCGGGCCTCCATGAGCTTCTTCGACATCCGATTGGGTCGCGCGTCGATCGACGTGAGCATCGTGATCCCGGTTCGCGACGAGGCGCAGAACATCGCGCCGCTCGCGGCCGAGATCGGCGCGGTGATGCAGGCGACGTCCTGGTCGTGGGAATGCGTCTGGGTCGACGACGGTTCGGTCGACTCGACCTACGCCGAGCTCGCCGCCGTGAGCGCGGCCGATCCGCATCACCACTCCGTCCAGCTCGACGCGAACCACGGGCAGTCGGCGGCGCTCGGGATCGGATTCGCCCACGCGCGCGGCGCGATGATCGCGACGATCGACGGGGACGGACAGAACGATCCCGCGGACCTGCCGCGCCTCGTGGCGCTAGCGATCGACAAGCACCTCGACGTCGTGAACGGCTACCGCGTGCGGCCGCGATTCGGCGTGGTGCGCCGCGTCTCGTCCCGGGTCGCCAACGCGTTTCGCAATCGCCTGACTGCGGAGGCGGTGCGCGACGTCGGCTGCTCGATGCGCGTGATGCGCCGCGAATGCCTGGACGGGATCTTCGTGTTCGCGGGCATGCACCGCTTCCTTCCCACGCTGATCCGCCTGAACGGATTCGATCGGCGCGAGGAGGTGGCGGTCCACCATCGCGCGCGCCGACACGGGACGAGCAAGTACGGCATCGGCGACCGGCTCTGGGCCGGCCTCGCAGACACGCTCGCGGTCTGCTGGATGTCGCGCCGCCTGACCACGCCGCGCGTGAAGCGCTGGTCGGTGGACTGATCCCGGGAGGTCGGGGACGTGAAGACGATCTGGATGTCGCTCGGATTCCTGGGTCAGGCGGCCTTCTCGGGCCGCTTCCTCGTGCAGTGGCTCGCGAGCGAGCGCGCGGGGAGGAGCGTGATCCCGGTTGGATTCTGGTACCTGAGCATCGCGGGCTCCACGCTGCTGCTGGCCTACGCGATCTCCCGGCGCGATCCGGTCTTCGTCCTGGGACAGAGCGCAGGCATCGCGGTGTACTTCCGCAATCTGCTGCTGCTCCACCGCAGCGGCGAGCTGCACCACGCGGGTGGATAGTCGCCGTTACGCGATCCTCCTCGCGCTGGCACTGCTCGCCGTGGTGCCGTTCCAGGGCACGCGCGGGCTCTACGAGACTTCGGAGGGGCGCTATGCGGAGGTGGCGCGCGAAATGCGCGAGACGGGTTCCTATCTCGAGCCGACGCTCGACTACCGCCCGCACTGGGCCAAGCCGCCGCTCACCTATTGGGCGATCGCGGCCGGACTGGCGCTGGCGGGCGACGACGCATGGGGTGTCCGCGCCTACAACATCGCCGCGTTCGCGCTCACGGTGCTCGCGGTCGCGGCGATCGGCGCCGCGCTCTGGGACGCGCCGACCGGCTGGGTGGCCGGTCTCGTCTACATCTCCTCGCTCTTTCCGGCGATCGGCGCCGCCAGCGCCACGGCGGACACGCTGCTCGCGCTCTGGGTGACGCTCGCCGTCCTCGCGTACGCGCGCGCGCGGCGGGGTGCGCGGCCGCGCGGGTGGGTGTGCGCGATGTGGCTCCTGTTCGGGATCGGCTTCGCCACGAAGGGGCCGCCGGCGCTGCTCCCGCTGCTCGCACTGATCGGGTTCCACGTCTCGGCGCGGCGTCCCTTCCGATTCGCCGACCCGCTGGGGATCGCGCTGTTCGTCGCGGCGGGCGCGTGGTGGTATGCGCTCGAAATCGCGCGCCATCCCGAGCTGGCGCGGTACTTCCTCGGCACGGAAGTGGTCGCGCGCAATCTCAGCGGCGATCTCCACCGCAACGCGCAGTGGTACGGGCCGCTCGTGATCTACGCGCCGATCCTGCTCGCGGCGCCGGGATGGTGGGTCGCCGACGCGCTGCGCATCGCGCGCCGCGAGCGGCTGTGCTCGTGGCGGCGGCTGGCCGAAGCCGCGCGATCCGGCACCGCCGCGGGGCTCCTGCTCTACTGGCTGGCCGTGCCGCTCGTCGCGTTCGCGCTCGCGAGGAGCCGGCTCCCGCTCTATCTGCTGCCGCTCTACCCCGCGATCGCGATCGCGATCGCGCGCGGGATCGGACTCGAGCCGCGCGCGGGAGCCGCACGCGCGCGCGTGCATCGGGTCGCGGCGTGCTCGATCGCGGTGCTGATCGCGCTCAAGGGCGTCGCCGCCCAAGTGCCCTCCGCGAAGGACGCGACGCGCGTCTACCGCGAGGCCGCGCGCGCCGCGGGGTCCGACGCGCGCTTCGTGCTGTACCGCGAGCCGAAGCTGCACGGCTTCCAGTTCTACGCGGGCCGCCGCGCCGAGCGGCTCTCGGCCACGGGGTCGGAGCCGTGGGCCGACCGCAGCCTCGACGCTGCGCTCGCGGACGCGGAACCGGCGCGCGCCTACGCGATCGTGGCGCGCGACGCGCTGGCCCCCGAGATCGAGGCCCTGCTCCGCGCGAAGGCGATCCTCTTCACGCGCGTGCCGCTGACCGGACGGTCGCTATTCGTGATCCCCCGGCCTAGCGCTTCGGCAGCGCATTGACGGCCCAGTCGTAGTCGAAATACGCGATCCGCGCGTTCGCGCGGTGCGCGCGCAGCCAATCGCGGTCGGCGTCGGGGGCATAGCGCTCGGCGAACGCGAGCACGCCGCCATCCTTCGCAAAGTCCTTCTCGAACCAGTCGAAGATCTTGCTCAGGTGGACGGTGTCGGCACCGCGGTCGATGCGCAGGCCCTTGTCCGGGTCGGCCAGCCACTGCCGCACCGCGGCGTCGAGCTGGGCGTCGAGCCGGGACGCGCTGAGCGGCTCGCGGGGCAGGGCGGGACACGACGTGGAAGCGCAGACCACGACCGCGTGCGTGCGCGGGTCGCCGAGCGGCCGCACGATGCCGTGCTCGATCTCGTCGAGCGTGACGGCGCGGCCGCCGACCGTGCCCGCGGGTCGCTTCCACACCGGGCGCAGGATCGACCCGATCTCGCGGATGCTCTCGACCGGGTAGTGCGCCGCGACGAGGTCGATCGCGAGGATGTTGTAGGCGTTGGCCCAGAACGCGATCTGCTGCTCGCG
>DATFWW010000068.1:0-2791 GCA_035258825.1 Myxococcota bacterium
CCCGCCGATCCCGCCACGCGCCGGATCGGCGCGTTGTTCTCGGGCAGCGCGGCGAGCAGCGCGCCGAGCCGCATCAGCCGCGACCTTCGCGCGCCGAGGCAACCCGCGCGTCGCGCGGCGCCGCCGCGGGACGGAACTGGATTCGCACGATCTCACTCCCCGCTACCACGACGCTACCCGGCGGCGGATCCTGGCGCACGGCGACCCCGTCGCCCTCGAGCTTCACGCGCAACCCGTTCTTCGCGGTGACCTGTGTCACCTCGCTCTTCGAGCGGCCGGTGAAGTCGGGCAACAGCACGCGGTCGCGGAACATGGACAGCTCCACCGCGGGCAGCGCCGGTGCGGGCTCCGGGCGCGGAGCCGCGGGCGCGCTCGGGGGCGCGACGCTCGGCGCGGCGCTCGGCGCGCGCGCGGCAATCGAGGGTGCCGCGGCCGAGACGGGCGGCAAGTCGACGGCAGGAGCGGGTGCCGCGGCCTTCGCGATCTGCACGTCCGGGCGGTGCAGGAACACGCCGCGCTGCGCGAGCTGGCCGGGTGCCACCTGCGCGAACAGCGGTGCGGCGGCCATGCCGCCCGTGTGGAGCGGGTGCTTCGGCTCGTCGAGCTCGGAGACGATCACGATGCGCGGGTCGTCGGCGGGCGCGATCGCGATGAACCACGCGCGGAACTTCGTCTGCGAATAGCTGTTCGTGGCCTCGTCCCACTTCTGCGCGGTGCCGGTCTTGCCCGCCACGCGCACGCCCGGCAGCGCGGCCAGGCGCGCGGTTCCCTCGTCGCTGACGACGGTCTCGAGCATGCCGATCAGAGTCTGCGCCGTCTCGCGCCGGATCACCCGGTGGACCACCTCGACGCGCGTCGGCTGCCAGGGGCCGCCCGGTGCGCGGTGCGCTGCCACGAGGCGCGGCCGCACGAGCAGGCCGCCGTTGGCGATCGCCGAGGTCGCCGCGGCGAGCTGCACCGGTGTCACGCTGATCCCCTGTCCGAACGCGATCGTCGCGTGATCGACCGGGCGCCACTCCTTCCAGCTGCGCAGCACGCCCGACGACTCGTCGGGGAACAGGCTGCGCGTCGAGGTGCCGAAGCCGAACGCGCGCAGCGTCTCGAAGTGCGCGCGCGGTCCGAGCGCATAGCCGATCTTCACCGCCCCAATGTTGCTCGACACGCGCAGCACGCCGGCCGGGTCGAGCGGGCCGTAGTCGTGCTTATCGGTGATCGTCTTGCCCGGGACGCGGAACCGGCCGCCGTCCGTGTCGATCACGTCGGTCGGCCGGATCGCGCCCCGGTCGAGCGCGCCTGCGACCAGGAACGCCTTCATCGCAGAGCCGGGCTCCATCGCGTCGAGGAACGCGCTCGACCGGGTCGCGGGGTAGGGCGTGCGGCGGAACCGGCTCGGGTCGAATCCCGGACACTCCGCCGCGGAGAGGATCTCGCCCGTGTGCGGATCCATCGCGAGCACGAGGCCTCCGCGCGCGCCCGTGCGCTCGATCGCGGCCGCGAGCGCGCGCTCGGCGTCGGCCTGGAGCGCCGCGTCGATGGTGAGCGCGACGTCGCCGCCCGCAGTGCCCCAGGTCGTCTCCGCATCCGAGAGCAGGAAGCGGCCGGATCCATCGCGCTCGACGCGCAGCCGCCGCGTCGTGCCGCGCAGCCAGGCGTTTTCCTGCTGCTCGATGCCGCGCGCGCCGTCGCCGTCGATGTTCGCGAAGCCGATCACGCGCCCCGCCAGCGCGCGATACGGGTAGAGCCGGCGCGGCTCGCTGATCATGCCGACGCCCGGGATCTTCGCCGCGGCGATCCGCTCGCCCTGCTCGGGGGTGATCCAGCGGCGCACGAACGAGAATCCACGGGTGTTGCGGAACCGCTTCGCAAGTTCGGTGCGGTCGGCGCCCAGGATCCCCGCGAGCGCGCGCGCGGCCGCCGCGGGATCGCCGATCTCGCGCCCCACCGCGTACACCGACGGCGCCTCGACCGTGAGCGCGAGCCCGGCGCCGTTGCGGTCGACGATGCTGCCGCGGTCGGGCAGCAGCGTCATCGTGCGCTCGGTCTGGTCGTCGCCGCGCCGGGCGCCGCGCTCGTCGAACACGGACAGGTGCGCCGCGCGTGCGGCGAGCAGGACGAACACTAGGAGGAGCGCCGCGCGCGCGATCGCCACGCGGCGGGCGCTCTTCCTCACGTCCGCAGATCTCATCGGAGGTTCATGCTCCCCTCATGGGCTTCGCTTGCCTCCCCGCCTTCGCGGGGGCCCGCGCTTCGCTGGGCTTCGCCTGCCGGATGGCCTTCGCTCGCCTGCGGCCCGCTGCGCGAGACTTGCTGTGCGCGGCCCAGCTCGCGGCCTTCCGCGCTGCGCGAGGACTTGCGGAGATCGATCACGCGCTCGGGCGGCGCGAAGCCGCTCCGCTGCGCGAACTCGACGAGGCGAGACGGATGCCGGAGCCCCTCCAGCGCGGCGGTCTGCTGGCGCTGCTGCTGCACGAGCGCCTTCTCCTCGCGGATTGCCTCGCCGAGCGCGTAGCGCACGCGCAGGATGTCGATCCGGAGCGCCGCGAGTGCGAGAGCGCACGCGAACGCGACTCCGACCAGCGACGCGATCCGGCGCGTGGAGAGCCGGCCGGTCGCGCGCACGCGCGCGAAGTCGCGCCCGACGAGATCTCCCGGTGTCGCACGCCGAGTGGTTGCGCTCACGCTGCCATGTCCTCCACCCGCTCGGCGGCCCGCAGGCGGGCGGATCGCGAGCGCGGATTGTCCGAGATCTCCGCCGGACCCGGCGAGACGGGGCGGCGCGTCAGCACGCGCA
>DATFWW010000069.1:0-16275 GCA_035258825.1 Myxococcota bacterium
GTTTGTAGACTTCGAATCCCTGTCCGAACCCGAACGTTGGCGACACCCATCCGTTGCGGTAGATCCCGACCGTCTGGAAGCCCGCCTTCGCGAGGATCTCCGCGGGCAGCTCCGCGACCTCTGGGAGCACGTGGTTGTAGCGGGTGATGCCGGTCCGCGCGGGATAGAAGCCCGTCCACAGCGACGCCATCGACGCCTTCGTCCACGACGATTGCGAGAGCTGGCGGGCGAAGCGCACGCCGCTGCCGGCGAGCTCGTCGAGACCCGGGCTCGTCTTGCGCGCGTAGCCCCAGCTGCTCAGCCGATCGGCGCGCAGCATGTCGATCAGGACGAACAGCACGTTGAGATCGCGGCGATCGCGCAGCCGCGCGATGTCGTCGGCGGTTCCGACCGGCCGCGGGTCGCGCCGGCCCGGCAGCCGGATCTCGATGAACGTGGACAGGAAGACGAGGATGATCACGCCCGCGGCGAGCAGCCACGGCCAACGCCGCTGCAAGAGGGGTGTCGACACGGCGCGCAGGCTAGCAAGGAGATGGGACGGACGGGCGCGACTGCGCGGGACGAACACCCGTGCGTGCGCTGTCTATAATCGCCGCCCATGCCGAACACGTCTCCCGGGAAGCGGACAGTGAGCGCGTGCGCCCTGATCGCCGGCCTCGCGTTGGCCGCGTGCCATGCCGGCGACCCGCTCCAGCCGATCCGCGAGCAGCAGGAGAGCGGCGATTTCGAGGGCACGATCGAGCCGCTGCGCGACCTGCTCGAAACCCACCCGGACGACGCGGAAGCGAACTTCCTCTACGGGCGCGCACTCGTGTCGACGAAGCGCGCCGGGCTCGCGTCGTGGGCGCTGCGCCGCGCGATGAAGGATCCCGCCTGGGAGGTGCGGGCGGGGATCCAGCTCGCCACGGCGGCGCTCTCCACGGGCGACTACAACGAGGTCGTCGACATCGCGACGAAGGTGCTCGAGCAGGAGCCCGCGAACACCTCGGCGCTGCTCGCGCGCGCAGAGGCCCATGCCTACTGGCGCAAGGACCCGAAGCAGGCGCTCGCCGACGCCGATCGCGTGCTCGAGCTCGACCCCGACGAGATCGAGGCGTTCGAGCCGCGCATCCTCGCGCTGCTCTGGCTCGATCGGATCGACGACGCCAAGGCCGCGATGGACGAGCTCGGGCGCCGCGTGGACGAGGTAGACTCTCCGGCGAGCACGCGCGCGTGGTTCTGCGCGACGTCGGCGATCTTCGCGGACGAGAGCGGCGAGACCGAGCGCGCGGCGAAGCTCTGGGACGATTGTCTGGCCGCGAATCCGTCGTCGACGGAGGTGGTCCGCCCCGCGCTCGACTTCTACGACGAGGTCGGGCAGCCGCAGCGCGCGATCGACGTGCTGCGCACGGCGGTCGAGAAGTCCCCCGACGTCCTGGTGTATCGCGCGATGCTGGCCGACCGGCTGCGCCAGGCGGGCCACGCGAGCGACGCGGAGGCCGTGCTGCTCGAAGCCGCGCGCGCCGAAGACCCGCGCGCTGCGTCCGAGGCGTGGCTCTCGGTCGGCAAGCTGCGCCAGGCGATCGGCGATCGCGCCGGCGGCGCGGACGCGATCGAGCAAGCGCTTGCGAGCGCGCGCAAGGCGGGCTCGATCACGCCGAAGCTCATGTTCGAATACGCCGATGCGCTCGTGCTCGCAGAGCGATTCGACCGCGCGCTCGAGGTCGCGGACGAGCTCACCGTGCCGGCGCACCAGTACATGATCCGCGCGCGTGTCGCGCAGGAGCGCGGCGATCCGGCGAAGGCGCTCGAGGAGTTCAGCAAGGGATTCCAGATCTGGCCGGACAACCCCTGGACGCGCTACTACGCGGCGCGCGCCGCGGAGGACGTCGGCGATTTCGAGCGCGCGCTCGAGGAGTACCGCAGCTCGATCCGGATCGATCCGGGCGCCACCGACGCGCGCACGCGCGCGGGCCAGCTATTGCTCGCCGACCACAAGCCGCGCGTCGCGTCGCAGATCCTGCGCGAGCTCGACCACAAGCCGCTCGACGCGGCCGGCGAGCTGCTCGCGCTGCGCATCGCGGGGCGCTTCAGCACGGCCGAGGAGGCCGACAAGGCGGTGGCGCACCCGGTCGGCGGGGACGTCCGGCTGTCCGCGCAGGCGGTGGCCGAGGTGGCGGACGGCGTCGCCGAAGGAAAGGGCGGAGCCCAGGGCGCGGTGCGCGTGTTGCGCCATGCGCCCGATCTCGTCTTCGACGATCCGCGCGACGCCGCGGCGCTGCGCGCGCTCGTGCGCCACTCGCGCGCCGCGGGCGAGCGCGCGGCGCCGCGCGAGCTGACCGCCGCGCTCGCGGCGCACCCGGAGTCGGGTGTCTTTCAGGAGCTGCGCGGGCTCGATCTCGAGCTTTCGGGTGCGCCCGCGGACGCGGTGCGCGCCGCCTATCAGCGCGCGGTCGAGCTCGAGCCGAACAACGCGGGAGCGCTCGCGGGCCTCGGTCGACTCGCGCAAAAGACGGACCCCGCGCAGGCGGTCTCCTACTTCGACCGGGCCGCCGCCGCGGACCCCAGCGATCCCGCGCCGAAGCTCGCGGCCGCACGCATGCAGATCGCGGCCGGCCAGCCCGACGACGCCGCAGCCCGGCTCGATGCGCTGCTCGCGAAGCATCCGTTCGAGGGCGAGGCGGCGGCGCTGCGCGCGTCGCTCGATCTGGACCGGGGAGTGGCAACCGATCGCACGCTCGAGCGGGCGCGGCGCGCGGCGCGGTTCGCCGCCACCCCGGAAGCGCTCGAGCTGCTCAGCCGGGTCCACGAGAAGCGCGGGGAGGCGGAGCCAGCCGCGCACGCGGCGGAGCGCGCCCGGTCGCTGCGCGAGAAGGAAGCGTCGAAGGGCCGGAGCGAGCCGACTGTCCCCGCAGGGCGGGGACAGTCGGCGCCGAAGGCCACCCGCGGATAGCCCAGGGGGCGGGATCGGGTCGCTTCGAGCGCCCGAGCCATGAATTTCGGTTTGACCCCCCACGCGGATTGTGTTCCAATTCGCAGAGATCGATCGACAACCTACGGGGAGACCCGATCCCCGATCAAGGAGGCTTGACTATGTCCAGCAAGTCGCTCCGCGCCGCGTGCATGTTAGTCGCACTCGGATTAGCCGCGGCAGCACAAGGCCAGACGACGTACTACTCGATCACCGGTGGGGGTGGTGAAGCGGGGATCGGCGGTGGTCTCCCGCTCCCGATCCAGCCGGCCACGACGGGTGGCACGTTGATGCATCCGTTCGGGACCATGACGATGTTCCCGCCGCTGCTCATCCCCGTGAATGCGAATCCGTCGAGGGCGATCGTCAAGCAGACGAACGGCGCCGACCCGAAGCAGATGACGGTTCCGGTCGGAGCGTTCTACCGGAAGCCGGTGGGAGCGCTCGTGCTCGGCGTCTCGCTGAACAACCCGACGGTCTACCAGGTGCGCACGAACATCGAGTTCTCGGGTCCGGCGCCCCTGAACGGTTCGGCCGTGTTCAAGGCGGGTGGGCGCCCCGGCGCCGCGGTTACCACGCACACGGGTCCCCCGAAGAGCGTGCTCTTCCCGGGGAAGATCCGGTATTCGAAGACCGCCAATCAGTTCGGCGGCGCATCGCGCACCAAGGTGGTGCCGCTGTCGGTCGTGAAGGCCTGGGCACACGGTCCGACGGGTAACCCGCCCTGCAAGCACAGCTTGTTCGGCGGGACCGATTCGGGTTGCATAGGCATCATCGTCGAAGCGCATCCGATGACGCTGGCCGTCGCGGGCGCGATGACGGGTGTCGTCGACACCACCCCGGGCGGGGTCGCGACGATGTCCGGCGTCCAGGCAGTGAGCGTCCCGAAGAAGACCGGCCTGATCGCGAAGGCGGTCGTCGTCGGCTCGAAGGCGCCGATCTCCAACATGGCGACGAGCGCGGGCTTCCCGTGGACCACGGGCATGCTCACGATCTCCCAGCCCTCCGCGGCGGGTACTCCCGAGGTGTTCACGATCACGGGCATGGACACCCGCATGAACGGTGTCGGGACGATCTCGCTGGTTTCCGGCGCGCTGAGCGATCGCGTGACCTCGGGTGCGAACTCGAATCGCAGCTGGGCGCGCTACACGCTGCCCGAGCCCGGCGCCGTCCTCGGCGCTGCGGCCGCGCTCGCGATGCTCGGGGTCTGCCACGGCCTCGTGCGCCGGCGCAACCGCTAGGCCTCGGTTTCCGGATCGGTACCGGGACGGGTCGGCCTCGGCCGGCCCGTCCCGGGTCCTCCTCTGCTGCGCCGCCGCTCTGACGAGCGGAGCGATCGCGCTGTCGCTCGCGTGCGGCTCGAAGCCGCGCCCGGACCCGCATCTGGCCGCAGTGTGGCGCGACTACCGGGCGCTCCCGAACGAGCGCGCCCTCGCAGTCGCGGGAGACCTGCGCCGCGGGGTGTGGGTCGCGGGCTCGGCGGGTGGCGAACCCACGCGCGACTCCGCGGAGCAGGCGGCGCTCCAGGAGTGCCGCGAGCGGAGGCTCCGACAGCGCGCCCAGGCGCAGTGCCAGATCTACGCGATCGGCGACGAGATCGTCTGGCCGGGCCCGTGACTCGCGATGGTGGGTGGGACCCGTGCTACCGCTGGGCTCCCATCGTGATCGACGGAGTTTCGGGGCTGCGCACCATGGCACGCGCCTCCTCGTCGAGCGACGACTGAGCGAGCCACGCCTCGGCCGCAGCCTTGTCCTTGTTGTGGTACCAGTCGTGCGCGAGCTCGACCATGATCACGCGGCGATCGTGCGCGTCCTTCAAGCGCTCTGCCCAGACGAGTCCCTCCGAGGGTGAGTCCTTGGCGAGCAGCCGCGCGTAGATCGGAAGCGTCGGCTCGAGCCACTTGGGCGGCTCATTGCCCGCGCTCTTGTCGATCTGCTCCTTGAGCCAACGGGTCGCCGCCGGGCGGTCCTTGGCGCCCCAGTTCGCGAAGCTGATCCGGGTCGACAGCGACGTGTCCTGACTCGAAGGGGAATTGGCGAGCCACTCGAGTGCGGATTTCGGATCGTCGCGCGACCAGCGATCGGCGATCCGCGTGCGCATGTTCGAACCGAAGTCGCCCTCGCAGTACTTCTCGCAGAACGCCTTCGCGGCGTCGACGTCGTGGGGCACCAGCGCGATCGCGGTCCGGCGATAGACGTCGGTCTTGTAGCCCTGGTCCTTTTCCGGCACGGCCTCCGCCCACTTCACGAGCGCCGCGCTGCCCTTGTCGCGGATGATAGCGTTCGAGTACGCGGACAGCGCGCGCTGGCGCTCGAAGCCGACGCCGAGCGAGTGGATGTAGTCCTCGAGACCGGGGTGGCCGGACTCGTACCAGCCGCGCACGATCGCGTTCTGCGCCGCGGCGCCCGCGTCACCGGGCTCGATCCCGAATGCGCGCACGGTCGGGAGCGCCTCCTCGGGGTTGTTGCGGATCCACGGCGTCACCGCGCCGTAGATCGCGGCGACGCGGTAGGCGCGCGGCGATCCAGAGAGCGCATACCACGCTGCGCCGGGCGGATCGTGCTTCGACCAGTAGTAGAGCAGCAGCTCGAACTCGATCGCGGAGAGCTCGAGCACGGCCGCGTCGTCGAGCACGCTCTTCACCACGGGAATCGAGTCCGGCCCGAGCGTGGGCAGCAGCTCTCCGAGCTTGCGCGCCTTCGCGAACTGGTCGCGATCTTCGATCATCGCGACGAGGGACTCGCGCGTGAGCGCGGTGCCGGGGGACGGAGACGGCGCGGTTTGGGCGGCGGGCGCGGCCGCGGTGGTCGCGGTCGGTTTCGCCTCGCAGCCGCCGAGCGCGAGCAGCGCAGCTGCGATGCCCATCGTCCTTCGCGTCGCACGAGCGGTCGTTTGCATGGGCGCCGAGCGTAACCCGGGCTCCGGTGGCGATCTAGCGTTTTCGCGGCGGGCGTTTCGCGAGCGTGGGGTAGAGTCGGCCGCCGCGACGGCGATCCGCGCAATGGAGACCCCGACCCGCATGGATGTCCGGTTCGCGCTGCTGCTCGCCTGCTTCTTCGGGTCGGGGTTTGCGGCGCTGCTGTACCAGACGGCGTGGACGCGCGAGCTCTCGTTCGTGTTCGGCACCTCGGAGCTCGCCGTCGCGGCGGTGCTCGCCGCGTATATGGGTGGGCTCGCGCTCGGCGCGGCGGCGGCCGCGCGCGCCGCTGGCCGCCTGCGCCGACCGGTCCTCGCCTATGGGCTGCTCGAGCTCGCGATCGCGGTTTCGGCGCTCGCGGTGCCGGCCGGGATCGCACTCGTCGACGCGGGCTACGCGGCGCTGATCGGCGGCGCGCGCGATTGGCCGGAGACCAGCGCGGCGGCGACGCTGCTGCAGCTCGCGGGCGCATTCGCGGTGCTGCTGCCGCCGACCGCGTTCATGGGAGCCACGCTGCCGCTGCTCGCGCGCCACGCCGTGCGGCGCGACGACGAGGTCGGATCACGCGTCGGAGTGCTCTACGCGGTGAACACGGCGGGTGCGATCGCGGGGACGCTGTGCGCCGCCTTCGCGCTGATCCCCGCGCTCGGCCTGCGCGGCGCGGTGTGGGTCGGCGCGGCCGTGAACGGCGCGGTGTTCGCGCTGGCCGCGCTGCTCGGGCGCGGTGCGCCGGCTCCGCCCGAAGCGGCGCCCGCACCGGTCGAGGCGACGGCGGCGTGGATCCTGCCCGCGATCCTGCTCTCGGGCGCGGTGTCGTTCGCCTACGAGGTGCTCTGGACGCGCCTGCTCGGGCAGCTGGTCGGCTCGAGCCTGCACGCGTTCGCGATCATGCTCGCGAGCTTCCTGCTCGGGATCGCGCTGGGCGGCGCCGCTGCGGCGCACATCGCGACGACGCGCGAGCGCGCGCGCGCGGGCTTCGCGGTCGCGCAGCTCGGGATCGCGATCACCTCGTATGCCGTGTTCTCCGCGGCGGACCGGCTGCCCGACACCGCGGAGTGGCTCGGCGCCAGCGCGGGCGCGCCGCTCGCGAGCGCGGCACTCGCGCTGACCGCGCTGCTGCCGATCACGCTGTGTATCGGAGCGACGTTCCCGTTCGCGGTGCGCTGGCTGGCACTGCGCCCCGACCTGGCCGCGCGCGCGACCGCGCGCGTGTACGCGTGGAACACCGTCGGCGCGATCGCGGGTGCGCTCGGGGCGGGCTTCGCGCTGCTGCCGGCGCTCGGTTTCGCGGGCACGGTGGCGATCGGCGTGGGAGCCAGCGCGCTGCTCGCCGCGGGCAGCGCGTTCGCGGCACACCCGCGGCGCCTCGCGATGGCGGCGGTGGCCGGCGCGATCGGCCTCGGCCTCGCGGTCGTGCCGCCGCACGCGCCGCACCGGCTGCTGCTCCAGTCGCCACTGCGCCGCGGCGCGGAACTCGGCGAGACGGTGTTCATGGCGGTCGGCCGCTCGAGCACGGTGGCGCTGCTCGATCAGGGCAGCCGGTGGCGGCTCGCCACCAACGGCCTGCCCGAGGCGGTGATTGACCGCGCCGGCGTGGTGCCGCTGCCCGGCTCGCTCTCGCACTGGCTGTGCCTGCTGCCCGTGCTGCTGCGGCCCGGCGCGCGCGACATGCTCGTGATCGGGCTCGGCGGCGGCACGGCGATCGAGTCGTTGCCCGCGAGCGTCGCGGCGATCGACGTCGTCGAGCTGGAGCCCGAGGTCGTCGCGGCGAACCGATTGATCGCGGACGCGCGCGCGAGGGATCCGCTCGCCGACCCGCGCGTCCGCATCCACCTCGGCGACGCGCGCGGCGCGCTCCAGCTGACCGCGAAGCGCTACGACGCGATCGTCTCCCAGCCCTCGCACCCGTGGACTGCTGGCGCTTCCCATCTCTATACGCGCGAATTCTTCGCGCTCGTGCGCGAGCGTCTGTCACCCGAGGGGGTGTTCGTGCAGTGGATCGGGCTGCCGTACGTCGACGAGGCGCTGCTGCGATCGCTCGTCGCGACGCTCGGCGAGGTGTTCGGGCACGTCGAGCTGTACTGGCCCGGAGAGCGCGGGGTGCTGTTCGCGGCGTCGCCTGCGCCGCTGTCGTCGCTCCCGGCAGCAGTGCGGGCCCTGCGCGCGACGCCGGGCGACTTTGCGCGCTTCGGCGTGTACCGGCTCGAGGACTTTGCGAGCGCGTGGCAGCTCGACGAGGAGGGCGCGCGCGCGTTCGCGAGCGGATCCGCGCTCAACACCGACGACCGCAACGAGCTGGCCTCGCGCGCGTCGCGGCTGGGGAACCGCGCGCTCGACGTCGGATTCCTGCGCAGGCTGGTCGCAGGTCGCGACCCGCTGCGCGCACCCGCGCAAGGGCTCGACCGCGGCGCGCTCCTGCGCAGCCTTGCGGAGCGAGGATCCGAGCAGCGCGCGCTGGACCTCGCGCGCGCGGAGGCGGGTGCCGATCGCGAGTGCGCGCAGGGCTGGGTGGAGCTCGGAAGGAGCCGGCCGCGCAATGCCGCGCGCCACTTTGCGCGCGCGCGCGAGCTGTCTCCGGACGACTCGGAGTCCCTGCTGGGTCTCGTCGCGAGCCGGCGCAGCGAGCTGGCGCGCGGTCCCGTGCCGGAAATTCCCGAGCGCGAACTCGCGGCGCCCGTGGCGGCGGTGATCGCGGGCTGGCGCGCGGCCGCGCGGGCGGATTGGTCGGCCGTGGCCGCGCTCGACGAGGACCTCGCGCAGCACGCGCCCGGCGACGCGCTGTATCGCGAGGCAGCGCGCCTGCGCGCGGAGTGGCGGCTCGAGCGCGGCGAACAGACCGCCGCCGCGGACGCGGCCGCGATTCTCGCGGCCGTGCTCACCTCGTCGTGGCAGGGCGAAGAGGCGCTGCTGCACGCGCGCGCGGCGATCGCCGCCGGCCAATCCCAAGTCGGCTGGACCGCGCTCGACCGGATCGCCGATCTCGCCCCGCCGAACGAACGCGGGCGCGACCTCGCGCGGCGCGCCCTCGCGCTCGTCGATCAGCTGCCCGAGGACGCCGCGCGGCGCGTGCGCGCCGCGCTCGAGCGGCGTGCGAAGCCCCCCGCGACCCGCGCGGGCGTCAGAGCGCGCTGAGCTCGGCGCGGAACGAGGCGATGAAGCGGTCGAGGCGGCGCTTCGCGCGCGCGAGCGCGAGCGGCTGATCGAACGGCGCGTAGGAGACGAGCCGCACCACCGCGCGCGGTCGCTCGCGCGCGAGCGGGCTCGCGTCGAGCGCGAGCAGCGACCGCAGCGACTCGCGCGGGAGGCCCGCGTCGCGCAGGCGCCAGGTGTAGGTCACTGCGCGCTCCGGTCCGGTCGGGCGCGAGGCGATCGAGAGCGTCGCGTCGCGCGCGAGGTCCCAGAGCCGCGCGGGCTGGCGGCTCTCGAGGTCCCACTCCGGGCCGGGCCAGTCGAGCTTCGAGGACAGGAGATGGCTCGTGTCGACGCCGCCGCGCGCCGTCTCGCGCGCGATCAGGATCTCCACGACGTTGGCGCCTTCGTCGTCGGCGAAGACATAATGGAGCTGGAGCATCTGCCCCGGCAGCGGGGTGCCGAGGAAGTAGGGATCGACCGCGAGCGGCGCGCTCGTCCATCCGGCGCGCTGCTCCGGGAGCGCGAGCGGCGGCGGCGCCACGGGCTCCGAGCGCGACCGGAACGGCGGAAGCGCGAACGAGAGCACCGCGAGCAATCCGAGCCACGCGACCGCGACCGGCGAAACCGCGCCCGGCGCGCTCGGGCGGGGCGATGCCGGTGGTCCCTCGCCGGCGCCGTGCAGCGCGCGCCCCGCGAAGTAGAGCGCGGCGGTGCCCGCGGCGAGCAGCGCGAGTCCCTGCGGCGTGTGATCGCCCGAGATGCCCGCATAGCGCTCCGGATCGGAGCTCGCCGCGATGTACGCGATCCGCACGACGTTGAGCGCATAGCCGAGCGCGGGAGCGAGCGCGGCGAGCAGCGCGCGGCGCGGCCCCGGCAGCGCGAGCAGCTCGCCGACCGCGAGCGCGACGAGCGTGAGGGTCGCGATCCCCTGCAATCCGCTGCAGCCGTCGATCACGTGGAACGAGTGCTCGCCGACCCGCAGGATCACACCCTCGCGCACGACGTCGCGGCCGATCCATCCGAGTGCTCCCGCGGCCGCGGTGGCCGTGGCGCGCTGGAGGCCCCAGACGATCTCGTTGCGCAGCGGCGCGGGGATCGGGATGCCAAGTGCGACCACGAGCGCGGGCAGGAGCAGCGCGCGCGCGCCCGCGCGGCCGCGCGCCGCCGCGGCGAACGCGAGGCCGTTCGCGGCGAGCGAGGGCAGGAGCAGATCGACCGACCGCGTGAGCAGCGCCCAGACGTAGAGCGCCGCGCCCGCGCCTCCCAGCAGGGCCGTCGCGATCCGGTGTCGCCGCGCCGGAAGCGCGGCGATCCGCGCGCGCCGCCGCCAGATCATCCATCCGGCGCTGCCGAGCACCAGGACCGCCGGGAGCTGCGAGGGCCGGAACAGCCAGGTCTCGAACTCGTGCGCGGTCGGTCGCTGCAGCGCGCTCGCGAGCAGCGGCCGATAGGCGATCGCACCCAGCGCGAGCGCGAGCCCGAGCGTCGCGAGCCGGCGCGCGCTCGGAGCGGGGTCCGGCGGCGGCGGTGCGTTCAATCCCGGCCCGGCCGGTAGTGGATCGCCGTGAGCAGCACGCCCGCGAACAACAGCGCGCCGCCGATCGGCGAGAGCAGCACGCCCGCACCCGGATCTCCGCCGTAGACGTAGATTCCGCCGAGCAGGAAGCCGCCCGGCAGCAGCACGGTCGCCGCCATCAGGCACGCGGACGCGGCGCGCGGCCACGCCGCCGCGGCGTCACCGTATGCGCGCAGGAGCATCCCGAGCCCGATCGTCAGCACGGAGAGCAGCACCCCGTGCGCATGTGCGAGCGTCCACAGCAGGCGGCGCGTTTCGAATTCGAGATACCAGCGCACCTTGAATCCGTGCAGCGCCTCGAGCACGAGGCCGAGCGAGAGATAGGCGAGCAGCGCCCACAGGCCGAATCGCACGTTGAGCGCGGCGAGCGGGGGTGCGGCGTTCGAGCCCTTCATCGCGCGCCGGTGCCTACTCCGCGAGGTTGACGGGCCGGGTGTCCCGGCGCTGGAGGAGGCGCGCGCGCTCGACCGCGTCGATCCGACCGCGGGCGTCGACGAGCGTGCCCGCCGCACCCGCGCCCGCCGGTGCCCATCTCGAGAGGATCGCCGCGGCCGCCGCGGCGCGCGCGTCCGGAGCGGCGAGCTCGTCGAACGGCGCCTCGGCGAGCGCGGGCAGCGTGCGCAGCGAACGCGTCGCGATGATCCGGACCGCGTCGTAGGGGTCGTCCATCAGCTCCAGAAGGTAGGGGACCAGCCAATCGGCTCCCGCCGCGCCCTGCGCGGGGGTCCATCCCATCGACCAGGCCACGAGCGCGCGCACGCCCGCGTCGCCCTCGAGCGCCCACCGGGCCCCTGCGGCGATCCGCCGGTCGTCCGCGGAGAGCTCCGGGCTGGCCGCGCCGTACCAGCGCGCGAGATGGTCCGCGGTCCAGCCGAGCGAGCGGTCGAGATGGCAGAGGTTGCAGGCGTTCGGGCGACCGCTGCCGGGCCCCGAAGCCAGCACGCGCGGGTTGCCGATCTCGTGGCCGCGCACTGCCTTGAGCAGCCCGTAGGTCGTGTACGGCATGTGGCAGTTCTGGCAGGCGTCGCCGGTCGAGCCCGGTGCGTGGTGGGAGTGGGAGGCGGCGGCCTGCGCGTCCGCGAGGCGCTCGTGGCACTGGGTGCACGCGCGGTCGGTGTCCATGCCCGCGATCAGCTGATCATCGGCCCACGCCGCGAGCGGGCGGTCGTCGTCGAGGTGCTTGTGGAGCTCGTGGCACGATAGACACGACAGCTCGCCCCTCCGGTAGCACGGCGATTCGATCAGCGCGTTGTATTCGCGTCCGGTCACGCGCACGATGCCGTCGTCCCAGAAGCTGCCGCGCACGAAATCGGGAAACGCCGCGATGATCTGGCGCGTGAACGGCCGGTCCATCGTCGCGTTCGAGATCACGTTCGCGGCCGCCTCGAGGTCGTCGCCGGGCCGGAACACCGGGCCCTCGTGTCCCCAGGCATTCGCCTGCGCTTCGGAGTAGAACGTCTTCACCGCGTGACACTGCCCGCACACCTGCGATGCGCGCACGTGCGAGAGCCGGCTCGGGTTGACGATCGCGCGATCGGGTTCGCTCGAGAAGTGGGCGAGGTAGCGGTGCAGCGGAGAGCGGTGCGACTCGACGTGCTCGCGGCCGGGGCCGTGGCAGGCCTCACACGCGATGCCGAGCTCGGTCACGTGCGAGTCCGCGCTGCCGTCCTCGCCGATCCGCGGGCGCGGGCGCGTGGTGTGACACCCGATGCAGGTGTAGTTCCACACCGAGGACGGCGCGGGGTGCTCACTGGGCGGCGTGACGAACGCGGCGGTGCGCGGAATCCATCGCTGCTGCGATCGCAGCCAGACGAGCGGAAACGACTGGAGCGTGCGCGCCGCTCCGCTCGCCACCCAGTAGATCTGCATGTGATGCGATCCCGTCGTCTGCTCGAAGCGCAGCGTCTCGGAGTGGGCGCGGCCGTCGCGCACGGATGCGATCTGGCCGAAGTACTGCCCGTCGCGCTCGAACATCCGGAAGCGATCGCTGCCCCACGCGGCGCGCGCATCGCCGAAGTCGCCGACGACGGCCCGGTCGGTCGCGGTCTGCGTCATCGTGCGGTGGTAGGACGCGTGCCAGCTCGCATACTGGCCCGGGTGGCAGGATCGGCACGCCAGCGAGCTCGTATCGCCTGGAGCGGGCTCGCGCAGCGGGCGGTCGCTCGGCTGGGGAGGGGAAGGCGGTAGGCGATTCGCCGCGGCCGCTGCGATCAGCGCGCACGCGGCCGCCGCGGAGCCGAGGGCGACCTGCACAGCGGCTCGACGTGCGCGCGTTCGATCGCGGCGCAGGGCGAGTGCGGCGACCGACCCCGCGAGCAAGCCGAGGATCGCGACGACAGCGACTTCCGGCACGGCTCGGCGAGCATATCACCGCGCGCATTTCCCACTCGCAGCACCAGCCATTCTGGTAAGCTGCCCGCCCATGCGCCAAACGACCTCGCCGAGCCCGACGTCCGGAGTTGCCGCCGCGTTGCTGATCGCGGGCCTGCTCGCGCCCGCACACGGTTGGGCGGCGGAGGAGAGCGAGGGCGATCAGCCGCCCGCGCCGGCTCCGGTCGAGCACCACTGGTACGACGACGTGCTCCACAACGCGGACGTCACCGTGGACCTCGTGCTCGTGCGCCCGCTCGCGGCGGTCACGTTCCTCACCGGAGTCACGCTGTTCGTGCCCGCCGCGATCATGACGGCGCCGAACGGCATGGAGAGCATCCGCGACGCGTACGAGCGCTTCGTGCGCGAGCCGGGCGAGTACGTCTACTCGCGGCCGCTCGGCGAGTTCTGACCGCACCAACGCGAGGCGACGCTGCGTCCGGTCGCGCGATCCGCACGGATCGCATCGACGCGATGTTCACCTCCAGACCGTGCGACGGATCCACGCGATCGGCGCGCCGACCACGAGCGCGAGCCACGCAGTCGAGGTGATCCAGTCCGAGGCGGCTACCGCCGCTGGGCGCACGAGCCGCAGCTCGACCGCGTGGCGCCCAGGGCCGACCGGCACGGCCATGTGCGCGACCGACGCGCGCATCACGGGCGCAGGTCGGTCGTCCACCTGCGCGCGCCACCACGGGTGATAGCCCTCGCTCACGAACACCAGCGCGGGCGCGGTCCCCGCGTCGAGCCAAAGCTGGATCCGCTCGGGCTCGGGGCGCTGGTAGTCCACCGCGATCAGCGGCTCCGCCGGCGCGCGAGCGGGATCGGCGCCCGATTCCTCGGCCGCGCGATCGTCTGGCGGCGCGACGAGCAGCGCGTTCGCGCGCAGCGCATCCGCCGCCGCAGCGGATTCCCCGCCGCCGCGCGCGCCGTCCCACGCCTTCCAGGCGCGATAGCCCACCGCGATCGGGGACACCCCGGGCGCTTCCCACAGCTGCATCCCGCCTCCATCCCTTGCGAGCCGCCACGGCGCGGGCGGCGCGGGCTCGGACGCCAGGAGCAGGAGATCGCGGATGCGCGCGGCGCCGAGCAGCGGCGCATAGCGCTCGCTCCATCGAGGTCCATCGGGTTCCGCGGCGGAACTTCCGAACGCCGCCATCCCGTAGCTGTCGCGCCAGTGCGTTCCAGCCTGCCAGCTGATCCACCCCGACGCGTGCCCTGCGCGCGACTGGGCGATCAGCCAGCTCGCGAGCGCGGAGTACTCGGAGTCGGGGCCGAGACCGATCCGCAGCGTGCCGCCATCGCCCGGGAGATCGGCGACGAGGTCGGCGATCGTGCGCAGCCTCGCGAGCGAGCTGCCCTCGGAGAAACTGCGCCGACTCGGCTGGTAGTCGAGCACGAGCGCGATCCCCACCGCGGCGACCAGCGCATGGGCGAGCGCGGGCCGCGGGACGCGCCGCGCGAGCGCGGTGAGGCAGGCCGCGAACAGAAGCGAGAGCGCGAATGGCCCGGTGTCGAAGAAGTGCCCGGGCGAGCGCTGGATCGCAAACGCCGGCACGAGGCGGGCGCACGCGTTCCAGAGCGACGTGGTCGGAAAGAACAGCAGGAGCGACGCGGCCAACAGCCGCGCGCCGCGGGTGCGCTGTGCCGGGCGTGCCGGATCGGATCGCGCCCAGGCAACGAGTGCGACACCCGCCGGCAGACACAGCGCCGCGGCCGCGCGCAGCGCCCACTCCGCGCGCGCGTAGGCCTCGCGCGACCAGTGCAGCGAGGTGGCCACCTCCCAGAGCAGCGTGCGCGGCCCGAGCGCGAGCCAGTACTGGAGCAGGACCGCCGCGGCGGCGAGCGCGGCCCAGCGCCGCGGCACCGGGGCGCGGCGCAGCGCGGCGACACCCACGAGGATCACGGCCGCGACTACGCCGCCGAGATAGCGCTTGCCGCCGTCCGCGATCGGCAGCTCGTAGGGCGGCTGGTGCCCGGAGAGCCACGGGGCGAGGGCGTCGCCGCGGTTCGCGAACAGGAACGGCGAGCGCTCGACGAAATAGGCGCGGTGTCGCTGGATCGTCTCGGCCGGGAACAGCGCGTGGTTGCGCGCGTCGCTCGCGAGCCAGACCGTGGACGAGGCCGCGAATGCGCAGAACACGCCGAACGCCGCGAGCCCGCGCACGGCCCAGCGCCGCGCGAGCGCGGCGCTGCACCACGGCGCCGGCTCTCCGCCATCCACCCACCAAGGCCGCACCAGCGCGAGACCGAGCACAGCGAGTGGTGCCGTCGCCGCGTGGACCCAGTTGTTCGCGAGCTGCGCCGCCATCAGGACGCCGAGCGCAACCGCGTACCGCTTGTCCCCGCGGCGCCACAACCCGACCGCTGCGATCCAGATGAACGGCGCGATCGCCGTGGCCACCGCAACGTCGAGGTGCTCGATCTCGTGGTTCGCGATCGCACCGTACGAGTACGCATAGCCCGCGGCGATCCCCGCCGCGGGAGCCGCGAGTTCGCGCGCGGCGAGCCAGTAGAGGCCGAAGGCGCCGACCACGCGCAGCAGCACGAACAGGAGCTTCGTGGCGACCACGGGCTCGAACACCAGCGCGAGCGGGAACGCGAGGTACTCCTTCAGGTTCGCCGTGAAGTTGGTGGTACCGCCGTAGCACTCGATGCACCAGTGCGGCACGCGCCCGTGCTCGAGCAGGGCGTCGCGCACGTACTGGACCTGCGCGGCGTAGCCCGGGAAGTCGCCCGCTGGCATCCGTTCCTCGGTGAACCACGCGCGCGTGTGGACCGCGGCCGCGAGCGCGAACGCGAGCAGCGCGGCGAGGTGCCAGGCGCGGCGCGCGATCACGGGACGGCCTACCCGAGCGCACGCAAATGATCGAGCTCGAGCTCCGCGAGCGCGCGGCCGACGAACAGCGCTACCGATGAGCCGATCCGGTTCTCCACGCGGCGCGCGAAGCTAGCGCGGTGCGGGTTGCGACGCCGAGCTCATCGGCGCCTGCTCCGCGGAGAGCCGCGGCGGTGCATCGTCGATCGAGCACTGAGGGGCGGGCGCGGAGGCCTGGAAGTAGTAGTAACCGCCCAGGAACCCGACCGCCGCGAGAATCGCCCCGAACGCTGCTGTCTTGGCCTTCGACAATTTGCCTCCACCGATCTGATCGTCCGGAGCCTACCGATTCTATAGCGCTCCGAGCGCGGCGAGCGGCCAGGGCCGCAGCCGCACCGCCCGGCGCGCGCGCGAGCGTCGCGGTGCGCGCGCGCGCCGGCACGGCGCGCAGTGTAGCGGGGCAACGCCGGGCTTCTTCCGGATCGCGCGATTCTGGTAGGCTGCGGCGGTG
>DATFWW010000070.1:0-6177 GCA_035258825.1 Myxococcota bacterium
GCCGCGGCTGAAGGCGTCCTGCGCGTCGCCGCGGATCGACACCACCTCGCGCCCGGACACCTCGAGCTCGAGGCCGCACGCGGCCTCGCAGATCGTGCACTGGTGGTAGCGGGTCTCGGTGTCGCGAGGCATGGCGATCCCTCGAATTGGAGCATCGGCGAAGATACGGGCTCCAGTATGCTGGGGCCATCGACGACGAGGGGAGGGCGCTGCATGGCGCGCATCGACGAGTACGAGCAGCAGGATGCACTGGGACTCGCCGCGTGGGTGCGGGCCGGCGAGGTATCGCCGTGCGACCTGCTCGAGGCGGCAGTGGCGCGCGTCGAGGAGCGCAACGCCGCGCTGAACGCGGTCGTGATCCGCGCGTTCGAGGAGGGGCGCAAGGCGATCGATGCCGGGCTGCCGGAAGGTCCATTCCGCGGCGTTCCGTGGCTCCTCAAGGATCTCCACGCGGCGTGGAAGGGCGTGCGGCTCACGAGCGGCTCGCGCTTCTTCGCCGACAACGTGTCCGACTACGACACCGAGCTCACAGCGCGCTACAAGCGCGCGGGGCTCGTGCTCTTCGGCCGCACCGCCTCGCCGGAGTTCGGCGGCACGTCGACCACCGAGTCGATCCTGCACGGCGCGACGCGCAATCCGTGGAAGCCCACGCACAGCGCTGGCGGCTCCTCGGGCGGCGCGGCCGCCGCCGTGGCCGCGGGCATCGTCCCCGCCGCACACGCGACCGACGGCGGCGGATCGATCCGCATCCCCGCTTCGTGCTGCGGGCTGTTCGGTATGAAGCCCACGCGCGCGCGCGTGCCGTCCGGCCCCAAGCTCGGCGAGGGCTGGAGTGGAATGAGCGTGCAGCACGCGGTCTCGCGCAGCGTGCGCGACAGCGCGGCGCTCCTCGATGCGGTTTCGGGCCCCGCGATCGGGGATCCCTACGATGCGCCGCCTCCCGCGCGGCCGTTCCTCGCCGAGGTCGGCGCCCATCCGGGCCGGCTGCGCATCGCGGTCCAGGTAAGCGCCTTCAACGGAGCGGAAGTGGATCCGGACTGCGTCGCGGCCGCGCGCGATGCCGCAGATCTGTGTCGCAGCCTCGGACACGACGTGGCGGAGGCCGAGCTGCTCGTCGACCGCGAGCTGCTCGCGCGGTCGTCGGGGACGATCATCGGGGCCAGCCTGCGCGCCACGCTGCTCGAGCGCGCTGCCGAGCTCGGGCGCGACGTCACCGCCGACGACGTCGAGCCGCTCAACTGGTTGATCGCGGAGCAGATCAAGCAGACCACCGCTGCGGATTACGCCGCCGCGTTGCGCGGCATCCACCGACTGGGGCGCGAGGTCTCCCGCTTCCTCGAGCGCTACGACGTGCTGGTGACGCCGACGATGGCCACGCCGCCGCTTCCGCTCGGCCGCCTCGCGCTCACGCGCAGCGATTTCCCGGGCCTGGTCACGGATCTCTCGCGCACGATCGGCTTCACGCAGCTGTTCAACGCCTCGGGACACCCGGCGATGTCGGTGCCGCTGTACTGGAACAGCGCCGGACTTCCGATCGGCGTCCAGTTCGCGGGTCGCTTTGGCGACGAGGCGACGCTGTTCCGGCTCGCCGCGCAGCTCGAATCGGCGCGGCCGTGGTTCCTGCGGCGGCCCGCTTCATCGAATTGATCCGGCGGGCGCGCCGTGACTCGGCGGTTGCTTCCGGCGGCGTGAGGGTCCCGCCCGCGGGAGCGCCGCGACGGCGAGAAATCCGGCCTTGACTCTCACGCGGCCCTAGTCTACACAGCGAACATGGTGAATCGCGGCGCACTGCTCCTCGGCCTGATTACCGGCCTGCTCCTTACGCGGGCGGGAGAGGGCCTGGGCGGCCGTCGCTGAACCGATTCGCCTAGCCACCACCCTCTCCCGCCGAGGCAGGCCGGAGAGGGTTTCGTGTC
The DNA here is from genome assembly GCA_035258825.1 of Myxococcota bacterium. Taxonomy (GTDB): domain Bacteria; phylum Myxococcota_A; class UBA9160; order UBA9160; family SMWR01; genus JAHEJV01. The sequence continues at coordinate 1,917 of DATFWW010000070.1, forward strand.
TCTGGACCCGGGAAGTTCCCGGACCCGCTCCGCGCCGCGCCCCGGCCACAGGAGCGCGTCATGTCGAGTGTTTCCGAGCGGGTCGTCGTCTTCGATACCACATTGCGCGACGGGGAGCAGACCGCGGGGGTCTGTTTCAGCGCCGAGCAGAAGGTCGAGATTGCGCAGGCGCTCGCCGCCATGCGCGTCGACGTGATCGAGGCCGGTTTTCCCGCCGCCTCGTCGGCCGAGCGCCGCGCCGTGAACGCGGTGGCGCGCGAGGTGCGCGGAGCTTCGGTGTGCGCGCTCGCGCGCGCGGTGCCGTTCGACGTCGATGCCGCGGCGGAGGCGCTCCGCGGCGCCGAGGCGCCGCGCATCCACGCGTTCGTGAATGCCAGCGATGTGCAGTTGGCACACCAGCTGCGCAAGGGGCGCGAGGAGGTGATCGGCATGGTCGAGTACGCGGTCGCGCGCGCGTGCAACGCGACCGACGACGTCGAGTTCAGCCCGATGGACGCGACGCGCGCCGACCCGGAGTTTCTCGTCGAGGTCGTGCGCGCCGCGCTCGCCGCGGGCGCGCGCACGATCAACATTCCAGACACAGTGGGCTATGCCCTCCCGGATCAGGTGTCCAGCGTGATCTCGCACCTCTTCCAACGCGTTCCGGAGCTGGGAGAGGCAGTCGTCTCGTTCCACGGTCAAGACGACCTCGGACTCGCTACCGCGAACGCACTCGCCGCGATCCGCGCAGGCGCGCGCCAGGTGGAACTCGCCGTGAACGGGATCGGCGAGCGCGCAGGCAACACCGCGTTCGAAGAGGTGGTGATGGCGATCTCGGTGCACGGCGCGGCGCTCGGCGTGCACACGGGCGTGGACCCGCGCGGGATCTGCGCGCTCTCCGCGCTCGTCGAGCGGCACAGCGGCGTCGCCGTGCCGCGCAACAAGGCGGTGGTGGGCGCGAATGCGTTCCGCCACGCGTCGGGCATCCACCAGGACGGCGTGCTCAAGTGGCGCGAGAACTACGAGGTGCTCGACCCCGCCGCGATCGGACACGCGCGCGGCACCGAGATCGTGCTGGGCAAGCTCTCGGGTCGCGCCGGCTTCGTCGCGCGCGCGAAGCAGCTCGGCTTCTGCCTCACCGACGCCGCACTCGACGCCGCGTTCGACCGCTTTCAGCGGCTCGCCGACCACCAGCCCGTGGTGGAGGACGACGATCTGCGGTCGATCTGCGCGGGGGGGGCAGAGCTGCGCGTGGCGCGCGGCTGATGCTGGGGCGCCGGAACGCGGTGATCAGCACGTGGCGCGCCGCGCGGAAGATCTCGACCTGGTCGATCTTCGAGGAGCCGCGCCGGCGGTCCTCGAAGACGATCGGGATCTCGCGGATCGAGAAGCCCGCGTGGTGCACGCGCCAGACCATCTCCTCGAGGAACGAATATCCCGACGCGCGTACCCCGAACGGATCGATCGCCTCGAGCACGGTGCGGCTGTAGCAGCGGAAGCCCGCGGTGCAGTCGCGAACCGGCACGCGGAGAAGCCAGCGCGTGTAGAGATTGGCGAAGCGCGAGAGCGCGCGGCGGCGCAGCGGCCAGTTCGCCACCCCGCCGCCCGCGACATAACGCGATCCGATCACGAGATCGGCCTCCGCGGCCACCTCCAGCATGTGCGGCAGATAGCGCGGGTGGTGGCTGTAATCGCAGTCCATCGTGAGCACGCGGTCGTAGTCGCGCTCGAGCGCGTGGCGGAACCCGGCGAGGTAGGCGGTACCGAGCCCCAGCTTGCCGGGGCGCCGCAGCAGGTGGAGGCGCGGCTGGTCGCGGCGCGCCGCCTCCACGAGGTCGCCCGTGCCGTCCGGGCTGTTGTCGTCCACGACCAGCACGTCGATCCGCGCGTCCCGTGCCAGGACGTCGGCGCCGAGCGGGAGCACGTTCTCCGCCTCGTTGTAGGTGGGCAGGACGACCAGCGCGCGCATGAAGCGCCGCAAGATACCACCGATCGTTCGCGTGCAGCCGCGAAAGCCGCGATTCAGCCGGCCCGCGCAATCGCGAACAGCCGGTTCTCGAGCCCGGTCAGCCGCGCGGCCGCGAACAGCGCCTCGAGCACGAAGCGCTTCGCGGGCGAGAGCGAGAGCCGGCGCAGCTCGGTGAGCTCGCGGTCGAGCCTCACCATGGCGAGGCCTGCGCGCCCGAGCGCGTCAGCGAGCGTGCGCGGGCTGAAGTAGAGGAAGTGCTGCTCGATGTAGAACTTCTCGAGCGGCCGCGTGATCCACCCGCCCGAACCGCGGTAGAGCAGACCTGCGACCACGTCGAGGATGCTGCGCTGATTCGGCGTCGAGATGCCGATCACTCCGCCCGGCGCGAGCACGGCGCGCGCGGCCGCGAGCAACGCGACCGGCGTGCGCGAATGCTCGATGATGTCCCACATCGCGATCGCATCGAAGCGCAGACCCTTCTGCCCCGCGAAATCCGTGAACTGACCGTCCCACACCTCGAGTCCGAAGTGGCTGCGCGCGTGGGCGGTCGCCTCGGCGCAGTCGTCGACGCCGTAGGGCTGCCAGCCGCGCCGGCGCGCTACGGCGAGGAACAGACCCGTGCCGCATCCGATGTCGAGCAGGCGACCGGGCGGGTGCTCGCGCTCGATCGCGTCGAGCCAGCGCTCGTAGATCGCGACGAGCGGATTGCCGGGGCTGTCGGTGTAGGTGAAGTCGTAGTAGGTCGCGAGCTCGGGCACCGAGCCCTCGCCCTCGGTGTAGAGGCGCGCGAACAGCGCGCGCACCTCCTGGTCGTCGATCTGCGGCCACAGGTAGACGAGCGCGCACTGCGCGCAATCGTAGACGCGGAAGCGCGTGATCGAATAGCGCAGCCGACTCGCGGGCGCGCCGCACACGGGGCAGCGCGCGTCGCGGTCCGGAACGCCGGGCGCGGCGGCCGGCATCAGCTCGGGCTCCGGCACACCGCGAGCCAGTCGAGGCTCGTCGCGTCGTCGGCGCGGCCGATCGGAAAGTCGCGCCAGCTCGCGTCCGGCGCGCCCTCGCCGCGCGCGGCGGCGCGGCGCACGAACAGCGCGCCCCACGCGAACAGGGTCTCCAGCCACGCGCGCGGCAGGCGATCGCGCAGGCGCAGCGGGTCGAGGCGCATCACGCGCTGGATCCGGCGCGAGCGCGCGGCGAGATAGGCGCGCACGGGCTCGCTCATCCCGACGCCGAACACGGCCACATCTGCGAAATGGCGCGCGAGCAGATCGCGCAACTCCGCGCCGAGATATTCGCGGACATGGTAGGGGTTGACGCCGTCCGAGAGCCGGCGATTGGGGGTCGTGAGCACCGCGGTGCCGCGCTCGGCGAGCAGCGCGCCGATCGCGCGCAGATAGGGCGCGGGATCGGCCAGGTGCTCGATCACCTGGAAGCTCACCACCGCGTCGAAGCGGCGCGCCCGGAACGGCAGACCGGCGATGTCGGCGCGGCAGAACGAGGCGCCCGCGACGCGGTTCGCGCGGTCCGGCGCCACGCGGTCGACGCCGAGCACGCGCGCGCCCGCGCGCGCGAGCAGCGCGGCGCCGGACCCGCTGCCGCAGCCGAGGTCGAGCACGCGCGCGCCCGGGAAGCGCTCGGCCGCGTACTCGTAGGCGGCGCGGTGGCGGGCGAGGTCGACGGCGAACAGCGGCTGGTCGTCGTGCAGGCGCTCGCCGGTGAACCGGGTCTCGTTCACGCGGAAGCGGTCCGCGCGTCGTGGAGCGCCTCGCGGGTGAGCTCGCGCGCAAAGCAGATTCCCATCGCCGCGCGCAGGCCGATGATCCCGAACGAGAGCACGAGGCTCATCGCGAGCAGCCGCTCGGCCGGCGCGACGTCGCGGAACAGATACACGAGCGCGGCCTGGCTCGTGCCGAGTCCGGCCACTGCGATCGGCAGCGCCGCGACCAAGGCGACGAGCATGATGCCGCCGATCAGCCGCGCGGGCGGCGCCGGGATCTCGAACGCCGCGAACGCCGACGCGCAGCCCGCCACGAAGCAGGCCGAGAACACCGCGCGCAGCGCGAACAGCTCGCCGAGCCGCGCGAGCGGCATACGGCGCAGTCCCTCGAAGATCGACAGCGCGCGGACGCGCTCGAGCACGCCCAGCGGCGCGGGCGATCGCACGAGCGCGATGCCGCCGAAGAATGCCGCGATCACGAATGCGACGAGTCCGGTGCGGACGCCGCGCTCGCCGACTCCGAGCGCGGCCGCAGACGCGCCCGCGGCGGCCAGCGCGACGATCAGGTCGGTCGTCGAGATCAGCAGCACGAGCCC
>DATFWW010000071.1:0-3182 GCA_035258825.1 Myxococcota bacterium
CGGGTGTAGCGGGGATGCCCACTGCCTTCGTAGCGCGGCGCGGCGGGTCCCGGGCGCCCGTGTGCGCGGCGCTGCTGGCAGAGATGGACGCGCTTCCCGAAATCGGCCACGCCTGCGGGCACAACCTTTCCGGCCCGGCGAGCCTGCTCGCCGCCCAGGCACTCGCGGCCGCGGTGCCCGAGGCGGCCCTGCGGCTGCTCGTGGTGGGCTGTCCCGCGGAGGAGATCGGGGTCGGCAAGCGGCGGCTCGTGGAGGCCGGCGTGTTCGCGGAGGCCGACGTCGCGATGATGGCGCATGCGTCCGACATGCGGCGCGCCCACCGGCTGTTCCTGGGCACGCGCAAGGTCGAGTTCGTGTTCCACGGCCGCGCCGCGCATGCAGCCGCGTACCCGGAGCGCGGCATCAACGCGCTCGACGCGGTGATCGCGCTCTTCGTGAACGTGGGCCTGTTGCGCCAGCAGCTGCCGCGGGCGGCGCGGATCCACGGCATCGTGACCGAGGGCGGCGTGGCGCCCAACATCATTCCCGAGCGCGCCGCGGCGCTGTTCTGGGTACGCGCGCTCGAAGACGCGCAGCTCGAGCACGCCTACCAGCGTGTGGTGCAGTGCGCGGAGGGTGCGGCCGCCTCCACGGGTACGCGGCTCGAGCTCGTGCGCGTGGCCGGCGAATCGCCGCCGATGCAACCGAACCCGCCGCTCGCGGATCTCTACCGGCAGCAGCTCGAGTTGCTCGGGCTGTCCGAGAGCGATCACGCGCCCGACGCCTCGATCGGATCGAGCGACATCACGCACGTCTCGCGCGTCGTGCCCACGATCCATCCCAACTTCCCGATCGGCACCGATCTTCAGCTGCACACGCGCGAGTTCGCCGACGCGACCACGCGCGCGGGCGGCGCGCAGGGCCTGCTCGAGGGCGCACGCGCGCTCGCGCTGACGGTGCTCGCGCTCGCTCGCTCGGAGGCCGTGCGTGCGGCCGTCGCCGCGGCGCACCCGGCGCGACGGCGCTGCTGCTAGCCGGCTGACCGCTCGGCTCGCCTTGCTGATCGTCGGCCCGGCTCTCGTCCGCCTCCAATCCGCGCGTTTGCGCCCGGCGCGACCCCGGGCCACAGTAGAGGCGGGGGGATGATCGAGGAAAATGGGAGAGCTCCGTGCGCAGCGAGCGCTCGGCGCGCGCGTTCTTGCGCCCGCGGACCGCTCCGACCGCTACGCGGTGCCGCGCCGCCGCATGGCGGAGCGTCTCGCGCGGTCAGGCGTCCGCGATCCGCGCGTGCTCGCCGCGTTCGCAGAGGTGCCGCGCCACCGCTTGTTGCCCGATGCGCTCGCGGGTCAGGCGTATCGCGACACCGCGCTCCCGATCGGGGACGGGCAGACGATCTCCGCGCCGAGCGTCGTGGCGACGATGTCGCAGGCGCTCGAGCTGTTCGGCGACGAGACCGTACTCGAGGTGGGCACCGGATCGGCGTATCAGGCGGCGATCCTCGCGCAGCTGGCCGCGCGCGTGATCTCGATCGAGCGCGTGCCGCGGCTCGCCGCTCGCGCGCGGCGCAGTCTCGACGACCTCGGCATCGACAATGCGGTGGTCTACCTCGGCGATGGCAGCCGCGGCCGCCCCGCCGACGCGCCGTTCGACGCGATCGTGGTGACGGCGGCCGGGCCGAGCGTCCCGGAGCCGCTGCTCGCGCAGCTCGCGATCGGCGGGCGCCTGGTCGGGCCGTTCGGCGCGCGCGACGAGCAGCAGCTGCTGCGAATCGCGCGCCTATCGCGCGATCGCTACACGCGCGAGGTGATCGGACGCTGCCGGTTCGTGGACCTCGTCGGCGCGCACGGGCGCAGCGTATGAGGCGCACGGCCGCGCTGGTCGGCGCACTCGGCCTGGCTTGGGCCGGCGCGATCGGCTGCGCGAGCCGGACGCCGAGCGAGCGCCGCGAATCGGTCGTACACGTGGTGGAGCGCGGCGAGACGATCGCCGCGATCGCGCGGCAGTACGGCGTGTCCGTCGACGCGATCGTGCAGGCAAACCAGATCTCGGATTTCTCCTCGATCGAGGTCGGCACGCGCCTGATCATCCCGCGCACGCGGCCCGGTGGCCGCCAGGAGTCGGCGATGGCGCGGCTGATGCCGATTCCGTCGTCGGATCTGCGCGCGCAGGCGCGCCGCGAGGCCGATCTCGAGTTCGACTGGCCGATCTATGGCCGCTTCTCGTCGCCCTACGGCTGGCGCGGGTTCGGCCACCACGAGGGGATCGACCTCGGCGCCACGCCGGGCACCCCCGTGCTCGCGGCCGAGGCCGGTCGCGTGATCGAGAGCGGCTGGCACGGCGACTACGGGCAGGTCGTAGTCGTGAAGCACGCGGGCAATTATTCGACGCTGTATGCGCACAACCAGCGCAATCGCGTGAAGAAGGGCGCGTTCGTCGAGAAGGGCGACGTGATCGCGGAACTGGGCTCTTCCGGCAACGCGACCGGGCCGCACCTGCACTTCGAGATCCGCCGCGACCGGCAGCCCGAGGATCCGCTGCGCTACCTGCCCCCGGTGCCGACGGACGTGGCTGCGCCGGCGCGATAGGCGCGATAGGTCGAACGAGCGTCATGCGGCGGCGAATCTCGTCGTAGGATCGGGTCTCGAGCGCGAGAATCTGCTCCCGAGAAGGGGCATCTTGCCCCTTCTCGCAAAGCGGGCATCCGAAGCCGTGGTCGAGGCTCGATCCACGGATAGAATGCCGGCGGGCCCCACGAAGGTGACCGGGAAGGGATGTCACCAGCCCGGAGTCAGGCAAACGCCTTCGCGGGGCCCACCGACACCGCTTCGTGTCGATCGACATCCGCACCGAGCGCGGACCAATGAGCGCGCGCGAAGCCACCGACGCGAGCATCAGCCGCTGGCCCACAGAGAAGAAGTGGCGGTGAGGGGGGCTGGTGGTGGGACCCGTCTGCGCGACCGATTACCCAGACGCCGCGCTCCCAGCGCCCTCGCTCGACTGCTGCGTAGCCGGGGCAGGCGCGGGCGACTCACCCGTCCGCGGGAGGCGGGGTGGAGCCTTCGGGTGAAATGCGCCGGTACCGCCGAGGCTGAGCGGGACGCTCTGCTTCGGAGGGAGCGCTCCGATCCCTTCGACGCTTCGGGTGCCGGAAACGCGTGATCCGGCCGTCTCCTCGGACATCGGCTCGCGTTCATCGGGCGGGC
>DATFWW010000072.1:0-11415 GCA_035258825.1 Myxococcota bacterium
GCTTCGCGCAGCAGCGCCTCATCCGACCGCCACAGGAACGAGCGACCATGGGCGCGCAGGCCGAATAGCGCGACCGCCACCGCGCCCGCTGCGAACGCGGCGCGGCCCCACGGAACGCGCCGCGCACCCGCGCGCGCCAGCGCCGCGCGCCCCGCGAGCAGCGAGCCGCCGATCAGTCCGGGCAGCATGAAGTAGAGGTAGCGGTCGGCCATCGGGAAGAAGAACGGCGCGACCTGCGATACGGGTGCGAACGCGGCCGCCGCAGCGATCCACCACGCGGCTTCCTCGTCGCCGGCGCGCAGGCCGCGCGCGATCCGCCACGCGAAGAGCGGCGCGAGCGCGAGCCCCGCGAGGCACCCGCCGTCGAGCCAGCTGCGCACGGGCAGCGGCTCGTGGAATGCGCTCGTGCCGGACCCGGTCGCCGCCATCCAGAGGTAGTGCGCGCCGATCGAGGCGATCGAGCGCAGCCGCGTGGCGGCGTCGCCGTAGGCGCGCGCGTCGGCGGGCTTCAGCGTGGCGAGGCCGGTGACCTCGAGCGGCGCGAAGGCGAGGAACACCGCGAGCCAGATCGCGAGCGCCGAGAGCGGCGCGCGCACCTCGGCGCCGCGGCGGTGCCGCGCCCAGACCAGCGCGGCACCCATCGGGATCGCGAACGCCGCGCTGCTCTTCGAGAGCAGCGCGAGCGCGAACAGCGCCGCGCTCGCGAGCGGTCGCCGCTCGAGCGCCAGCAGCGCGCCGAGCGCGAAGCCGAGCGCGAGCAGCGATCGGCTCTGCGAGATCCACGCCACCGCCTCCACGTTCGCGGGATGAAGCGCGAACAGCGCGCCTCCGAGCAGCGCCGCGCGCTGCGGCACCGCCGACGCGCAGAGCAGCAGCACGAGAAGCGTCGCGTCGAGCGCGTGGAGGGCGACGTTGGCGAGGTGGTAGCCGCGCGTGTCGGTGCCGAACAGCCGCCACTCGAGCGCGTGGAACGTCTGCGTGACGGGCTGATAGCTGCCGCCCGAATAGAACTGCGCGTCCGACCGCGGCACCCAGACCTCGACGAGCGAGGCGTTCTGACCCTTCACGTAGGGATTGTCGACCACGAAGTTGACGTCGTCGGAGATGAACGGCCCGTCCAGCGCGGGCCTGAACACCGCGAGTCCGAGCAGCAGGAAGCCGAGGCAGGCGGCCGCGATCATGCGCGGGGGCGGCGCGTCTCCAGGCTGCGGCGAGGGCGGATCCACCGCGCCATCATCGCCGAACGGCGGATCGCCTCACAACCCTCGCTCCGGGATCGGGCACACCGCGCCCGCGGAGAATCCCTGCGCCGCCACGTCGAAGCCGCGGTTGAAGCGCGCGCGGAAGTTCTCCCACGCGATCGCGGCGGTCAGCTCGACGAGCTGCTGGTCGGAGAGGTCTTCGCGCAGTCGCTTGACCAGCTCCTCGCTCGCATTCGCGGGCGTGCGCGAGAGCGCAACCGCGTAGTCGAGCACGGCCTTCTCGAGCTCGCTGAACGCGTCGCTCTCGCGGTAGCGCGTGAGGTCGAGGATCTGCGCCTCCGTCACGCCGCTCGCCCTGCCGACGGCAGAGCCGATGTCGATTCAGAACACGCAGCCGATCAGCGCCGCGGCCTTGATCCCCGCGAGTGCCTTCAGGCGCGGCGGAACGGAGCGCGCGCGCTGGAGCACGAGCTCGAAAATCGCGTCCGCCCACATCACGGGCTTGCTGTGCGCCATGATCCGCAGCGGTTCGGGGACCTGTCCGGCGACGCGCTTCGCGCCCGAAAATACGCCGCGCGTCAGCAGTCCCGCCCGTGCATCACTCACGCCCTCGATTCGCGCCATCACGTGCCTCCATCGATCCGCGCGCGGTTTCGCTGTGCGACCGCCGCATAGCTGATCAGCACGGCGGGCAGGTATACGCCGGGAGCGTCGACCCACCAGTGCGTGGGGCCGAGCGCACCGCTCGCCGTGTCGTAGACGTGCACGAGCGCGTGTCCGCCGAGGAACAGCGCCGCGATCGGCACCAACGCCGTCCGCCACGGCGGCGCGAACGCGGCCCAGCCGAGCGCGGCCCCGGTGGCGAGGAACGCGCAGCCGATGTCGCGCACGAAATGCGCGTTGAACGGACCCGTATCGGGCACCGCCGCGGGGAGGCCGTGGTACCAGCGCAGCGGACTCGTGAGCATCCAGACCGCGTTCGCGGCGCAGGCGCCGCCGCTGATCGCGAAGATCCAGCCCCACGCGTCCGGGTTTCGCGTCGCGCTCACCTCATCGCGAACATAGGAAATTCGCATCGCGCCGATAGATCCAATTCGCAGGGCGCGCGCGGAGCCACGCCCGCTTCAGCTGGGGCGCGGGCCGATCAGCACCGGCAGATTGGTCGGGCGACGGAACAGACCCGCGTCGAGGTACTCGATCTGGTCGTCGCGCACGCGCGAACCGGGCGGCATGATGTCGAGCAGTGCGTCGAGCATGCACCCCATTTCCTGCCGCGCGAGGTTGGCGCCGAGGCAATAGTGGGGGCCGTTGCCGAACGTCGCCAGGTCGCGCACGGTGCGATCGAGGTCGAGCACGTCGGGGTTCTCGAACACGGCCGGGTCGCGGTTCGCAGCGCCGATCGAGAGCATGATCATCTGGCCCCGGCGGATCGGTTTGCCGCGCAGCTCGAAGTCGCGCAGCGCGAAGCGCACGGTGCCGCCGGTCCCGTTCAGCGCGAAGCGCAGGATCTCGTCCATCGCGCGCAGGATCAGCGCGCGGTCGCCGCGCAGCCGCTCCATCGCCTCGGGATGTGCGAGCAGCATCCGGGCCAGCGAGACGCCGCCCTGCGAGGTCGTCTCGCTGCCGGCCCCGATCAGTCCCGCGAGCAGCAGCACGATGTCGTCCTCGCACAATGAGTCGTCCGCGTCCTGGGCGTTCACGAGATCCGTAACCAGGTCTTCCTCCGGATGTGCGCGCCGCTTCGCCACGAGCTCGCGCACCCAGCTCGAGAGCTCCTGGAAGCTGCGCTCCGCTTCCTCGCGCAGGTGCTGCGGCGTGAACGGGAAGAATCCGGCGATCGTCGATTGGGCGATCTTGCGGAAGCGGACCTCGTCGTCGCCCGCCGGCACGCCCGTGATCCGGCTGATCACCGTGTTCGGCACGATGTTGGCGAACCCGCCGAACAGATCGATCACCTCACCGTATCGCCCGCGCAACGGCGCAGCGGTGCGCTCGACCACCTCGCGGATCTGCGCGTCCATGCGGCGCACCGCCCGCGGCGTGAACGCGGCCGACACCAGGCGCCGCACGCGCGTGTGGTCCTCGGGGGCGAGCGAGAAGAGCCCGTGGTCCTCGGCCCAGCGCAGCATCGTCCCTTCGCGATGCGGGACGTTGTGTTCCCAGACCCGTTTGTCGTTGGTGACGTTCTCGGGGTCGTTGTACAGGCGCTTCACATCGTCGTGGCGCGTCACGAGCCAGAAGCCGAACGGCGCCACGAAATGCACCGGGTCCGAGGTGCGCAGCGCATGCAGGAGTGAGCTCGGGTCATCGGTCGCCAGCATCTCGACGAACGGGTCGCTCATCGGTCCTCCCGGGGCGCGTTGCGCGTTGTCAAATAATGGACCAAGAGTCTATAATTGGACTCTGTGTCCAGTCAACCGGGATCGGGATCCCGTCTCGACCGCCGCAAACAGGAGACGCGCGCGCGGATCCTCGAGGCCGCCGTCGAGCTGTTCGGCGAGGTCGGCTTCGACGCGACCAAGATCTCCGACCTCTGCGAGCGCGCCGACGTCGCACGGCAGACCTTCTTCAATCACTTCCCGGCGAAGAGCGATCTGCTCGCGGAGCTCTACCGCGTCGGCGAGGACTGGATCTCGACCACGCTCGACTCCGCCTTCGAGCGCGGCGCGAGCACGCGCGATCGGCTGCGCTTGTTCTTCACCGACTCGATTACCGCCGCGATCGAGGTGGGCCCCGCCAACCGCGATCTGGTCGCGCACGTCGTGCACTCGCGCCCCGATCCGGACCGCGCCCAGCAGCTGCAGCACATCTTCGCGCTGTTCCAGGGTTTCGTGCGGCGCTGCCTCGCAGGCGGCGACGTCACGCGGCGGCATCCTCCCGAGGTGCTCGCCCAGCTGCTGCAGGGCGCGTTGGGCGCGCTCATGATCGACTGGGGCGAGCGCGGAGGATTCGATCCGAAGCGCCGCGCAGCGGAGCTCGCGGCGCTGGTCGCCGATGCGTTCGAGATCCGGCCCGAGGAGCGCTGATCAACCCGGGACGATCTGCGGAACGCCGAGCAGGAGGACGTAGAGCAGCAAGCCGGCCGCGATGCCGTAGAACGGAGCCAGCGCGGCGTCGGATCGCGAGCGGGCCGGATCGAGCGATAGGCCGGGAATCGCGCCCGAGCCGAACGCGAGGAACGCGATGCAGGAGGCGATCGCCAGCTCCGGGACCGGAAGCGGGTAGAGCGCGAGGAAGAAGCGCAGCGACGCCATCGCCAGCATCCCGGCCGCGAGCGAGATCGTGAACCGCGCCACGGCCGGCATCGCCTGGATCCGGCACAGGGCCTCGCGGTGGATCGCGTAGAGGTAGCTGCCCGCGAGCATCGGCATCGCCACCACCAGCGCGCTGCGGATGCCCATCCGCGTCCCGAGGCGGAACGCGACCGAGACGAGGTAGAACGTGAAGTAGGCGAGCGCCGCGAGCGTGCCGAGCACCGTGATCGCGCGCGCCACACCGTAGAGCCCGAGGTCGGCTAGCGATCGCTTCCGTGTCGTCTCGGCCACGATTCCCCCGCGCAGTCAGTCCGACAGCGGTGCGAGCTCGGAGGCGTGCGCCTCCCAGTTCGCGCCGTCGAACGGGATCGCGATCTGCCTGCGCACCGTCCCCGGATCGAGTGCGCGCGCGTTCACGCTGTAGCCGCCGGGGTGCGAGCGCGGCACGTAGAACGACTTGATGCCGCACACCGAGCAGAACAGGTGCTGCGCCACGCCGGTGTTGAACGCGTAGGTGGTCAGGTGCTCTTCGCCGCGCAGGAGCCGGAACCGCGACTTCGGCACCACCAGGTGCAGATAACCGGACTTCGAGCAGATCGAGCAATTGCACTCGTGCACCTCGATCTCCGCGGGCGCGTCGACCTCGAATCGCACGCGCCCGCAGTGGCAGCCTCCGGTATGGGTGACCATGGCGCGCCTAATACGCGTACCGGCGCCGGGGCGCCTTCGTGCGGCGCGCGAGCATCGCGCTGCGCTCGCTGGGGGTCGTGGCGGGAGTCTCGGGCGGCAGCTCGCGGCGCACCCGGTCGAACGGCACGACGCGCCGCTGCGTCTTCGGAGCGGTGTCCGCGAACCGGAAGCACACCGCGAGCGGGCCCTCGACGCGGCGCGCGAAGTCGTGCCAGAGGGCGGCCGAGTCGAGCGAGGGATCGGACATGGAAATCTCCTCGCCGCGGATTCTACTCTCCCAAACGGTGGAAGCGGTCAAGTCCGATCTCGTGCTCGTGGGTGGCGGACATACGCACATCCAGGTGCTCCGCCGGTTCGGGATGGCTCCCGTGCCGGGAGTGCGGGTCACGCTGGTCGTCGACGGGCCGGACGCGGTGTACTCCGGGATGGTCCCCGGCTTCGTTGCGGGCGACTACGCCGCGCACGAGCTCGCGATCGACGTCGTCCCGCTCGCCCGGCGCGCGCGCGCGCGCGTGGTGATCGCGCGCGCCGTCTCGATCGATCCCTCTGCGCACCGGATCGCACTCGAGGGCCGTCCGCCGCTCGCCTACGACGTGGCGAGCCTCGACGTCGGCGCGACGGTGCGCGGCCTCGACCTGCCCGGCGTGCGCGAGTACGCGCTCGCGACGCGGCCGATCGCGCGCCTGGTCGCGGAGCTCGACGCGCGCATCGGCGCGCTGCCGCCCGATCCGCACGTCGCGATCGTCGGGAGCGGCGCCGCCGGCGTGGAGCTCGCGTTTACGCTCGGCGCGCGCCTGCGCGCGACGGCCCGCACGCCTGCGCTCCACCTCGTCTCCGAGAGTCAGCTGCTCGAGGGCTACGGGTCCCGCACGCAGCGGCTCGCGCGCGAGGGGCTCGCGGCGCGGGGAGTGCAGCTACACATCGGCGTGGCGGTCGAGGCAGTTCGCGCCGACGGGATCGACCTCGCCGGCGAAACGCTCGCCGCCGACCTCGTGGTCTGGGCGACCGGCGCTGCTCCGTTGCCGTTCCCGTGCGGTCCCGGGTTGCCGCTCGACGCCGAGGGCTTCGTGCGGGTGGAGCCCACGCTCGCGGTCGCGGGCTGCCGCGATCTGTTCGCGGTCGGGGACTGCGCGGCGCTCCCGTTCGCGTCCTGGGTGCGCAAGGCCGGGGTGTACGCGGTGCGCGAAGGGCCGCCGCTCGACGCCAACCTGCGCGCGTATCTGCGGGGCGCGCCGCTGCGCGCCTATCAACCGCAGCGCGACTTCCTCATGCTGCTCAACCTCGGGAATCGCGAGGCGATCGCCGCGAAGTGGGGGATCGCGCTGCGCGGCCGGGCCGCCTATTGCCTAAAGGACTGGATCGACCGCCGCTTCGTCGCCCGCTTCCGCGTGCTCGACGAGCGCGGCGCTCCCGCGCCGGACTTCTCCGCGCCGCAGCCGATGGGCGGCGCGCCGATGGAATGCGGCGGCTGCGCGGCGAAGGTCGGCGCGAGTGCGCTCGGGCGCGCGCTCGCGCGGCTGCCGAAGGCGCCCGCGGACCCGAGCGTGCGGATCGGACTCGCCGAGCCCGATGACGCCGCGCTGTTCGCGACACCGAAGGGCGACGCACTGCTCGCCACGATCGATGCGTTTCGCGCGTTCACCGACGACCCGTGGTGGGTGGGCCGGGTCGCCGCGGTGAATGCGGTGAGCGACGTGCTCGCGAAGGGCGGGCGCGCGCGCCACGCGCTCGCGCTCGTGAACGTGCCCGACGCCGACCCCGCGCGCGCGGAGGAGACGCTCTACCAGGTGCTCGCGGGCGTGCGCGCGGCGCTCGATCCACTCGGCGTGTCGCTGGTCGGGGGGCACACCACGCAGGGGGGTGACCTCTATGTGGGGCTCGCGATCACCGGCGAGCTCGACGGCGAGCCGCTGCCCGCGTCGGGCCTCGCCGCCGGCCAGCACCTGATCCTGTCCAAGCCGCTCGGCACGGGCGTCCTGCTCGCCGCCGACATGCGCGGGCTGCTGCCGGGCGCGCGCCTCGCGCTGCTGCTCGAGGGCCTGGCCCGTCCGAACGCGGCCGCGGCGCGTGTGGCGCGCGAGTTCGGCGCGACGGGCTGCACAGACGTCTCCGGCTTCGGCCTCGCCGGCCATCTCGCGGCGCTGGTGCGCGCGAGCGGCGCGTTCGCGTGTTTGTTCGCGAGCGCGCTGCCGGCGTGGCCCGGGGCACGCGAACTACTCGCGCGCGGCGTGCGCAGCACGTTCCACGACCAGAACGCGCGCGGCCGTACCGCGGTGGCGGTGGCCGCCGGCGTCACTGCGGAGGATCGCGAGCTGATCTTCGATCCGCAGACCTCGGGCGGCCTCTTGTTCGGGGTGGACGCCGCGTGCGCGACCGACGCGGTTCGCGCGCTGCGCGCCGCGGGCGACGGTGCGGCGGCGGTGATCGGAATTGTGTCGACGGCGCGCGCCGATGGCGTCGCGATCGAGTTGGTCCCGACCGCCGAATCTTGACAAGCGATGCGCGGGTGGCCTACCCACGTTCTGATGACCGCGATACGGGTCGCGATCGTAGGGGTGGGAAACTGTGCGAGCTCGCTCGTGCAGGGCGCGAGCTTCTACCGCGGCGCGAGCCCGGAGCGCGCGGTCGGCCTGATGCACTGGGAGATCGGCGGTTACCGGCCCGAGGACCTCGAAGTGGCCGCCGCGTTCGACGTCGACCTGCGCAAGGTCGGCAAGGACGTCGCCGAGGCGATCTTCGAGAAGCCCAATTGCACCGCGGTGTTCTGCGACCGCGTGCCGAAGACGGGCGTGCTCGTGCGGATGGGTCGGGTGCTCGACGGGGTCTCGGAACACTTCGAGGACTACCCGGAGGATCGTCGCTTTCTGGTGTCGGACCAGAAGGAGGCGACCCGAGACGAGGTCGTGGCCGTGCTGCGCGACTCGCGGGTGGACGTGCTCGTCAACTATCTCCCGGTCGGCTCGGAGCGCGCGTCGCGCTTCTACGCGGAGTGCGCGCTCGAGGCCGGCGTGGCGGTGGTGAACTGCATCCCGGTGTTCCTGGCCAGCGACCCCGCGTTCGCCGCGCGCTTCGCCGCGGCGGGCGTGCCGATCCTCGGCGACGACATCAAGGCCCAGCTCGGTGCCACGATCACACACCGCGCGCTGACCGATCTGTTCGCGATGCGCGGCGTCAAGATCGAACGCACCTACCAGCTCAACACCGGCGGCAACACCGACTTCCTGAACATGCTGAACCGGAATCGGCTCGCGGCCAAGAAGATCTCGAAGACGGAGGCCGTGCAGTCGGTGGCCTCGGAGCGGATCGCCGACGACAACATTCACGTCGGTCCGAGCGACTACGTGCCGTGGCAGAACGACAACAAGGTCTGCTTCCTGCGCATGGAGGGCCGCCTGTTCGGCGACGTGCCGATGAACCTCGAACTGCGGCTCTCGGTGGAGGACTCGCCCAACTCAGCCGGGGTGGCGATCGACGCGATCCGCTGCGCGAAGCTCGCCGTCGATCGCGGCCTCGGCGGCCCGATCGAGGCCCCGTCGGCGTTCTTCATGAAGCATCCTCCGCGCCAGTGGAACGACGAGGAAGCTCACCGCCGCACCGAGGCGTTCGTGCGCGGCGAGCGCGCGTAGGGCGGAAGCGAATCGCGCCATTCCTAGTCCGCCAGCTTGCCGGCCTCTCTCGCCGTCAGGTGCCCCGCGCGGAACAGCCACCGGATCGTGTCGGTGTAGGTCTCGCGGCTGGCGCGGAAGCGGATGCCGAGCGCGTCGATCACGGGTGAGCGGATCACGCCGGGCCACTGCGTGGCGAAGTCCATCGCCTCGCCGCTGAGCGGGAAGTCGAACGGGTAGACGTGCTTCACGAGATCGCCGAGGCGGCCGAGGAAGCGCAGCAGCGGCCCTCCGACCGAGATGCGCCGCACGCGGCGCCCGGTGAGCTCGTCCATCAGCGCGATCGTGTCCGTCCAGGAGAGGTAGGCGCCCGAGACGACGTAGCGGCCGGGCGCGGATCCCGGCCCGACGAGCGCCGCGATCAGCGCGGCGAGGTCGCGCACGTCCACCACCTCGAAGCCCGTCGGCGTGTCGACCATCAGCTGGGTCAGGAACGCGCGGATCGTGTGATTGCCCTCGGAGAGCCCGGGATCGTCGGGCCCGATGATCGCGGGCGGGTAGACGGTGCGGATCGGCGCTCCGGTATCCTGGAGCCTGCGCACGTAGGCCTCGCCATCGGCCTTCGACCGCGCGTACGGGCTCTGTGCAGTGGCGATCGGCGAGCGCTCGGAGAGCGGTGCACCGGGCGCAAACAGCGCGCCGAGGCTCGACACGTACACGATCGCGCCGATCCCGCGCTCGGCCGCGCCCCCCACCACGAGCTCCACGGCGCGCAGGTTCGTGTCGCGCACCTCCTGCGCGCGGCGCGCCTCGATCGCCACCACCGCGGCGCAGTGGACCACCGCGTCGACGCCGTCGAGCGCCTTCGCGACTGCAGAGGGGTCGGTGACGTCGCCGACCACCACGTCGTCGGGCAGTGCGCCCGCGAATACCTGCTCCACCTTCGCGCGGCTGCGCGCGAGCAGCCGCAGGCTGTGCCCCGCGGATCGCAGCGCGCGGACGCTGTGGGAGCCGGCGAAGCCGGTGCCGCCGGTGACGAGCACGCGCATCGCCGCAGTCTACCTGGATTCGCCTCGCCCGCGCCGCGCGCACGGGTCTATCATCTGGCGACCCGCCGGAGGACCCGAATGACGCTGCTCATCTGGACGATCGGCGACGTGAAGATCACGCGGATCCCCGAAGTGACCGCTCGGCTCGTCCTCGCCGAGTTCTTCCCCGAGGCGACTCCCGAGGCGGTCGCTCTGCACCGCAGTTGGCTCGAGCCGCACTTCCTCGACGCCGAGGGAGGGATTCTGCTCTCGATCCACGGCCTCGTCGTCGACACCGGCGAGCTGCGCATCCTCGTCGACACCTGCCTCGGCCCGCACGCGATCCCGGGCTTCGAGGATCTCCGCGCCGGCGCGCAGGACTTCCCGGGCGCGCTCGCCGCCGCGGGCTACCCGCGCGAGGCGATCGACATCGTGATGTGTACGCATCTGCACTTCGACCACGTCGGATGGAACGTGATGCGCGAAGGCGATCGCCTGGTGCCCGCGTTCCCGAACGCCCGGTACCTGTTCGCGCGCGCGGAGTGGGAGCACTGGTCCGCGGCGATGGGCGCAGAGACCTACGCGCCCACGATCGACGCAGCGGTGCGCCCGCTCGTCGACGCGGGGCTCGCCGACCTCGTCGAGCCCGATCACAAGCTCTGCGACAGCGTCCGGCTCGTGCCCACCGCGGGACACACGCCCGGCCACGTGTCGGTGGAGATCTCGTCGCAGGGCGAGCGCGCGTTCATCACGGGAGACATGACCCACCACCCCGTGCAGTGGGCCGAGCCCGATTGGAAGATGAACGCCGACACGGACTCGGCGGCCGCCGCCGCCACGCGCCGCCGGATCGCGAACGCGCTCGCGGGCGAGCCCGTGCTGGTGATCGGCACCCATTATGCGCCGCCGTGCGCAGGCCACCTCGTGCGCGGACCGCGCGGGGTCTGGTTCCGCGCCCGGCATTGATCCAACCAGGAGGTTTCGATGGCGAAGAAGAAGAAGGACGCGAAGAAGAGCGGGCGCTCGCGGAAGGGCGCGCCCCGGAAGAAGGGCGCGGCCCGGAAGGCGTCCGCGCCGAGTGTCGAGTCGCTCGCGCGCAAGATCGTGCGCCTGACCGAGCAAGCGGCGCTGGGCATGGACGAGATCAAGGCGCTGTATAACGAGGACTGTGTATCGCAGGAGGGAACCGGCCAGGTCGATCGCGGATACGCGGGGCTCGAAGCGAAGGGCAAGCGCTGGGACCAGATGCAGTCGGGCTCGACTTGGAAGGCGACCAACGTCTGGGTCGCCCGCAACACGATCTGCATCGAGTGGGATTCGACAGTCAACACCCGCGACGGTCGGACAGTGAAGCTGCCCGAGATCGCCGTTCACGAGATCAAGAACGGCAAGATCCAGAACGAGCGCTTCTACTACAACCCGATGGCGCTCGCGCCGCCGCAGGGCGGTGGAGCGGCGTGATCGCAGGATTCCGCGGGATCCAGCCTCTAGAGGGGCGGGACGCGGCCCGATAGACTGACGCGCTCCCCGGAAACGCGAGGAGGGGACCCGTGGCCGGTCCGGACGAGCGCCCCGTCCCGAACGACTTCATCCGGGCGATCGTGGCCGCCGACCTCGCGGCCGGCAAGAACGGCGG
>DATFWW010000073.1:0-6429 GCA_035258825.1 Myxococcota bacterium
ACCGACGTTGGGGCCGTCGTCGTGGTCTGCCCGCGCGGGCGCCGCGGCCATCAGCCCCGCCGCGATCACCAGCGCAACCAGAACGACTCCACGCGGGTTGAAGTTCCCGCGGCTGTTCGTCTCGGCAGTCATATCCACCCCCATCTTCCCCATCTTCTATCCGACTCAACATGTCGGGTATACCTAACGGCGCACCAAGTGATGGTGATCACAATCACACGGTTCCGGGCGGCTGTCACGGCCAGGAGCGCCCAGGTATCCCACGGGGAGAGATATTGTTAGTTCTACAATTCAACATCCAAATATCCGGCTTCACATGGCTTATTCCATCGAATCGCGTTCCTAGACTGAACGTCTGAGCCCTCGTTGGAGGTGTCGATCCGACGCCGCGTTGAAGGAGGACGGTATGACCCGCAACTCGATGATCAGAGAGCTTCCACTCCGCGCGCTGGCCGTGTTGGCGGTTGTGATCGGCGTGGGTCTCGCTGCGGCGGCGCCCGCGAACGCCGATCACCGCGGTCCCGACGTCGGCTTCCACTTCTTCTTCGGATTCCCGCCGCTTCCGCCGCCGCCGGTAGTGGTCTATGGACCGCCGCCGGTCTACTACTATCCGCCGGGGCCGCGCGTCGTCTATTACGACCGCCCGTATTATCGGGACCGCTACTGGCGCCAGCACTACTACGGGTATGGCCACGACGGCTGGTACGAACGCCGCCATCGCCGATACGATCGCGACTGAGGACTGTGAGCGCCGGTTTGAGGCCCGGGTTCCCCGCAGAGGGACCCGGGCCGCTTTCTCGCCGAACTGATAAGCTCCGCGACCGGTGCGCGACCATTACATCGACCCCGACGCTCGCCGGAGCTATCGGGCCGGTCTCTGGTGGACGATCGCGTATCTCGCGCTCGTGATCGCGTTCGTGAAGCTGGATGCGATCTACGCCTTCACGCACCCAAGCGGATTCGCGGAATCGATGGCCGGGATCCTCGCTCCGATCGCCGTCGTCTGGGGCGTGATGACGGCGCGGACGCCAAGCTGATCGCCGCCATCGGCGGGAAGCGCGGTGGCGGGCGAGCCGCCGCGCGCGTCACGGCGTCTCGGCACCCGGAGGGGGTGCAGGTCCGGGCGAGGGCTCGGCCTCCGGCGCAGTTGCCGGCTGCTGATCGGGATTGCCCGAACCCCGGCGCATCAGATTGACTGCGTCGCGCATGCCATTAATCACGGCCTTCGGGCCGGCGAGGCTCGCGCCGAGCAGCTGATCGCTGATCGACGCCACGTGAACCTCCATGTCCCAGGGCGACCCCGTCGCGACCAGCCGGACGTTCACGATCTTGAGTGCGTCTCCCGCGACCGGCACATATTCCACGAGCGACGCCACCCCGCGAATCGCGTTGACCTCGATCGGAACGCGCGCTGTGTCCTCGCGGAAGTTCAATTCTCCCGAGGCACTCACCGCATAGGTCGTCGAATCGAGGTCGAGCGTCCGGATGTCCACGCGTCCGTTCTCCATCGCGAGGTCGGCGCGCACGGTTTCGAATACGAGCCCCTCGTCCTTGAACGCGGGCAGCTTTCCGCGCAGCGCCTCGGTGGAGCGCAGCACCGTGACGAGCTTGGTGGCGAGCCCGAGCCGACCGAATAGCGTGCCATTGCGGCCGATCCCGGTGAGCGATCCGCTCGCCTCGGCCATCGTCGTGCGCTTGTCGTCGGACCAGGGCGCGTGGAACCGGAGCTTCCCCGAATACTTTCCGGGGTTGTCGCGCGCGTCCTCCTCGAACGCGTCGTCCACGACGTGCCGGGTGAGATCGACGAAGTCGATCTCGAGGTCGACGAGCGGCGGCGCCCCCTCGCGCACGTCCACGTCTAGGCGTCCCGCGACGCGGCCTTCCTCGATCTCGAACGAGATGTCGCGCGCGTGCACGTCGTCCCGCTCGATCCCGATCACCGCGCTTACGCGCTGCGCCTGGCTGCGCCCGTACGAGGCGTGGTCGAGGGCCACCGCGATCTGTCCCGAGACGGGCGGCGAGGTGTCGGGTTCGTGTCTCGCGAAGTGGAGCGCCCTCACCTGCTGTAACAGCTCCCGCACGTAGTCGCCATCGAGCTGCGCGCCAGTCACTTTCGCGACGAGCCGGCTCTGCTTCACCACGACATCGCACGTCGCGTCCGTCTGGGCCCCGCGAATGCGCAGATCCTTCACGCCCCAGTCGCCGCTCGCGATCGCGATCGCTCCGTCGGCTCGGTCGATCTGGATGTCGGGCGGGAGCGAGAGCCCCACCCCCTCGAGCGAGAGCTGTGCGGTCTTCGCCCCGCCATCGAAGGTTCCGCGCAGGCGACCCGATGCGCGCGCGCCGTCGATCAGCATGAACGAGAACGCCGCGAGGTCCACGTCGAGGGCGGGCGCCGAGAGCCCGTGCTCCCCGATCACGAGCGGGAGCGACGCATCCTGGCCCGAGAAGATCAGCTTCAACGGGTCCCACCGCTCGCCCGCGATGCCCTCGAGCCGCACCCGCAGCACCTCGCCGGGCTTCTTCTCGATGTATTTGCCGTCCGAGAGACTGATCGCGGACACGTCGGCCTCCCCGTAGAAGCCCGCGCCACCTCCCGAGCGCCGGATCCGCAGCGTGCCGTTGCCGGTCGCGATCGCGGCTTCGGGCAGGAACCCGCGCAGCGCGTCCGCGGGCACGTCCGCCGAGACGTCGACGTCCTGCAGCGGGTCCTTGCGCGGTGCCGACCGCCACACCAGCGCGGCATCCACACGCGGCGCGACCGCGCGCTCGATGTGGATGCGCCGCACGTGCGGCGCATCGGGGCTGGGCTGGATCTCGAACGCGAGCGGCGGGCCCGAATACGCGCGCGCGACCGGCGTTAGGCGCGCCCGCCAGCCCGGGTGGCGCAGGAAATCCGCGCTCGCGCGCTCGAGCCAGAGCGTTCCGTGCGTGCTGCCCGTGGCCCGCTCGAAAACGGCCTTCGCGCTCACCGGGCCCACGGCGGCGCCGAGCGCGCTTATATCGAGACGCAGCGCCGCGGCGTCCGCAGTCACCTTGAGGTCGATGCCCGAGAGGCTCTCCTCGACCGCGTCGGATGCGATCTGCGCGGAGGCTCCAGTGAGCTGGGCGCTCAGTGCGAAGTCGGGGCTGCCCTCGTGTCCGGGCAGCTCGACGCGCAGCTGCTCGACCGACACCGCGCCCGTCGGCCCGCGCAGCCACGCGGGAGCGCCGACCGCCTGCAAGAGCGGCGGGTCCAGCGCGATCGTTCCCGTGAGATCGATCGACGCGCGCTGCGCGTTGCGGTCCGGCGTGACCGCGCCGCGCAGGTCGACCGGACCCCCCCGCAGCTCCGCGATCTGGATCGCTCCCTCGCTCACCCGCGCGTTGAGCTGCATCCCGCTCGCGATCGGCGCGTTGCGCCAGAGGAGGTCGACGCCGTGCGCATCGAGCACGCCCGCCGTGAACCGCGGTGTCGGTTCCAGCGAGAGCTCGAGGTCGCGCACCTCGAGGGCCGCGCCCTTGGCGGCGCGCAGATCGACGGGATCGCGCGCGAACGCGCCCAGCACCGCTGCGAACGCCTCGTCGTGCGCGCGCAGCGACTTCACTCGCACCCACGACTTCTCTCCCGCAAACAGCTGCGCGGAAGCCGCGACCGCGAGCCCCTCGCCCTTGATCCCGAGCTCCGCTCGCGTCTTCCCGTCCGGCGCGACGCGCGCCTGGCCCGTGATCGTTCCGCCGATCGCGCGCGGAGCGACCGGCTCGAAGCCCCCCGCGACCGAAACGGCGATCTCCTCTCCGAGCTTCCCCGCAAACTCGACGCGCGCATGCCACTCCGCGCGCGCGATCCCGGGCACCGCGGCGAAGTCGACCGGATCCACCCCCCCGATGTTGATCTGGCCCGATCCTTCGCTCCCGGGACGGGACGGAACGCGCAGCGTGCCCTGGGCATGCGCGCGCGTGCCCGACATCTCCGCCTGGAAGGCGATCACGAGGTGGTCGCCGCCGATCCCGGTCGCCGTGATTGTCGCGGCGATCGGACGCGCGTCGGACGCCCCGAAGCGCAGCAGCGCGCGCCGCGTCACGAACTCGTCGATGCGGATCGCCGTTTCCCCCCGCTCCACCGGACGCGAGTCTCCGCGCGCCGCTTCGATGTGCTCGGCCACGCTGCGCCATTGCGCCTCGATCTCGTCGCGCGAGGGGGGCAACGTGACGGCGGGCTCGAGCAACTGGATCCGCGCGATCTCGAGCCTGCGGCGCAGCAGCGGAAGCAGGCGCGGGAACACGTCGAGTCGCGCGGTGACGGCGTGGAAATCGCCCTCGCCGATCGAGACTCCGCGCGCCGAGAGACACAGCACCGGGTGCCACGCGAGCTCGAGTGATTCGATCGACACCGGCAGGCCGGTGTACTCCGCGAGCGCGGTCTCGATGGCCGAGCGGTACTGCTCGACGTCGATCGCGCGCTTGGCGAGCTGCCACGCGACCGCGGTCGCCGCGATCGCGAACGCCACGCCCCACGCGAGCCGACGCCACGTGGAACGGTTCCGCTGCTCGTCGTCGGTCACGTCGGCGTCGGCCCCCGGTGCGAGTCTAGCGGGGCGAACGCCGCGGACCGTACACTGAAGACCCGCGGCCCAGCGCGCGCCGGCGAGCGGAGGCGGACATGATCCGGGGCGAGGGGAACGAGTTCATCGCGGGTGTCAGCGCGCAGGAGGTGTTCGACTTCGTGCTCGACCCCGCGCAGTACACCAAGGCCGACACGAAGATCACGGGCGTCACGCGGATCGCCGAGACACTCGACGGCATGGTCGCGCGCGAGGACGGCCTGTTCCTTGGCTTCGCGCCGGGCTCCGTGATCACGCACTACCGCTGGCTGGCGCCCTACTCGATCGACGTCACGCTCGTTCGCGGCGCGATCAAGGGCATGCACGCATGGTTCGAGATCCGCGAGGAGGCTGGCGGCACGCACCTGCGCCATGTGGAGGAGGTGGAGTTCGGCTGGGGCCCGATCGGGTGGATCCACGACCTTGCGCTGCAGCGCTGGTGGCAGGCCTCGGTGGCGACGGAGGTCTCCGAGATCGCGCGCCTCATGCGGGAGGGCGAGCGCGGGAAAGGTCTCGCGGCGCTGTAGCGCTTCTCAGACGATCAGCGCGAACAGCACCGCGCCGGCCGCGTACCCGATCCAGCGATTGCGCCGTAGTACCGCGCCGGTGAGACCCTGGAAGCTCTCGACCGGCGAGGCGCCTGCGAACGAGCGCCGGATCACGGGCACCTCGGTGAAGCTCGCGCCGAATGCGAACGCGAATGCTCCGCTCGCGAGCGCGACGCGCCCGGGCGCGTCGAGCGGCGCCCAGAGCAGGAACAGCGCGACGAGACTCCAGTGCGCGACGTTGCCACCCACGCTCATCGCCTTGAACGCGCGGTCCGGGCTGCGCTGCATGTCGAGCAGGAAGATCGGGAACAGCTGGGTGAATTTCGTGGTCGGCGCGATCCCGCCGCCCCAGCGCGCACCCGCAAAGTGGCCCCACTCGTGCGCCATCAGGCCGAGTCCATACCCCACGGCGATCCCGTCGAGCACCGAGAGCAGCGCGGCCGCGGCGAGTCCGGTCGCGCGGTACCACGCGTCCGCGGCGGCGAACAGCGAGAGCGCTGCCAGCGCGATCGCGCCGTCGCGCATCGCGAGCCGCGACACACGCGTCACGTCCGCGTTCTTCGCCTGGCTCTGCTCCTGGACATCGTTCACGAGCGCCGTGTAGGAATCCGCTGCCATCGTGTTCTCCTCGCCCGCGCCTCAGAGGAGGTGCGAGTTCACCACCACGCCGCCGTCACAGGCGACACATGCGCCCGTGACGAACGCCGAGCGATCCGATGCGAGCCACACCACGGGCTCGGCCACCTCTTCCGCCTTGCCGATCCGGCGCTGGGCGTTGGTGGCGATCGTCTGCTCCCGCTTGTCCGGGAACCGATCGAAATAGCGCATGAGTGCGGGCGTCTCGAAGCCGCCCGGCGCGACGCTGTTCACGCGGATGCCGCGCGCGCCGTACTCGGAGGCGGCCGCGCGCGTGAGCGCGTCGACGCCGCCCTTGGCCGCCACGTACGCGGCGAGCATCGCCTCGCCCTTCACCACGCCGGCCGTGGTGATGTTGACGACCGAGCCGCCGCCGTTCGCGAGCATCGCGGGGATCTCGTACCGCATCGCGTAGAAAACGCCCGAGAGCGTGACCGCGATCGTGCGGTCCCAGGTGCGGTCGTCGATCTCGTGGAGCGGACCGAAGCCACCCGCCCCACCGACCGCGTTGTTGCACGCCCAGTCGAGCGCGCCGAACTCGGCGACGGTGCGCTTCACGAGCGCCTCCAGGTCGGCGGGGACCGTCACGTCGGCGCGCACGAAAGCGGCCCGACCACCGGCCGCGCGGATCTCCGCCGCGGCCTCCTCTCCGGCCCGCTCCT
>DATFWW010000074.1:0-5842 GCA_035258825.1 Myxococcota bacterium
CGCCGAGAGGTGTCCGCGATGCCGATCCGCCCGAGCCTGTCCGCCGCGCTCGCAACGCTCGCGTTCGCCGGCCCGGTCGCCGCGGCGATCAGCGGAGTGTGCCCCGACGGCAGCATCTTCATCGTGCAGAGCGCCGACGCGATCCCGTGTCGGCAGGCCAAGCGCGTGGATCCGCAGGATCTGCCGCCGCTCCAGCCCGAGCTGCTGCCGCGCCCGTACGGCTGGGAGCGGTTCAACCGGCTCTCCGACCCGAACAATCCCTACAACCTCGTCGATTCACCGCCGGCGCAGCCGGATCGAGGTGCGCGGGCAGCACCGCGTAGCCGAGCACGCGCTCGCCCGCGGCGAGCTCGCCGAGCGCGCCGTCGATCACGCCGAACTGGTCCGGGTTCGCCGGGTCGGGGTGGAACGCGGCGTGTCCCTGCACGAACGTGAGATTGCCGTGGATCGGGCCCGCCTGATGCGCCTCGGCGCGAAACAGCACCACCGGGCCGCGCTGACCGCCGCTCTGCGCGGCGAGCGCCGCGTGCACGCGCTGCTCGAAGCCGGACGAGCGCGCGAGCTGGAGCGACGCGATGCGCTCGCCGTCCGCGCTGAAGCGCGACACCGCGGCGGGCGCGAGCGACTGCGAGAGCGCGACGATCTCGTCGAGGTCGGCGATGTCGCGTGCGGACAGCGCGAGGTCGATCCTGCGCGCGGGAGCGCTGGGCGCGAGTGCGGCGATCTGCGGAGGAGCCGTCTGCGGGAACGGCGAGCTCGTCGCCGCCTTCGGTGCCGGGGCCACCGGCGGCGCGGTCGCTGTGAGGCCCGGCGGCGCGGGTGTCTCGACGAGGTTGTAGGGGTTGTTGGGGTCGGCGCGCCGGTTGAAGCGCTCCCAGCCGTAGGGGCGCGGCAGCAGCTCGGGCTGGAGCGGCGGGAGGTCGGTCGGATCGACGCGCTTCGCGTCGCGACACGGGATTGCGTCGGCGCTCTGGACGATGAAGATGCTGCCGTCGGGGCACACGCCGCTGATCGCCGCGGAGACGGGAGCCGCGACGAACAGCGCCGCGATCGCGTGGAACAGGCTTTGGCAGCGGGCCATGACGGACACCTCGCGGCGTCGAGTCTACATCGAAAAATGAAGTATTTTCAACGAGATAGACGCGCGGAGCCAGGCATTTCGCAGCCCGCGCGTTTGCGCTGTGCACGCCTCGAGGTTGGCGCGCGAGTTGCGCGCGCGTGAACCCTCAGTGCGTGATCGGCGCGGTCTCGATCTCGGGGAGATCCGCGTCGTCGTCCTCTTCGACCGGGTCGACCGGAGCGTCCTTCCCTGCGGCGCTCGCGGTCTCGACTTCACCGGCGTCTTCCCCGAGCGCCTCGATCGCGCGCAGCGCGGGCAGATCGCCGAGCTTCGCGAGCCCGAACACCTCGAGGAAGCGGCGCGACGTGGCGTAGACGATCGGGCGGCCCGCCACCTCGCGGTGCCCGGCGATCCGGATCAGCTGGCGGTCGAGCAGGCTGCGCAGCACGGCGCCCGCGTCGACGCCGCGGATGTGCTCGACCTCCGCGCGCGTCACCGGCTGGCGATAGGCGATCACCGCGAGCGTCTCGAGCGCAGCGGGCGAGAGCCGCAGCGGCCGCGTCGTCTGGATCTGCCGCAGGTAGGGCGCGAACTCGGGCAGCGAGCGCAGCTGATAGCCACCCGCCACCTCCCAGATCTCGAACGCGCGCCGCTGCTCGGCGTATTCCGCGTTCAGCTCGTCGATGATCGCGCGCACCTGCGACGGGTTGCACGAGGGCAGCACTGCGGCGATCCGCGCGGGCGCGATCGGCTCCGACGCGGCCAGCACGATCGCCTCCACGATCCGACGCTCTTGCTCTCGTTCCACCGCTCCCCCCGTTCGTTACATGAGCTCCGAGACGCGCTGCTGCCAGCCGAGATCGCCTGCGTCGCCGCGCCGGCGCACGTGGATCGGGCCGCGCGGCACGCCCAGCTCGTCGATCCCCTG
This sequence comes from Myxococcota bacterium, assembly GCA_035258825.1. Taxonomy (GTDB): domain Bacteria; phylum Myxococcota_A; class UBA9160; order UBA9160; family SMWR01; genus JAHEJV01. The sequence goes on from DATFWW010000074.1 coordinate 1,989, forward strand.
GTACAACCCGATTGCCTCGAGCCGCGTGAGCTCGAGGATCGCCAGGAAGGTCGCGACGATCAGCGCGCGCGTGAGCGTCGGAGTGTCGCCCGCGAGCAGGTCCTCGAATTCGCACGCCTCGCGCGACGCGAGCGTCTCCATCACCGCGAGCATCCGCTCGCGCACGGTGATCGTCTCGATCTCCACCTCGTGCGCGGCGCCGCTGTGACCTCCGCGCGCGAGGGCGCGGCGCATCGCGTCGACGAGCTCGAACAGCCCCACCTCGATCTCGCGCTCCGCGTCGGGCGTCGGATCGACGCCGTGCGCATGCGCGGCGAACACGTCGCGGTCGAGCAGCTGGCGCTCGCCGATCTCGGCGGCGACCTCCTTGAAGCGCTGGTACTCGAGCAATCGCGCCACCAGCTCCGCGCGCGGGTCGACGCCCTCCTCCGCGATCGCGCTCGGGTCTGGCGGCAGCAGCATGCGCGACTTGATCCAGGCCAGCGTCGCGGCCATCACGAGGTATTCGCCCGCGATGTCGAGCTGGAGCTCGCGCATAAGCTCGAGGTATTCGAGGTACTGCTCGGCGACGCGCGCGATCGGGATATCGGTAACATCGACCTCGTTCATGCGAATCAGGTGGAGCAGCAGATCGAGCGGGCCCTCGAAGATCGCCAGCTTCACGGCGTAGCCGGAGTCGCCGACGCTGGACCACTCGCGCGCGATCGCGTCGGGGGCCCTCTCGAGGGGATCGGGCATCGCGATCGATCTCCGCTCGGCGTCGCCTCGCGGCTCGCCAGGCGGCTTGCCGTCCGCAGGGGGCGGACCCGAGGTGGTCATGTGCGCTCCGGTCGCAGGCTCGGCGGAGGGGGGAGGCAGCGGCCAGTATCGGAGATCCGATCCGCCCCGGCAAGCGCCCGGAATGGCGACAAATTCTCGCGCGATTGCACCCGCGAGCGCGTTAACCTGCGGCGCCCATGAACGACCAGCAACGACACGAGCGCGACCTCGCCGAGCAGCTCGCGCGGATCGCCGACCCGAGCAGCCCGCAGGCCGTCGCGGCGGCCGTGGCGTTCCTGCTCACGTTCTACGTCGGCCTTGCGCTCGCCTATCGCGACGCGATCCCGCTGTTCGAAGCACCCGACGAGCCCTCGCACCTCCATTACGCCACGTTCGTCTTCGCCAACGGCCGTCTCCCGCGCCAGAGTCCGCTCGAGGTGCCCGGCGAGGGGATGCAGGCGCCGCTCGTGTACGTGGTGGCCGCGCCGCTGCTCGGCCGCACCGGGCTCGACGTGGCGTGGGCGGCCCGCGAGCTCGGGCGCGCCGCGTTCCCGTTCTACTCCGATCCGAAGGTGGCCGGCGGAGGCCCGGCGATCCGATCCTACGAGCACGGCTACCGCGAGTTCGCCACCGACGGGTCGCTCGAGCCGCTGCGGGTGCTGCGCACGACGAGCCTCGCGTTCGGCCTCCTGACAGTGATCCTCACCTTCGCAGCGGTGTGGCGGCTGTCGCGCGACGCGCGCTTCGCTCTGCTCACGAGCTCGCTGGTGGCGTTCGACCCCCAGTTCCTGTTCAGCTCGGGCTATTTCGGCAACGACCCCGCGGCCGCGGCGGTCGGCGCCGCCGCGCTCTGGATCATCGCGCGCGCGCTCGAGGAGCCCGATGGGCCCGGGCGGCGCCACTATCTCGCCGGCGGCGCGCTGATCGCCGTCGGCGCGCTCACCAAGACCTCGACGCTCGCGGGGCTGGCCGCCGCCGCGGTGACGCTGGTCGCGATCGACCAGCGCCCGCGCCGCACGGTTTCGATCGACGCGGCGATCGCAGCCGCGATCGCGCTCCTGCTCGCGGGCCCCTATGTCGTCTGGGCGTCCGAGCACCGCGGCGGGTTCCTCGGCGTGAACGCCGTGGTGGCCTCCGCGGTCGGGATGGTGCGCGCCGAACACTTCGGCGGCCAGCTGGCGTTCCTGCTCGGCATCTATTGGGATTGGACGCTCGAATCGTTCTGGGCGCGCTTCGGCTGGTTCAACGTCGCGGTGCCGAAGGCGACCTACCTCGCGTTCTTCGCGCTGACCTGGACGGGTGTCCTCGGTCTGATCGCGGGTCGCTACCCCCTGCCCGCCGACGCGCTGCGCACGCGCGCACTGCGCGCCTACCTGCTCGCGGCGTTCGGCCTCACCTTCGCGGGGCACTTCGCGATGAACCTCGCGATCGTCAATCCGCAGGGGCGCCTGCTCTTCCCGGCCATCGCCCAGATCGCGTTCCTGCTCGCGATCGGCATCGCGCAGCTGATCGGCAGCGAGCGGCGGATCCTGCCGATCACCGTCTGCGTGGTGGTCGCGCTGGTCGGGCTCGACGTGTACTGCCTGCGCGGCGTGCTCCTGTCGGCATACCGCTAGGCGATCCCGTCACCGCTTCGGGCGCCGGCTACGGCGCGCCACCTCCTGTGCGAGCGCGAGCGCCTCCTCGCGCGAGCTCAGCGCGCCGTCGAGATACGCGGCGCGGATCCGCTCGAGCGCGCGCCCGATGCTCGGACCCGCGAGGCCCGCGGCGACGAGATCGTCGCCGCTGACCGGAAGCCGGCGGTGGCGGTCGTGGTTCGCATAGCGCACCACGCGGCGCCGCATCGCGGGCGGCGCCCCGACATGGATCGCGTAGAGCGCCTCCTCGGACAGGCCGGCGAGCACCGCGTCGATCGCGCCGCGCCCGCGCGCGCGCTCGAGGGCGCGCACGGCGAGCTCGACCTCGTGCGGCATCTCGGCCACGCGCCGCGCGGGCTCGCCGCGCATGCCGACGCGGCGCAGCGCGCGCCGGCGCAGTGCGGCCGGCAGCGGTGCGAGCCACACGCCGAAGCCGGTCATCCAGGGGCGCCAGCGCGGGCTCTTCCAGGGCGGCTCCGCGATCGCGCGGCCGAGCCGCCGCAGCGGCAGCGCCGCATCCGCCGGCAGCTCGAGCCCGGGCTCGAGCGCGCCGAGCACGTGCCAGTCGTCGAGCACGCGCAGCGCCTGCGCGGGGTCGAGCCCGCGGTGCGCGTCCTCGAACACGCGCTCGAGCTCGCGGCGCAGCCGGTCGCCAGAGACGGGTCCGAAGCAGCCATCGCGCAGTGCGCTGCGCAGCGCGACGCGCGTGCCGCGCGTGAGCGCGAACCCGAGCCGCGGGCCGAGCCGCCCTGCGCGCAGCGCGCGCGTCGGGTCGTCGTGGAAGCTCTTGTCGTGCAGCACGCGCAGCCGGCGCGCCGCGAGGTCGGCGGCGCCGCCGAACAGGTCGACGATCTCGGGGTGTCGAGCGCGCGCCGCGCGCGAGAGCGGCAGCGCGAGCGCGTTGACGCTGAAGTCGCGCCGCGCGAGGTCCTGGGCGAGGTCGCCCGGGCCCACGGTCGGCAGCGCCCCCGGGTGCGCATAGCTCTCGCTGCGCACGGTGGCGAAGTCGATCGCGGCATCCGGGGTGCGCAGCTCTGCGGTGCCGAAGCGCTCGTGGCGCGTCACCTTGCCCGCGCCGCTCGCCGCGCGCGCCGCAAGCTCGCCCGCGCGCGCGGGGTCGGGATCTTCGATTAGGAGATCTACGTCGACGAGCGGGCGCCCGAGCAGCCAGTCGCGCACGGGCCCGCCCACGAGCAGCACCGAGACTCCGCCCGCGTCCGCCGCGCGCAGCACCGCGCGCACGAGCTCCGCGGACGCGGGCGGCAGGCTCGCGAGCGCCGCATGCGCGCGCGACTCGCGACTCACGGTCGCGCGCCGCCTCCCGATCCCCGCGGATGTCTCCGCTCCACGGTCTCGCGCAGCCGCGCCCGACTCACGTGGGTGTAGATCTGCGTGGTCGAGAGGTCGGCGTGGCCGAGCAGCGTCTGCACCACGCGCAGGTCGGCGCCGCCCTCGAGC
>DATFWW010000075.1:0-26047 GCA_035258825.1 Myxococcota bacterium
GGACGAGGCGCTGCGCGCGGCGCTCGCGGACGCGGACGCGGAGGTGCGGCTCGCGGCGATCGAAGCGCTGCCGGGCGTCGCGGCCGGCGATCTCGTTCCGCTGCTCCGCGATCCCGATGCGCGCGTGCGCGCGGTCGCCGCCGCGCGCTCGCCGGCGACCGCAGACCAGCTCGCTCGGATGCTCGCGAGCGCGGATCCGGGCGAGCAGCTCGCCGCGCTGGCGGTCGCGAGCGAGGCGCACGCGGACCAGATCGCGACGCTCGTGGGCGTGGCCGACCCCGCACTGCGCGCGGCGGCGCTCGCGCGGCTCGCCGCGGTGGCGCCTGATCGCGTACCGGTCGACGCGATCGCCCGAGCCCTGGGCGATCCCGCGGCGGAGGTGCGCCGACGCGCCGCCGAGGTGCTCGCGTCGGCCGGGTCCGCCGGCGTCGAGGCGGCGGCGGCCTATCTCGCGGACGCGAACGAGGCGACCGCGGCCGCCGCACTCGAGGCAGTCGCGGCGGGCGTGCACCCGCGGAGGCGACATCTCCTCTCAGCGGAGCTGCGCCGGCGAGCCGGTCTCGCGTGGCATGCTCTCGCGGGGCTCCGCTTCCTTCCGGACGGCGAGCCGGAGTCGCGCTTCGTGCGCGCCGCGGCCACCGACACCTTCGTGCGACAGCGCCGGATCGCGTTCCACGCACTCGAGCTGCTCGAGAGCCCGCGCGTGGTGCGCCGCGTAGAGCGCGCGCTGCGCTACGGCGGCGCGCGCGCGCGCGGCGATGCGCTCGAGGTGCTCTCGAACCTCGGCGACCGAATTGCCGCGCGCATGCTCGTGCTCTTGCACGAGCCCGGCGCGATCGAGGAGCGCGCCGCCGCACTCGGCGGGGCTGCGGCCCTGCCGGCGAGCCGCGCGACGTTCCTCGCCGACGCGCTGCGATCCGACGACCGCTGGCTCCGCACCGCGCTGGCGGCGGGGGCGGCGCGCGTGGGCGAAACTGCGAATGCCGAGACCGCCGTCATGGAGCGACTGCTCGCCCTCAAGCGCGTCCCGCTGTTCGAGAACCTGAACCTCGACCAGCTCGAGGCGGTGCTGCGCCTCGCACGCGACGCCGCGTATCTCCCGGACGAAGTGATCGTGCGCGAGGGAGATCCGGGAGGAGAGCTCTTCCTCCTGCTCGAGGGCAGCGCGGAGGCCTGGCTGGACTACGGCGGACCGGCCGCGCGCCAGCTCTCCACGATGCCGGCCGGGAGCTATTTCGGGGAGATGGCGATCCTCGACGACGCCCCGCGCAGCGCCACCGTAGTGGCGTGTGAGCCCGCGCGCCTGCTCGCGCTCGATGGCGAAAGCCTGAAATCGCTGATCCGCGAGATGCCCGAGATCTCGATCGAGCTGATCCGCGTGATGACCGCGCGCGTCCGTGCCGCGGAGCGGAGACTGCTCGCCCCGCGCCAGGGGCGTTAAGGAAGCACGACCAGGCGGCCAAGCCCATTTCGATGGGGCAGAACTCCGCTTGCGGGAACCCGGGGGGGCGTGCATCCTGCGGCCGGGGGGAGAAGTGCTTGATCACCGTCGCGATGTCGAAGGTGATCCGAAGCCCGCGGGCTCGCGTCTGGCGCGCGCTCGTGACACCGGACGAATTGATCCGCTGGGACGAGCGCCGCATCTCGCTCGAAGCGCCGATCCCCGACTACCCCGCGCTCGGCCGGCCCGCGCGCTGGCGCTGCTGGCTCGGCTCGCTCACGGTGGAGCACTGTGAGGATCCGCTCGAGGTGGTCCCGCCGGCGCGACTGCGGTCGGCGGTGCGCCTCGCGGGGTTCGAGTTCGAGGAGACCTACACCCTCGCCGATCCGGCGCCCGACACCACGCGGCTGTCGCTGCGCCTGATCGCGAGGAACACGCTGCCGCTGCTCTCGGGCGAGCTCGACCGCTTCGACGTGCGCCGCCTTTCCGCGGAGCGCGTGGACCAGACGCTGATCCAGCTGCAGCGATGGTGCGAGGCGCCCGCCTGATCAAATGTGCAGCGCCTCCGTCACCCACCGCTCCGGATCCACGAAGCGCGAGCGGTCGAGCGGCGAGAGGTCGATCGCACCGAAGCGGCCGCTGTCGATCCGCTCGGCCATCGCCTGCCCGACGGCGTAGGACTGCATCACGCCGCGGCCCGTGAACGCGTGCGCCTCGAAGAAGTTCGCGAAGCCGGGTACCGCGCCGGCGATCCCGCTGCGGTCGGGCGTCACCTCGTAGAGTCCGGACCACCCGCGCACGTGGCCACACCGCTCGAAGCTGCTCGCGCGGTGCGCGAGCCGCGGCCAGATGTGCGTCTCGAAGAACGGATCGCCGTCGTAGTCGAAGTCGAATCCGGTGCCCTCGTCGGGGATCGAATAACCCGCGAGCACGTGGGAGCCCTCGGGATGGAAGTAGAGATCGCTCGCGTCGACGATCATGCCCAGCGCATCGAGGTCGACCCCGGGCGCGAGATCGCTCGCGTGCACGTCGACCAGGCAGATCTGGCGGCGCACCGGCTCGGTGACGTCGGTGACGCCGACCTTCGCCGAGAGGATCGGCGACCAGGCGCCGAGGCAATTGACCACGACTTCGCACGCGATGCGCACCTCCCCGCACTGGTCGGCTGCCTTCACGCGGTGACTCACCAGGATCTCGCGCACGCGCTCGGCGTCTTCGAGCACCCCGCGGCGCTGCACTTCGATCACGTCCAGCGCGGAGATGCGCCGCAGGCTGCCGCCCGCTCCCGCCACGCGGCGCGTCTCGACCCCGGTCACGTAGTGCCGATTCAGGAACCGCACGCCCCGCGCCTCCGCCTCGCGGCGGAACCACGCGCGCACCGCGTTCGGGTTCACGAGCCCGTCGCGCGGCGAGAACGTCGCGCCGACCAGCTCGTCGAGCGCGCGGTCGAGCAGCGGGAAGCGCTCGGCCACGTCCGCGACGCGCAGCGCCTCGACGCCGAGGCCTCGTGCATTCTGGAGCGCCCGCTTCTCGAGCGCCTGGGCATGGAGGTCCGCGTCGTCGTAGAGCCACAAGTAGCCGCGGCGGCGGAAGCCGAACTCCTCGGCGTGCTCGCCGAAGAAGTCGAGCGTGGCGCGGCACGCGTCGATGTTGACCGGCTGCCACCAGGTGGCGCGCGCGCCGCCCGCGTTCAGCTCCGAGGACGCGTAGAGCCCGGCGAGGTCGAGATCGACGACCAGGACGCCGCGCGCGCCGCGCTCCGCAAGCGAGAAGGCGAGGCTCGTGCCGATGATGCCGCCGCCCACGATCAGGATCTCGGCGCGATCGTCCGCCACTAATCGCCGCCGACGCTCTTCCAGAACGCGTGCCAGCTCGGCCACTCCTCCGGCAGCGTGCCGCGTCCCTCCTGGCGCTCCGGCCAGTTCGCTGCCGGCTGGTCGAGCGGCCGCTCGGCAGTCTCCACGCCGTACCAGAGCCGGTGCAAGCGGCGCACGAACAGCCACGTTCCGTCGCGCCGCTCGTAGGTGTCGCGATAGTGGATCGCTTGCTCGAGCCAGCGCTCGCCGTCCTGGACCTGCGCGCGGCAGTAGACGCCGCCGGTCGCGTGACGGGCGTCCTGGAAGTCGATCAGGTGGTTGCCCACGAACAGGATCGAGACGCCGGTCGCGGAGAGCGACTCGCGCCAGAAATCCCGCAGCGCGGCGTGCCCGGTCTTGTCGCGTCCCACGCGCACGTCGGGCACGAACAGGGACACCAGCAGATCGATGTCTCGCGCGTCGACGGCCCAGGCATAGCGGTATGCGAGCTGGCGGATCTCGTCGCGCGCGATCACGCGCTCGAGCGGAGTCATGCCTTCGTTGCCGGTGATTCCCGTCACGGCGGTAATCTTATCGAAAGACCCGTGCTAGTCTCGGTGCGAATGACCCGGCCGCGCGTTTTTGTCGCCGTCGCGGCGTGTGCCGCGGCCGGCTGCGCCACCGCCCAGACCGTGCGCATCCAGTGCGTGCCGCGCGAGGTCGCGATCTACGTGGACGGCCGCCTGATCGAAGGCAACGAGGCGGCGCTGAGCACCGACCGCGCGCACAAGATCTACGCGAAGGGGGCCGGCTTCGAGCCAGAGCTGGTCGTGGTGGAGCCCGAGGTCGGCGAGGACGGCCGCCCCGCGTTCCGGGACGAAGACCTGTGCGTACGGCTCGTGCCGATCGGCATGAATCGAGAGCTCGAGGTCGAGGTGGAGCGCGAGGGCGGAGCCCCCGCGGATTAGCGCGCCGCCGCGCGCGCGTCGCCGACCGGCACGAGCGGAAGGTCGATCACGAACGTGGCGCCCTCGCCGGGCTCCGACTCCGCATGGATGCTGCCGCCGTGGCGCTCGATGATTCCGTGCGAGAGTGACAGGCCGAGACCCGTCCCTTCGCCGACCGGCTTGGTGGTGAAGAACGGGTCGAAGATCCGGCTGCGCACGCTCTCGGGGATGCCGGGACCCTCGTCCGCAAACGTGAGGCGCACGCCGAGCGGCGTGCGCCGGGTGCGGATCGTGATCTTGCCCTCGTCCTTCATCGCGTCGGCCGCGTTGATCAGCAGGTTCAGGAATACCTGGTTGAGCTGCCCCGCATAGCAGCGCACGCGCGGGAGCTCGCCGTAGTCGCGCTCCACCGTGATGCCGTTCTTGAACCGCGGCTCCATCAGCGCGAGCGTGCGGTCGATCTCCTCGTGCAGGTCGACGTCCTGGAGCTCGGCGTGATCCATGCGCGAGAAGGTGCGCAGGTCCTGCACGATCTTCTTGACCCGCTCGGTGCCCTCGCGGCTGCGCGCCAGCAGCTTGGTGATCGCCTCGCGCGCGCGCTCGGTATCGGCGCCGCTGCGCTGCGCGTCGACGAACTTGCGGATGTACTCGTCGAGCAGTTGCAGGTTGGCGTGCACGAAGCCGATCGGGTTGTTGAGCTCGTGCGCGACGCCCGCCACGAGCTGGCCGAGGCTCTTCATCTTCTCCGCCTGCACGAGCTGGGCCTGGGTGTCCTGGAGCTCGGCGGTGCGCTCGTCGACGCGCGCCTCGAGCGTCTCGTTCAGCTTCGCGATCTCGTCGAACGCCTTCGCGTTCTCGATCGCGATCGAACTCTGGTTCGCGAGCGTGCGCAGGAGCGTGCGGTCGTCGCCGACCAGGCGGTCGCCGGAGATCTTGCGGCCGACCGCGATCACACCGAGCAGGTCGACGCCGTAGAGGATGGGCACGAGCAGCTCCACCTCGAGCGTGTCGAAGATGTCGCGGCACGCCTCGCGGTTCTCCACGTCGGGCTCCTCGTCGAAGTCGACGCGCGAGAGGTCCTCGCGCCGCATCCAGAGGTGCTTCCAGATCGGGTGGTCGGATCGGATCTCGAGCGCGAGGTCGTCCTCCTCCCACTCTCCGCGCGACGCGGCCGAGCGCAGCACCTTGCCCTCGTCGTCCACCATCATCACCATCGCGCGCTCGACACCCATCGTGTCGGTGAGCGCGAGCAGGATGCGGTCGGCGATCTCGGGCAGCGAGAGCATCGACACCATCGCTTCGGAGATCTCGCGTACGGCGACGCGGTAGGTCTCCCGGTCGCGGTCGAAGAAGCGATCGACGAGGTTCTGGAGCCGGTTGCGCAGCGGGTTGAAGGCGAGGATGGCGAAGAACAGGAACGTCACCTGGAACCAGCGGAAGCTGATGTCGAGCCGCGCCACCGCCGCATCGGCAAACGTGATCAGGAACGCGAACACGCCCGTGATTGCGAGCGTCGCGGCGCCGTACGCCGCCGAGGACTTCGCAATGCTGCGCACCTCGAACAGCTGCCGGCGCACGATCCCGTAGCCGACCGCGACCGGAAACAAAGTCAGCCACAGCATCGCCACGTGCGAGGGGAACGCCATCTTGAGCAGCCACTCGCCCAGGTAGATCAACAGGATCGGGCCGAAGCTCACCATGGCGGCCCAGTACATGAGGTCGGCGCGGTTGCGCAGCGGGCCGTCGCCGTGGTTGCGGCGCTCGACCGCGACGATCGCGAGCGACGCCACCATGAGGGCCTGCGTGAACAAGTACGACAGGGTCAGCCCGAGACCGATCGGCACACCGAATTCGCGCTCGGTGAGCGAGAAGACCGCGAGGCCCAACGCCGCCGCGTAGGGCAAGAGCTGCGCGCGGCGGTGCCGCACCACCCAGCCCGGCTCGATCGGATAGGTGGTGAAGAGATGGAACGTGGTCGCGCCGATCAACGGCACGTTCACGAGCATCCGCGGCCAGCCGAGCGGAATCAGGTTGGTCTGCGGCATCGTCGCGAGCTGGGCGGCCATCGTGCAGCAGAACAAGAGCAGCGCCCACGCCTCGCTGCGATCGGATTTGAGCCACCACGCGGCGCTGCCGATCACGAGATAGAACGCGGCCGCGAGCACGAGCAGCGCGTGGAGCGCGGCGAGCGTCGGCGTCTGCGTCCACGCGATCGGCTCGGGTGCGAGCGTCACCTCGATCCGGCGGCCGTCCCGCTTCTCGAGCAGATAGGTGTTCGGGTGCGCGGGGTCGAGGTTCCTGGTCCCCTCGCGCAGCACCTCGTGATAGGGGCGCCCGTTCATCGCGACGATCACGTCGCCGGGCTCGGCTCCGCTGCCCTGCGCGGACGGCGCCACCTCGTGGATCACGGAGGTGGTGGCGAGCCGCGTGTGGGTGAAAGGGTGATAGAGGCGATCGCCCGGCGCGCGCAGTGCGGCGAGCGAGAGCACGATCGCGCCGACCCCCCAGGCGAGAAACAGGCCGGCGATCGCGCGGCGCACCCGGAGGGTGGAGGACGGGTTCATAGGGCTCCAGACACCCGGGTCCGAAGCTAAGACCCCACCCCGTCCGGTGTCAAAACGGCCGCCGGGAGAGCCGAGCGCTATCGGGTTTCGCTGTCCGGCTGGGCCTGGACCGCCCTGGCCGTGTTCGCGTAGTTGAAACCGCGCGTGTTCAGCGGCCTGACGCCGCCCGCGCTGCCGTCGACCTCCGCGGCCTCCGCGCGCAGCCGCTCGATCGTCTGGGAGAGGTCGGCCGCGGTGTGCTCGTCGCCCTCGCGGGCCGCCGGGCACGAGGGACCGGCCGCGGGCTCCTCGGCGTTCGCGGTCGCGACGACGCCCGGCGAGAGCAGCGCCAGCGTCGCGAACAGCGAGATCCAGCCGAGCAGCACGGCGATCCGCCGCAGCAGGTCGCAGGACGGCGTCGGAGGCCGGACGGTCGAGGCAGCCATGGACAGCTCCCTGTTGAGCGCGAACCGCTCCTGCGGCGTATTTTCGGCACTACCGCGCGCGGGCTTGAGTCGCCGGCGCCACCCGGGCGCACCGGCAGCGAGCGCGCAATTCGGCCCCGGAGGCGGCATGCGGATCGTGAGCTTCGAGCCCGCTGCAAGGAGGCCGACGAAGTCGGCCGACGTGCAGCGAGCCGAAGGCGAGCGAAGGCGGGTCCCTGCATGGGCTGGCCGCGCGCGCGAGGGCGCGGCCTCCTCCGGCCTCGAGGCGCTCGGCGCCGCGGGATTCGCGCTCGACGACCTCGCGCCGTTCGCGCGCAGCGGGCGGCGGCTCGGAGCGCTGATCCCGGCCGGCCCCGACGCGGGCGCCGTCGTGGATCTCTCGCGCGCGCTCGCGGTGAAGCTCGCGCTCGAGGATGCCGGCGCGCCGGAGGCCGAAGCCGAGTCGCTGATCCCGCCGGATCCGATCGCGTTCCTCGCGCGCGGCACGCACGCCCTCGCCTCGGCGCGCCGCGCGCTCGATTTCGCGCTTGCCGCGCTCGAGCGCTACGACGCTCCGGATCTGCGCAGGGCCGGCGCCGTGCTGCCGCGCGCCTCGGTCTCGCTGCGCGCGCCCGTGCCGCGTCCGGGCAAGATCGTGGGCGTGGCGCGCAACTACTCCGACCACACGCGCGAGCGCGGCGACGCGGCACCACCCAGCGAGCCGGTGCTGTTCGTCAAGGCCTCGTCGGCCGTGATCGGGCCCGAGGACGAGATCGAGATCCCGGCGGCCGTGCAGCAGGCGGACTACGAGGGCGAGCTCGCCGTGGTGATCGGCGCGCGCGCTCACCGCGTCTCGGCCGACGTCGCACTCGCGGCGGTGGCGGGATATTGCGTCGCGAACGACGTGACGGCGCGCGACTACCAGGGTGTGCGCGGCCAGCGCTTCCTCGGCAAGTCGTGCGACACGTTCGCACCGCTTGGGCCTGCGCTGGTGACGGCCGACGAGATTCCCGACCCGCAGGATCTCGGTCTCGTCACGCGGCTGTCAGGCGAAGTCGTACAGTCGGCGCGCACGAAGGACATGCACTTCCCGGTCGCCGAGGTCATCGCATTCACCTCGCAGCTGATGCGCCTCGAGCCCGGCGACGTGATCCTCACGGGAACGCCCGGCGGCGTGGGCGCCGCACGCGAGCCCGCGCGCTGGCTGCGCGACGGCGACGTCGTCGAGGTGGAGATCGAGCGCGTCGGGCGGCTGGTCAACTACGTGCGAGCGGAGCGCTGAGGGATTCCGCTCGGCGCCGAGAATGCGCTTGACCCTCCGACGGCGCGCGGCACAGAATCCGATCGATTCGATCGCCGAATCAGATCCCGCGCCCGTGGCCCCACGCGTGGAGGTTCGATCATGCGCTCGGCGCTCTTTCGTTCGTCCTGGTCGCTCTGGCTTCTCGGCTTCGCCGCGCTCGTCTCGCTCGGCGTGAATCAGTGCGGAATGTCCTCCGTCGAGATCCCGGGCCTGAGCCAGAGTGTCACAGTTGCCACCGATCAGGACGGCGTCTGGCACATCGAGGCGGCCAACGATCTCGATCTCGCGATCGCACAGGGTTATGTCCACTGCCGCGACCGCTTCTTCCAGATGGACGACACGCGGCGGCAGGTCGATGGCACCGAGGCGGAGCTCTTGGGACCGGGACGCCTCGCCGCCGACATCCAGGCGCGCGTGATCGGCCTGCACCGCGCGGCGCAGCGTTCCCTCGACGCCGCGCCCGCGCATTTCCGCGCGCTCCTCGATGCCTATGCTGACGGCGTGAATCACTGCCTCGCCACGCTGCCGTTGCCGCCCGAGTACGCGCAGCTCGAGCTCACCACCGCTCGCCCGTGGCAGGCGGTCGACACGATCAAGATCGGCAAGGCGATCGCCGCCTCGCTTTCGCTCGACGTCGACACCGGCCTCACGCAGCAGCTCAACAGCTACGTCCAGGCCGGAGCTGCGCACGGGTTCGATGGACAGGCGCTGTTCCTGCAGGACGTGTTCCGCTCGGCGCCGATCGACCCCGCGTCGACGATTCCGGACGCGACCAACACGACGCCTTATGCGGTCGACTGGCGCGCGGAGAAGGCGAGGCAGCTCGCCTCCGCAGCGCAGGCGGCGAGCCGCGTCCGCGCGAAGCTGGGCGTGCATCCGCTGTTCGCGCTCGCACTGGACCGGCGCGCGAGCTTCGTCGGCAGCAACGAATGGGGCGTGACCGGCGCTGCATCGGAGAACGGCCGCCCGGTGATCGCGAACGATCCGCACTTGTCGCTGAACGTGCCGTCGACGTTCTGGGAGTGGCACCTGACCGTGCGCAACGACCCGGAAGCGGGCCCGATGAACGTCACCGGCGTGGGTTTCCCCGGCACGCCGGGCGTGATCCTCGGCCAGAACGAGCACATCACCTGGGGCGCGACCACGAACCCGATGGACGTTAGCGACGTGTTCTCGGACCGCCTCCTCGTGGCCCAGCCCGCGTGCTTCTCGATCGGTGCGCTCGCCTGCATCGAGAGCCCGCCCGGCACCTTCCACGGCGTCGAGATCCAGACCAACGTGAAGTACTTCTTCAACTCCATCGGCGATTCCGTGAACGACAACCTCGTCGAGGCCACCGGGCTGCCGCCCGAGGCGACCACGATCGGCACCGTGCCGTTCCGCAGCTTCGGTCCGATCATCGACGTCGAGAATCCGGCTGTGCTGGCGCCACCGTTCGGCGTCACCACCGCGCTGGTGCTCCAATACACCGGCTTCCACGCCACGCAGGAACTCGTGACCTTCGCACTCTGGAATCGCGCCGCGAACCTGGCCGACTTCCAGCACGGACTCGAGTTCTTCGACGTCGGCTCGCAGAACTGGGCCTACGCCGATCGCGACGGCAATCTCGCGTACTTCACGAGCGCCGAGATGCCGCTGCGCACCGACCTCGAACAGGGGGCCGTCGTCGGCCTGCCGCCGTTCTTCGTGCGCGACGGGCTGTCGGGCGCGAACAACTGGATCGCGGACGACGCGCACTCGCAGGGCCAGACGATCCCGTTCAAGATCCTTCCCGCCGCGGAGATGCCGCACACGATCAACCCCGAGAACGGCTTCTTCGTGAACGCCAACAACGATCCCGCTGGCACCACGCTCGACAACGACCCACTCAATCAGGTGCGCGTGTCGAGCGCGAACGCAATCTACTACCTGAACCCGAGCTACCAGGAGGGGCTGCGCGCGGGCCGCATCACGCGGCTCATCCAGGGCAAGCTCGCCGCGGGTGGAACCGTCTCCATGCAGGATATGGAGGACTTCCAGGGCAACACACAGCAGCTCGACGCGGAGCTGCTGGTGCCGTTCCTGCTCCAGGCGTTCGCGAATGCCGCGGCGCCGGGGGCGCCGCCCGAGCTCGCGGCGCTGGCGGGGCAGGCCCGGATCGCTGAGGCGATCGGGCGGCTGCAGGGCTGGGACTTCTCCGGGCCGACCGGAATCGAGGAAGGTTGGGACGCGCGCGACGTCAACGGCAAGCGCGGCACGCTGAGCGGAACCAAGGGCGATCAGGAGATCGCCGCGAGCGTGGCGTCGACGATCTACAACCTGTGGCGCGGATATGCAATCCGGACGATCGTCGACGCGCGTCTGGCGGGCTTCGGCCTGTCCGCCGGCGCCGATGAGGCGCTCAAGGCCCTCCACCATCTGCTCGGCGCAGATCCGTACACGGGGATCGCCGCGGCAGGCTTCGACTGGATCCCCCAGCCCTCGGCGCTCTTGGCCGAACAGCGCCGCGACCTCGCGCTGCTCGGGGCGCTTAGCGATGCGCTCGACGCGCTGGCCTCGCCGGCGTTCGCACCGGCGTTCGCGCAGTCGACGAACCAGAACGACTATCGCTGGGGGAAGCTGCACCGCATCGTGTTCGACCACCTGTTCGATCCGAGCAAGAGCATCCCGCCGCAGGGCGGCTTCACCGACCTCTCGCCCCAGCTGCGCGGCATCGCGCGCGACGGCGGCATGGAGGTGGTCGACGCGTCGGGCTACTCGGCGCGCGCGATCGGGCTCGACAGCTTCATGTTCGGCAGCGGGCCCGTGCGGCGCTACGTCGGGCGCGCCGAGGTGGATGCGATCATCGCCGTGAACGCGGTGCCCGGTGGGCCTTCGGGCATCCCGGGCAGCCCGGGCTACGCGACGCAACTCGCCACCTGGCTCACCGCGGACTATCACAACGTGCACATGACCGCGGGTGGACCGCGCGAGGTGTTCATTCCCCCGCTCGCACCCTGACGACGACGCGCGGGCGGCTACCGCCGCGTCGTCACACCGGCGTGTAACGCAAAAGCAGGCGGTCGCCGCTCTTGTAGCCCGAGCGCATCTTGTCGCGCCAGTTGGCGATCTCGCGCGGGTACTTCTTCTCGTAGACGGCGAGCAGCCGGTCGAGCAGCGCCTCGCCGTTCTTCACCGACTCCGCGCGCGCGTCGAAGTGCGGCGCGCTGCGAAACGCGTCGTTCGAGCCGATCATCTGCTTCACACGCCCGTGGTCGCCGACCCAGATCCGCGCGCGGTCGCGCCCCTTCGCGAGCGCGCGGCTCTTCCAGGTGGTGGGCGCGGTGTTGATCACTACCGCACCGTCGATCCAGCCGTACCACACCTCGCTGTGGCAGGTGCTCTCGCGGCCGTCCGCGAGCAGCGGCGAGATGTAGACGAATGGGCTGCTCTCGAGCAGTGCAGCTGGCAGTGCGCTGGCCGCGCGCACGGCGGTCCCGCGGAGCAGCGGCAACAGCGCGATGCCCGCGCACGCGCCAAGGAACTCGCGTCTGCCGATCAAATACCGGATCCCTGGCCCTCCTCGCCGAAGTGGATCCCGCACTCGCGATTGCCGGCGCTCTCCCACCACCAGCGCCCCGCGCGCTCGTCTTCGCCCTTGCGCACCGCGCGCGAGCAGGGCTCGCAGCCCACGGACGGATAGCCCTTGGCGTGCAGCCGGTTGATCGGGACGTTGTGGGCACGCACGTAGTCGAGCACCTGATCGCGCGTCCAGTCCGCGATCGGGTTCAGCTTGACGACGCCGCCGTGCGTGTGGTCGAGCTGGATCTTCGGCGTCTGGGTCCGGGTCGGGTTCTGGTCGCGGCGCAGGCCGGTCACCCACGCATCGAGCCCGGCCAGATAGCGCTTGAGCGGTTGCACCTTGCGCACGCCGCAGCAGAGCTGGCGCTTCTCGACCGACTCGTAGAACAGATTCATTCCGTAATCGCCGACCATCGCGGACACCGCGGCGCTGTCCGGAACGACCACCTCGATGCGCTTGTCGTAGCGCTCCCGCACGCGGTCGACCAGATCGTGCGTCGCCTGGGGCAGCCGACCCGTGTCGAGCACGAACACGCGCGACTCGGGCTCGATCCGGTCCATCATGTCGAGCAGGACGAGGCCCTCGGGCGCTCCGAACGAGCACGACAGCGCGATCTTCGGGTGAAAATTCTTGATCGCCCAGGTGAGGATTTCCTGGGGGCTCCATGTCTCGGCCTCGCCCGAGCGGATCACGCTCAGAAGCTCTTGCGACGGCGGATCAGGGCGTTTCGGCGACATGGGGTCCGAGCTGGATCGGAGCAACCGTACCGGAACTCGAGTGGTCTTCCAACAAATCCACACTCGTGGACTGTTCTAATGGGTCTCGACCGGGCTCGCAGATCCGCTCTCTGATGCCAGTAGTGCCGCGCGGGTGGCCTCGAGGTCGCGCCTCACGCCCAAGTTGCCCGGCGCGAGCCGAACTGCGCGCTCGAGCTCCGCCACCGCTTCCGCGAGCTCGCCGCGCCAGGCCAGCACTCGCCCGAGGTTCTGGAGCGCCTGCACGTCGTCCGGATCCCCCCGCAGCGCGGCCCGGTAGCGCTCGATCGCCTGCTCGGGGTGCCCCGTTCGCAGGCGGATGTTCCCGAGGTTGGTGTTCGCGGACGGGTGCTCGGGATCGATCGCGAGCGCCGCTTCGTAGCTGCGCGCGGCGTCCTCGCTGCGACCCTGCTGCGCCTGGACGACACCGAGGTTGAAGAGCAGGAGCGGATTGCGCGGCGTCGCGGCGAGCGAGGCGACATAGAGGCTCTCGGAGTCGCGCCAGACCCTCGCGCGCGCGTGGCTCGCCCAGGCCGCGGCGAGCAGCACGGTCGACGCGAGGGCCCACGCGGCGGCGCGGACCACGGTGCGCTCGCCGGACGCAGCGATCGCGTCGCGCGCGCCCCAGGCGAGCGCAATGAAGGGTCCGATGAGCGGCACGTAGGTGTAGCGGTCGGCGTAACCCTGCGGACCGACCTGGACGAGTCCGATCACGGGCACGAGCGTGCCGAGGAACCACAACCAGCCGAACGCGAGATACGGTCGGCGCCGCACCGCGATCACACCCGCAGTGACCGCGACCAGCGCGGCGGCCGCCGCGGCCACGGTCACCCGGGACCACGGCTCACCTCCCAGCTCCGGCGCATAGGGATGCGGGTAGAGCACCGAGAGCGGGCTCGGCCACACTGCGAGCGCGAGATAGCGAAACGGCACCACCGCGGCGTGGGCGAGGCGCACCGCGAGCGGCAGGTCGGGCGCGTTCGCGCGCGCGAGCTGCTGCGAATCGAACGCGACCGCGCAGCAAGCCGCCGACAGCGCGAGCAGCGGCAGCTTCTCGAGCAGCAGCCGGGCGGCCGAGCGCGGGATCGCATCTCCGGCGCGCGGGCCGAAGCGCGTGCGACCGAGCGGCCAGTAGTCGAAGAGCAGCAGCGCGAAGGGAAGCGTCACGAGCATCGCCTTCGACGCGAGCGCGGCTGCGAACGCGAAGGCGAGGCCCGCATAGCGCAATGCTCCGCCCCGCCGCGTCCATGAGACGTAGGCGAGCGCCGCGAGCAGTCCGAAGCCCGTCGAGAGCAGCTCCTTGCGCTGCGACACCCAGGCCACGACCTCCGTGTGCAGCGGATGCAGGGCGAACAGCGCCGCGGCGAACGCGCTCGCGAGCGGCGCGCGCGTGGCGGAGAGGAGCAGCGCGAACAAGAGCGCCGTGTCGATCCCGTGCAGGAGCAGATTGGTGGCGTGTTGGCCGCCGGCCCACGTCCCGAACAGCTCCACGTCGAGCATGTGCGAGAGCCAGGTGATTGGGAGCCAGTTGCTGTCGACGCGTGCGGAGAGCGCCCACTCCGCGTTCGCGAGCGACAGGCCGCGCTGCACCTGCGCGTTGGCCGTCACATAGAGCGGGTCGTCCCACGTGACGAACCCGAACTGCACCACCTGCGCGTAGACCGCGGCGGTGGCGATCCAGATCGCGAGCAACGCGAGCGGCGCGGCATGGCGCAAGGCGGGCTCAGTCTCCCAGCAGCTTCAACACGACGGAGACCTTCTCCTCCATGCGGACGGCGCGGTCGCGGCGATCGTCGATCTTGAGCACCGTGCCCACGCGCTCCGCACCTGCTGCGAACACCGCTTCCTGCATCGCGTGCACGAGCGCGTAGATGTCGGCGAGCTCGCCCTCGAGCGTCGTGAACATCGGATCGAGGCGGTACCGCACGCGGTCCTGCGCGCGCACCACCGCGAGCGCCGCGGCCACGTACATGGAGACGCTCGTGCCGACCCCGACCGGCGAGATGCTGACTGCCGCGATCGCCATCAGGGTTGAGTCTCTCGCGCGCGCACGGCCGCGGGATCGCGCACCGCAGCAGCGAGCGCGCACACGGGCGCGCGCGCGCCCGGGGGCACGAGATCGGGCGCGAGATCGCAAAGCGGCTCGAGCACGAACGGCCGATCGGCCATGCGCGGGTGCGGAACGACGAGGCCCGGCTCGCGGATCACGGACTCCCCGTATAGCAGCAGATCGAGGTCGAGCGTGCGCGGCGCGTTGCGCACGCCGCCGCGCTCGCGGCCCTCGCGGCGTTCGATCGCGAGCAGCTCCTCGAGCAGCACGCGCGGCGCGAGCCCGGTGCGCACGCGCGCGACCGCATTGAGATAGGGCCGCTGATCGCCGGGACCCACCGGGTCGGTCTCGTACACGCGCGACACGACCACGTCGCGAACCCCGCGCAATGCGCGCAGCGCGGCGAGGCCCGCGTCGACGTGGCGCTCGCGATCGCCCAGGTTCGATCCGAGCGCGATGTAGGCGACTGTCTCGTCGGAGCGCGCCGGTTCCGTCATGCTGCGATCTTACAGCTACACTGCGGCGCGTGGCGCCCTTCGAAGACGACCTCCCCGCGCTGCGCACAGCCGTTCCCGGCCCGCGCTCGCGCGCTCTCGCCGCGCGGCTCGCGCGCGTCGAGTCGCGCAACGTGACCTGCCTCGATCCCGAGCCCATCTTCTGGGCGCGCGCGCGCGGCGCAAACGTCTGGGACGTCGACGACAACCGCTATGTCGATCTCGGCGCCGCGTTCGGCGTCGCCAACGTCGGTCACGCCCACCCGCGCGTCCTACGCGCCGTGACCGGCCAGGCCGGCGCGCTGCTGCACGGGATGGGCGACGTGCACCCGTCCGCGGTGAAGGTGGAGCTGCTCGAGGCGCTCGCGCAGCGCTTCCCGGGCGGAGGTCCCGCGCGCGCGGTGCTGGGATCCTCGGGCAGCGACGCGGTCGAGATCGCGCTCAAGACGGCCGCGCTCGCCACGGGGCGAGCGGGAGTCGTCGCCTTCGAGGGCGCCTATCATGGGCTTGCGATCGGCGCGCTCGATGCGACTCGACGCGAGGAGTTCCGCGCGCCGTTCGCAGCACGGCTCGCGCACGCCACCGCTTTCGCGCAATTCGGTGTCGCGGACGACGCGCGCCGCGCGGCGGCCGACTGTCGCGCTCCCGTGGGCGCGGTGATCGTCGAGCCGATCCAGGGTCGCGGCGGCGAGCGCGTGCCGCCCGCGGGCTTCCTGGCCGCACTGCGCCGCGTCTGCGACGCCGAGGGGTGGCTGCTCATCGCCGACGAGATCTACACGGGCTTCGGCCGGACGGGCGCGTGGTTCGCGTGCGAGCACGAGGGCGTGCGGCCCGACCTGCTCTGCGTCGGCAAGGGGCTGGCGTCGGGCATGCCGATCTCCGCGTGCATCGGGCGCGCCGAAGTGATGGACGCGTGGCCAGCGTCGCGCGGCGAAGCGCTCCACACACAGACCTTCCTCGGCCATCCGCCCGCGTGCGCCGCCGCGCTGGCCACGCTCGCGGTGCTCGAAGAGGAGAAGCTCGTTGCGCGCGCGGCGGAGGTCGGCGCGCGCGCGCTCGACCGGCTGCGCGGCGCCACCGCGGGTCTGGCATCGGTCTCCGAGGTGCGCGGGCGCGGCCTGCTGCTCGGCGTGGAGTGCCTCGGGCCCGAGATCGCGCGCGCCGCAACCCTCGGGCTGCTCGCGCGCGGCGTGATCGCGCTCGCGGCCGGCGACGACGCGCGCGTGATCGCGCTCTCGCCGCCGCTCTCGATCGGCCAGGATGCGCTCGATTTCGCGCTCGACGCGCTCGCAGCGGAGCTGTCGTGAGCGGCGCCGACCCCGCGCGCGCCGCGCTCGACGCGGCCGTGATCGCGTGGACGCGCGAGGCGCCGTGGACGCGCGACGAGCCGCGCTTCGGCGACCTCGCGCTCGCGCTGTTCGCGTTCCAGTTCGAGCATTGCGCGCCCTACCGCCGCTTCTGCGAGGCACGCGGGCGCACGCCCGCTGGCGTGCGGCGCTGGCAGGACGTGCCGGCCGTTCCGACCGGCGCATTCAAGGAGCTCGCGCTCACGAGCTTCCCGCGCGAGCGCGCGGCACACGAGTTCCGCACGAGCGGCACCTCGCTGCCCCAGCGCGGCGCGCTGCTGCTCGACACACTCGACGTCTACGAGGCCTCGCTGCGCTCGTCGTTCCAGCGCGGCGTGCTGCCCGACCTCGCTCAGGGCGCGCGGATCCGCTTCCACGTGCTCGCGCCGAGCACACGCGAGGCAGCGGACTCCTCGCTCTCGCACATGTTCGACGCCGTGATGGCCAGCCGGGCCGCGCCCGGCAGCAGCCACTGGATCACCGGCGGCGCGCTCGACGTCCCGCGCGCGCTGCGCGAGCTGGCGGGGGCGGAGCGCGGCGGCGCACCGGTCGCCGTTTGCGGAACCTCATTCGCGTTCGTCCACCTGCTCGAGGAGCTCGACCGCCAGAGGCTCCGCTTCGCGCTGCCGCACTCCGCGCGCGTGATGGAGACGGGCGGCTTCAAGGGCCGTTCGCGCAGTGTGCCGCGCGACGAGCTATACGCCTGGATCGCCGACCGCCTCGCCGTACCGCCCGCTCGGATCGCCAACCAGTACGGGATGACCGAGCTCGGCAGCCAGTTCTATGATTCCGTGCTAGGCGAGCCCGCGGCGCCGCGCCGCAAGCTCGCGCCGCCGTGGACGCGCGTGCGCATCCTCGACCCGATCGGCGGCGGCGAGGTCGCGCCGGGCGAAGTCGGCCGGATCGCGGTGCTCGACCTCGCGAACACCGGCAGCGTGTGCGCACTGGAGACCGCCGACCTCGGGCGCACGGCCGGCGATGGCTTCGAGGTGATCGGCCGAGACGCGGGCGCCGAGGAGCGGGGCTGCTCGATCGGCGCCGACGCGCTGCTCGCGGAAGCGCGCCCGTGACACCGGACATGCTGCGCGCGCGCCTCGCGGCGCTGCGCGCGGCAGGTGAGGAGCTTCGCAGGCGGCCGGCGCGCGAAGTGATCGACGCGCTGGGCGCCGTGCTCGACCGCTGGCGCGATCCGGCCGGCCCCGAGCGGCGCGCGCTCGAGCGCGACCTGCCCGAGGCGACCGGGTTCGCGCCGGAGAACGTGCGCGTGGGGCTCGCGCGCGCGCTTGCGACCTGGAGCGGCGACGCCCTGCGCGCGGTCGCCGAGCGCGAGCTCGCGCGCGGTGGCGCCTGGGTCCATGGTCACGAGGTGACCTCGGTGCTGCTCGCGGGATCGATCCCGATGCCAGCGCTCTTGTCCGTGATCGCGCCGCTCGCGGTGCGGTCGGCCGCGCTCGTGAAGACCGCGGCGCGCGATCCGATCACGGCACCGCTCGTGGCGCGCTCGATCGCAGCAGTGGATCCCCAGCTCGGGCGCTGTGTGGAGGTGGTCGCATTCCCGGGTGCGGAGGCGGCATGCATGGAGGTATTCCTCTCGGCGGACTGCGTGCTCGCGACCGGATCGGATGCCACGATCGCGGCGGTCGGCGCGCGGGTCGGACCGGAGCAGGCGCTGCTGCGCCACGGACATCGCGTCTCGCTCGCGCTGCTCGGCCCGGGGGCCTGCGCCGGCCCCGCGCTCGACGAGGCGGCGCGCGGCATCGCGCTCGACACGGCGCTCTGGGATCAGCTGGGCTGTCTGTCGCCGATCGCTGTCTACGCGGCGACCGACGCCGCCGGATGCGCGCGCGTGGCGGCTGCGCTCGCGCTCGCACTCGATGCGGTGGGCCGCGAGCTGCCGCGCGGCGAGATCGAGGCTGGCGCGGCTGCGCTGTTCGCGGGCGAGCGCGCGGGGGCGGAGCTGCGCGCGGCCGCCGGGCAGCGGGTGTCCGTGCACGTCGCGCGCGACGCGAGCTGGGCCGTGGTCTGCGAGCCCGACTGCGCGTTGCGCCCCGCGCCGCTCCACCGCTTCGTGCGCGTGCATCCGTTCCCGGCGCCCGAAGGCCTCGGCGCCGCACTCGCGCCGCTCGCCGGGCATCTCGCGGGCGCGGCGATTGCGGGCTTCGGCAGCGCGCGGCGCGAGGTCGAAGCGGAGCTCCGCGCGCTCGGCGCCTCGCGCGTTTGCGCGCCGGGCAAGCTCCAGGCTCCGCCGCTCGACTGGCCGCGCGACGGCCTCGAAACGCTGGGATCGCTGGTGAAGGCGAGCGACGAAAGTCACTGAAAAATAAGGGATTGTCATCCCGCCGCCACCCGGAGCCAATAAGGGACCTACACGGTCCGATATTTACAGGACCGGTTCGGTCCCTTATCGTGTGAACTGGAGCGATCGCAATGATCCGGCTGGGCCGACTCACCGACTACGGCATCGTGCTGATGGTGCACCTCGCGGGCGCCGGAGAGGGCCCGCACGCGGCGCGCGACATCGCCGCGGAGACCCAGCTCCCGCTGCCCGCCGTGAGCAAGCTGCTCAAGTCGCTCGCGCGCCAGGGCCTGCTCGCGTCGTCGCGCGGCGCGAAGGGCGGGTACCGGCTCGCACGCCCGGCCGAGCAGATCACTGTGCCCGAGATGATCACCGCGCTCGAGGGCCCGATCGCGCTCACCGACTGCAACCTCCACGAGGGCGCGTGCTCGCAGGAGCCGCGCTGCCACGTGCGCACGCCGTGGCAGCGAATCAACCGCGCGGTACACGATGCGCTCTCGCGGATCCGGCTCGCCGACCTCGCCTCACAGAACGGCCCGGGGACGATCGTCTCGCTCGCCAGTCTCGGCGTGGACACCACGGGCATCGACACGCGGCCGCGGCCATCCACCTAACGGGAAGGCAACTCCATGTCCGAATCCGAAAATGCGGAGCTCGCACGGCTCGCCAACCGCGAGTACCGGTACGGCTTCGTCACCGACATCGAGTCGGAGACGATCCCGCCCGGACTCGACGAGAGCGTCGTGCGCCTGATCTCCGCGAAGAAGCACGAGCCCGAGTGGCTGCTCCAATGGAGGCTGCGCGCGCTGCACCGTTTCCTCGAAATGCTGGAGCGGGAGACTGAACCCACCTGGGCCCACGTCTCGTACCCGAAGATCGACTATCAGAGCATCATCTACTACTCGGCGCCCAAGCCGAAGGCGAAGCTCGCGAGCCTCGACGAGGTGGATCCGGAGCTGCTCGCCACCTACGAGAAGCTCGGCATCTCTCTGTCCGAGCAGAAGCGCCTCACCGGCGTTGCCGTCGACGCCGTGTTCGACAGCGTGTCGGTCGCCACCACGTTCAAGGCGGAGCTCGAGAAGCTCGGCATCGTGTTCTGCTCGTTCTCGGAGGCGGTGCACAAGCACCCGGAGCTCGTGCGCGAGTACCTCGGCTCGGTCGTGCCCTACTCCGACAACTTCTTCGCGTGTCTGAACTCCGCGGTGTTCTCCGACGGTTCGTTCGCCTACGTCCCGAAGGGCGTGCGCTGCCCGATGGAGCTCTCCACGTACTTCCGGATCAACTCGGCGGGTACCGGCCAGTTCGAGCGCACGCTGCTCGTCGCGGACGCGGGCGCATACGTCTCCTATCTCGAGGGTTGCACCGCGCCGCAGCGCGACGAGAACCAGCTGCACGCTGCCGTGGTGGAGCTCGTGGCGCTCGACGACGCCGAGATCAAGTACTCGACGGTCCAGAACTGGTACCCGGGCGACAAGGAAGGCAAGGGCGGCATCTACAACTTCGTGACCAAGCGCGGCGCCTGCCGCGGCGCGCGTTCGAAGATCTCGTGGACGCAGGTGGAGACGGGGTCGGCGATCACGTGGAAGTATCCGAGCTGCATCCTGCAGGGCGACGACTCGGTCGGCGAGTTCTACTCGGTGGCGATGACGAACCACCACCAGCAAGCGGACACCGGCACGAAGATGCTGCACATCGGGAAGAACACGAAGAGCACGATCATCTCGAAGGGCATCTCCGCGGGGCGCGGCCAGCAGAGCTACCGCGGGCTCGTGCGGATCGGCCCGAAGGCGAATAACGCGCGCAACTACTCGCAGTGCGACTCGCTGCTGCTCGGCGACGAATGCGGCGCACACACCTTCCCCTATCTCGAGGTGAAGAACCCGAGTGCCACCGTCGAGCACGAGGCCACCACGAGCAAGATCGGCGAAGACCAGCTCTTCTACTGCCGGCAACGCGGAATCTCCGAGGAAGACGCGGTGTCGATGATCGTGAACGGCTTCTGCAAGCAGGTGCTGCGCGAGCTGCCGATGGAGTTCGCGGTGGAGGCGCAGAACCTGCTCGGCGTCTCGCTCGAAGGGGCGGTGGGCTGATGCCGCAGGGAGGCCATGGCGCGCCGATGCTCGAGCTCGTGGATGTGTACGCCACCGCCGGCGGCGCGGAGATCCTGAAGGGTGTCGACCTCGCGATCCGGCCCGGCGAGGTGCACGCGATCATGGGCCCGAACGGCTCCGGCAAGAGCACGCTCGCCAACGTGCTCGCGGGCCGGCCTTCGGTGGAGGTGACGCGCGGGGCGGTGCGCTTCGACGGCCGCGACCTGCTCGCGCTCCCGGCCGAGGAGCGCGCGCGCCAAGGAATATTTCTCGCCTTCCAGTACCCCGTCGAGATCCCGGGGGTCGCGAATATGTACTTCCTGAAGGCCGCACTGAACGCAGTGCGCAACCACCGCGGAGAGCCCGAGCTCGACGCGATCGACTTCCTCTCGCTCGCGCGCGAGAAGATGAAGCTCGTCGAGATGGACGAGAAGCTGATGCAGCGCTCCGTGAACGAGGGCTTCTCGGGCGGCGAGAAGAAGCGCAACGAGATCCTCCAGATGGCGATCCTCGAGCCCAGGCTCGCGGTGCTCGACGAGACCGACTCGGGGCTCGACATCGACGCGCTGCGGATCGTGGCGGGCGGCGTGAACGCGCTGCGCCACCCCGCACGGGCGATGCTCGTGATCACGCACTACCAGCGGCTGCTCGACTACATCGTGCCCGACGTGGTGCACGTGCTGGCGGGCGGACGGATCGTGCGCAGCGGCGGAAAGGAGCTCGCGCTCGAGCTCGAGGAGAAGGGCTACGGCTGGGTCGAGGGAGCTTCGGCGTGAGCGAGCTCGACGCCGCCCGCGACCGCTTCGTGGCCGAGCACCGCGCGTTCGCGGACTCGCGCCGCGGCGAACCGTCCTGGCTCGCCGCTCACCGGCGCGCCGCGCTCGCCGCGTTCGCATCGCGCGGCCTGCCTAGTACGCGCGAGGAGGAGTGGCGCTACACGAACCTCGCCCCGTTCGCAGCAGTGCCGTTCGCGCTCGCGGAGCCCGCGCGCGTGAGCCGCGCCGACCTCGAGGAGCTCGCGACGCCGCTGTTCGCGTGCAGCCTGTACGCGTTCGCGAACGGCCGGGCGGAGCCGGCGCTGTCGTCGCCGCCGGGCCTGCCGGGCGGCGCGCGCTGCGACAGCCTCGCCGCGCTGTTCGCGGACGGCGCGAGCCCGATCGAGGCGCACCTCGACCACTGCGTGGACCTGAAGCTGCACCCGTTCGCCGCGCTCAACTCCGCGTTCGCGAGCGACGGCGCGGTGGTGCGCGCGCCGCGCGGCGTCGCATTCGAGCAGCCGGTGCACCTCGTGTTCGCGAGCGTGACCGACGAGCGGCCGCAGATGACGCATCCGCGCGTCGCGGTGGTCGCAGAGGCGGGCAGCCGCGTGACGATCGTGCAGGACCACGTGAGCACGGGCAGCGGCCCCGGCTTCACGAACGCAGTCACCGAAGTGCACGTGGGCGCCGGTGCGACCGTCCACTGGGTGCTGCTCCAGCGCGAGCACGACGCGCACTTCCACGTCGCGAATCTCGCCGTGCGGCAGGAGCGCGACAGCACGTTCACGGCCCACACACTCACGTTGGGCGGCTGCCTCGTGCGCAACGACGCGGGCGTGCTGCTGGCGGGCGAGGGCGCGCATTGCACGCTCGACGGGCTGTTCGTGGGCGGCGGCGCGAGCGTGCTCGACAATCACACCGAGATCGACCACGCGGTGCCGCACGGCACGAGCCGGGAGCTCTACAAGGGCGTGCTCGGCGGCGCGGCGCGCGGCGTGTTCCGCGGCCGCGTGATCGTGCGGCCCGACGCGCAGAAGACCTCGGCCTCGCAGTCGAACGCGAACCTGCTGCTCGGCGCGCGCGCGGAAATCGACACGAAGCCGCAGCTCGAGATCTACGCCGACGACGTGAAGTGCAGCCACGGATCCACGATCGGCCGGCTCGACGAGAACGCGCTGTTCTACCTGCGCTCGCGCGGGCTGCCCGAGGCGCGCGCGCGCGACCTCCTGCTGCGCGCGTTCGCGCTCGAGGTGCTCGAGCGCCTGCCCGCGCGCGCGCTCGCCCAGGGGCTCGACGACGCGGTGGTGGCATGTCTGCGGCGCGCCCGGGGAGAGGCGCGGTGAGCTACGACGTCGCGACCATCCGCAAGGATTTCCCGATCCTCGCGCGCCGGATCCACGGCAAGCCGCTCGCGTTCCTCGACAGCGCCGCGAGCGCGCAGAAGCCGCGCGCCGTGATCGACGCGGTGAGCGACCTCTACTCCGCGCACTACGCCAACGTGCACCGCGGCGTCTACCAGCTCTCGCTCGAGGCCACCGACATGCTCGAGGCGGTGCGCGACAAGGTCGCGGCGTTCCTCGGCGCGCGCGATCGGCGCGAGATCGTGTTCACGAGCAACGCGACCGAGGCGATCAACCTCGTCGCCTACAGCTACGGCCGCCGCCACGTAGAGCCGGGCGACGAAGTGCTCGTGACCCACATGGAGCACCACGGCAACTTCGTGCCGTGGCAGGTCCTGTGCGAGGAGCGCGGCGCGGTGCTGCGCGTGGCCCCGATCGACGACCGCGGCGTGCTGCGCATGGACGAGTTCGAGAAGCTGCTCTCGCCGCGCACGAGGATCGCGGCGGTGACTCACGTCTCGAACGTGCTCGGCACGGTGAACCCAGTGCGCGAGATCGCCCAGCTGTGCCGCAAGCGCGGCGTGCCGCTGCTCGTCGACGGGGCGCAGGCGGTGCCGCACCAGCGCGTCGACGTGGGGGCGCTCGGCTGCGACTTCTACGCGTTCTCGGGCCACAAGCTCTACGGTCCATCGGGCGTCGGCGTGCTGTGGGGCCGCGCCGCGCTGCTCGAGGCGATGCCGCCGTTCCTGACGGGCGGCTCGATGATCGAATCGGTGACGCTGCACGGCACCACGTTCGCGGGAATCCCGCAGCGCTTCGAGGCCGGCACGCCCAACATCGCGGCGATCATCGGCCTCGGCGCGGCGATCGACTATGTCGAGCGGATCGGCTTCGACGCGATCGGCGCGCACGAGCGCGCGCTGCTCGGCTACGCGGACGCGCGCCTCGCCGAGGTGCCCGGCCTGCACATCCTCGGCACCGCGCCCCACAAGGCCGCGGTGATCTCGATGGTGATGGACGACGTCCACCCGCACGACCTCGGCACGATCCTCGACCGCGAGGGCGTTGCCGTGCGCACGGGCCACCACTGCGCACAGCCGCTCATGGAGCGCTTCGACGTGCCGGCCACGGCGCGCGCCTCGCTCGCGCTCTACAACGACGAGAGCGACGTCGACGCGCTCGTCTCCGCGCTGCACGTGGCGCGCGAGGTGTTCGCGTGACCTCTGACCTCCGAGAGCTCTACCAGTCGGTGATCCTCGACCACAACAAGCACCCGCGCAACCAGGGCCCGCCGCGCGACGCGAACCGGCACGCGGAGGGCAACAACCCGCTGTGCGGCGACCGGCTCACGGTGCACGTCACGCTCGAGGACGGCGTGGTGCGCGACGTCGGATTCGAGGGCCAGGGCTGCGCGATCTCGAAGGCCTCCGCATCGCTGATGACCGAAGCCGTAAAGGGCAGGCCCGTCGCGGAGACCGAGGAGCTGTTCCGCTCCTTCCACGAGCTCGTCACCTCGGACCCGCGCAGCGAGCCCGAAATGCGCGGCCTCGGCAAGCTCGCCGTATTCGGCGGCGTCCGCGAATTCCCCGTGCGCGTCAAGTGCGCGACGCTGTGCTGGCATACGCTGCGATCGGCGCTCGCAGATGGCCACGTCGTGTCGACGGAGTAGCTGGCGATGAGCGACGACGCGACTCGGCCCGCCCAAACCAAGGCGCCGGACTTCGACGCGATCGTCGAGGCGCCCGAAGCGATGCGCGCCGTCGGCGACCGCATCGTGCAGCAGCTGAAGACCGTGTTCGATCCCGAGATCCCCGTCGACATCTACGAGCTCGGCCTGATCTACAAGGTGAAGCTCGACGAGGACGGCGCGGTCGCGATCCGCATGACGCTCACCTCGCCGATGTGCCCGGCCGCGGAGGAGCTGCCGCCCGAGGTGGAGTCGAAGACGCGCAGCGTGGAGGGCGTTTCCTCGGTGGTGCTCGACCTCGTGTGGGATCCGCCGTGGAACCCCGGGATGATGTCCGAGGCGGCGAAGCTCGAGCTCGGGATGCTGTAGACGTCCGGGACCGCCCAGCGCGCTGAAGGCGGATTCCTCCGCGCGATCGATCGATCGGATCGGATCGCGCGATCCGATAGCCTCCCGGCGGTGCTGCCGCTCTGCTTCTGCGCGTTCCTCGCGTTCGGCGCCGTGCTCGTGCTGATCGGCGCGAACCAGGCGAGCCTCGCGTCGGAGCTCGGGCTCGACCTCGCGCGATCGGGCCTGCTCGCGTCGGCGCTCGCGCTCGGGCTCGGCGCGGGTGTGGTGATCGCGGGGCCGCTGTTCGACCGCTATCCGCGCCGGCCGCTGTTCGTGGGATCGATGCTGCTCGCCGCGGCGGCGCTGATCGGCGTGCAGCGCGAGATGAGCTATGCGCGCTGGCTCGCGCACGCGGCGGGCGCGGGCGCGGGGATCGGCCTCTACGACACGCTGATCAACGCGGTGATCGGCCAGCGATACCGCGAGCGCGCAGCGCGCCCGATGCTCGCGGTGCACTCAGCCGCCACGATCGGCGCGATGCTCGGCCCGCCGATCGCCGGGTGGATCGCATCGGCGCGCCATTTCACCGCGAGCTACCACGCCGCCGGTTGGGCGCACCTCGCGATCGCCGCGTGGGCGGCGTGCGTGCCGCTGCCTGCGCCCGAGCCGCGAACACCGACACCGCGCGGTGGAGCCACTCGCGCGCTTCCACTCGGGCCGCTCCTTCCGCTCGCAACAGTCGCATTCGCCTACGTGGGCGTCGAATCGTCGGTGACGGTGTTCGCGGTGCCGTATGCGACCGATGCGCTGGGACTCGACCCCGCGCGTGGCCGGTTCGCGATCAGCGCATTCTGGCTCGGCCTGCTTGCGGGTCGGCTCGCACTGCTCGCCGTGCGCACCGGGCT
>DATFWW010000076.1:0-2880 GCA_035258825.1 Myxococcota bacterium
CGCTCCCGAGCCGGCGCCCGAGCTGATCGCCGAGGAAGTGGTCGCGCCGCCGACGTCCGAGCCGATCGCCGTCGAGCCCGCGCCGGTACCGCAGGAGCCGGAGCCCGTCCCCGAGGAGCCGGTCGTCGAGATCCCCGAGCCGGAGCCTGCTCCGCGGCCGATCGCCGCGGAGGTCGAAGAGCGCGGGACCCCGCGCGCGAGCGCGGGCCCGCGCCTTGCGCCCGAGGCGCCCGAGCGCTCCCAGGGCCCCGATCGCTCCGGCCGCCAGCGCAAACTCGTGCGCGAGGTGGTGAATCTGCGCGAGCAGGAGACGCTCGCGCGGCAGGCGGTCGGGCGCGCGCCGGTGCGGCGGCAGGTGACGGTCGACCCGCGCACCGCGGCCTCGCCGCGGCGCAAGCGGCGCGACGCGCTGAACCGGCCCGCGGCCGCGCGCATCACTTCGGAGTCGCGCCGCGTGCTGCGGATCGAGGGATCGATCACGGTCGGCGAGCTCGCGCGCCAGCTCGGCTCGAAGGCGCCCGACGTCCAGCGCAAGCTGATGGCGCTCGGCACGATGGTGTCGATCAACACCTCGATCGACGTGTCCACCGCCGCGAAGGTGGCGGCGGAGTTCGGCTTCGACGTCCAGGACACCGGCTTCAAGGAGCAGGCGTACTTCGCGCAGCCGAGCGAATCGGAGCCCGGAGCGCAGAAGCCGCGTCCGCCCGTGGTGACGGTGATGGGCCACGTCGACCACGGCAAGACGTCGCTGCTCGACGCGATCCGCCACGCGAACGTAGTGGCGGGCGAGGCCGGCGGCATCACCCAGCACATCGGCGCCTATCAGGCGCGTGTGGGCGACGGCGTGATCACGTTCATCGACACGCCCGGCCACGCCGCGTTCACGGAGATGCGCGCGCGCGGCGCGAAGGTGACCGACCTCGTGATCCTGGTCGTGGCGGCCACCGAGGGCGTGATGCCGCAGACGATCGAGGCGATCGAGCACGCGAAGGCCGCCAACGTGCCGATCGTGGTGGCGATCAACAAGATCGACCTGCCGGGTGCGAATCCATCGCAGATCCGCCAGCGACTGATGGAGCACGGGCTCGTCGCCGAAGAGTTCGGCGGCGAGACGATCAGTGCCGAGGTCTCCGCGACCAAGGGCACCGGCATCGACAAGCTGCTGGAGATGGTGCTGCTCCAGGCCGAGGTGCTCGAGCTCAAGGCGGATCCCGAACAGCGCGCGTCCGGCATCGTGCTCGAGGCCGCCCTCGACAAGGGCAAGGGCCCCGTTGCCACCGTGCTGGTCCAGCAGGGCACGCTGCGCCGCGGCGACACCGTCGTGGTAGGCCGGAGCTTCGGCCGCGTGCGCGCGATGGACGACGAGAACGCCAAGCGCGTCGACGAGGCGGGCCCGTCGGTGCCCGTGCGCATCACCGGGCTCACGTCCGTGCCGGACGCGGGCGAGCCGTTCCACGTGGTCGAGAGCGAGCGCGTCGCGAAGGACATCGTGGCGCACCGCGAGTCGGAGCAGCGCGAGCGCCCCGCTGCGGCCGCGCCGCGGCTCACGCTCGACGAGTTCTTCGCCCAGGCCGAGGGCGGCGGAGTCAAGGAGCTCTCGGTCGTGTTGAAGGCCGACACGCAGGGCTCGGTCGAGGCGCTGCGCGCGGCGCTGCTCGAGCTCTCGACCGACTCGGTGAAGGTCGACGTGCTGCTCGCGGGCGTCGGCGCGGTGACCGAGACCGACGTGATGCTCGCCAAGGCGAGCGAGGGCATCATCGTGGGCTTCCACGTGCGGCCCGACCCGGCCGCGCGCCGCGCCGCCGAAGGGCAGGGCGTCGAGATCCGCACCTATCAGGTGATCTACGAGGTCGTCGACGACGTCCGCAATGCGATGGCGGGCCTGCTGCCGCCCACGATCAGCGAGAAGTTCGAGGGGCGCGCCGAGGTGCGCGACACGTTCAGCGTCCCGCGCGTCGGCACGATCGCGGGCTGCTACGTGGCCGAGGGCAAGGTGCGCCGCGGTGCCTCGTGCCGCCTGCTGCGCGACGGAGTCCAGATCTACGAGGGCCGCGTGAGCTCGCTGAAGCGCTTCAAGGACGACGTGCGCGAGGTGAACTCGGGCTTCGAGTGCGGCCTCGGCATCGAGGGCTACAACGACGTGAAGATCGGCGACGTCGTGGAGACGTACGTGCTCGAGGAGAAGCCGGCGACGCTCGAATGATCGTCGGCGCGTGCGTCGTCGAGCTGCACATCGAGGGCGCGCAATCGCTCAAGGCGAAGCGCGGCGTGATCCGGTCGATCGTGCGGCGCGTGCGCAACGAGTTCAACCTCGCGGTTTCGGAGATCGGCGGTCAGGACACCTGGCAATATGCGGCGCTCGGGCTCGCGGCGGCGGGCATGGACGCGGCGACCGTGCGTTCGGTGCTCGAGCGCGCGGGCGAGTTCATCGAGGATCTGCACCTCGCGCGCGTGTTGTCGGCGGACATCGAGGTCGTCGATCTCCCGCACGACGAGCGGCCCTGGAATCCCGAAGACGACGGCGGAGACGAGGACGGGGATTGATCGTGTCGCGGCGCACCGAACGGATCGCGGCGGAGCTGCTCGAAGAGATCGCGCGTCTGTTGCGCGAGGAGGTCGCCGATCCGCGCGTGGGTCTCGTCACGCTCACGCGCATCGACGTGGCGCCCGATCTCTCCCACGCGATGGTCTTCTGGAGCGCACTCGAGCTGGATCGGGACGAAGACCGCATCGCGGAGCACCAGGCCGGGCTCGACAGCGCGGCGCCGTTCGTGCGCCACCGGATCGCGAGCGCGCTGCCGATCAAGCGCATGCCGGAGCTCCGCTTCCGCTACGATCCCTCCCTGGTGCTCGGTACCCAGACGCTCTCGGTGCTCGCAA
>DATFWW010000077.1:0-14233 GCA_035258825.1 Myxococcota bacterium
GCGCATGCAGGCGGAGATCGAGGTGCTCGAGGTCGAGCGCAAGATCCGCGGCCGCGTCAAGAAGCAGATGGAGCGCTCGCAGAAGGAGTACTACCTCAACGAGCAGATGCGCGCGATCCAGAAGGAGCTCGGCGAGCGCGACGAGTTCAAGAACGAGATCGAGGAGCTCGAGGAGCAGCTCAAGGCCAAGAAGATGCCCGAGGAGGCGCGCGCGCGGGCAGACAAGGAGATCAAGAAGCTCAAGATGATGTCGCCGATGAGCGCCGAGGCGACCGTCGTGCGCAACTACATCGACTGGATCATCTCGCTGCCCTGGGAGGCCTACAAGGACGAGACCCACGACATCACCGAGGCCGAGCGCGTGCTCGCCGAGGACCACTACGGCCTCGAGAAGCCGAAGGAGCGCATCATCGAGTACCTCGCCGTCCAGTCGCTCGTCGAGCGCATGAAGGGCCCGATCCTGTGCCTGGTCGGGCCGCCCGGCGTCGGCAAGACGTCGCTCGGCAAGTCGATCGCGCGCGCCACGGGCCGCGACTTCGTGCGCGTATCGCTGGGTGGCGTGCGCGACGAGGCGGAGATCCGCGGCCACCGGCGCACCTACATCGGCGCGCTGCCCGGCAAGATCCTGCAGAGCCTCAAGAAGGCCGGCTCGGGCAACCCGGTGTTCCTGCTCGACGAAGTCGACAAGATGTCGATGGACTTCCGCGGCGACCCGTCGGCGGCGCTGCTCGAGGTGCTCGATCCGGAGCAGAACCACACCTTCAACGACCACTACCTCGATCTCGACTACGACCTCTCGCGCGTGATGTTCGTGTGCACCGCGAACGTGCTGTCGCAGATCCCGCGGCCGCTCCAGGACCGCATGGAGATCATTCAGCTGCCCGGCTACATCGAGAGCGAGAAGCTCTCGATCGCCACCGAGTTCCTGGTGCCGAAGCAGCGCGAGGCGAACGGGCTCTCCGAGCAGCACATCGCGTTCACCGACACCGCGATCCTCGAGATCATCCGCTACTACACGCGCGAATCGGGCGTGCGCAGCCTCGAGCGCGAGATCGCATCGGTTTGCCGCAAGATCGCGCGCGACGTGGTGAAGGCGGGCCCGAGCGCGACGCTCACGAGGATCACGCCGCAGAAGGTCAGGAAGCTGCTCGGCGTGCCGAAGTACCGCTTCGGCCAGGCCGAGGAGGCCGACCGCGTCGGCGTGTGCACGGGTCTTGCCTACACCGAGGTGGGCGGCGAGCTGCTCCAGACCGAGGTATCGGTGACGCCGGGCAAGGGCAAGCTCCAGGTCACCGGCCGGCTCGGCGAGGTGATGCAGGAGTCGGCCAACGCCGCGCTCTCCTACGTGCGCACGCGCGCGAAGCAGCTCGGGCTCACGCGCGATTTCTATTCGAAGGTCGACATCCACATCCACGTGCCCGAGGGCGCCACGCCCAAGGACGGACCGTCGGCCGGGATCACGATCGCCACCGCGATCGCGTCCGCGCTCACGCGCGTGCCGATCCGCTCCAACGTCGCGATGACGGGCGAGATCACGCTGCGCGGTCGCGTGCTGCCGATCGGCGGGCTCAAGGAGAAGATGATCGCGGCGCTGCGCGGCGGCATCGACACCGTGCTGATCCCCAAGGAGAACGAGAAGGACCTCGCCGACATCCCGCAGGCGATCCGGCGCGGGCTCCGCATCGTGAGCGTCGACCACATGGACGAGGTGCTCGGAGCCGCGCTGTCGCTCGCGGACCCGGAATCGTTCCTGCGCGAGGGCGACCACGAGTTCGACGACATCCACGAGGATGTGCCGCCGCCCGCGGCCAAGCCGGTGGAGATCCCGATTCCGGCCGGCGTAAATTGAAGCAAGCGCCGCGCAGCGGCGCGCGATATCCCGGGCGCGTAGCTCAGCTGGTAGAGCGCCTCGCTTACACCGAGGAAGTCGGCGGTTCGAGTCCGTCCGCGCCCACCGACCTTGCCGTGCCTGCGCACTCGAAACCCGCCGGTGCGACTCAGCTCTCCGGGATGTCGCGATCGAGCACGGTTCGGCGACCCTCGCGCTGCGCGCCGCGGATCGCCTCGTCGCAGACGCGGCGCACGATGTCGGAGAGCGGGCCGAGTAC
The DNA here is from genome assembly GCA_035258825.1 of Myxococcota bacterium. Classification (GTDB taxonomy): domain Bacteria; phylum Myxococcota_A; class UBA9160; order UBA9160; family SMWR01; genus JAHEJV01. The sequence continues at coordinate 2,109 of DATFWW010000077.1, forward strand.
CCGGTCGCTCGTGTTGTAGCCGGACTTCGCGCGGATGTAGTCCTTGAGCCGGCTCGCGATGATCAGCACGTCGTCGGCACCGGGCGCCGCAGCAGGCGCGGTTCCCGCCGGCCGCACGAGCCGGCGCTGCTTGCCGCCCGCGTCACCGGACTCCGCGCGCGAAGGCGCGACGCGCTCTTCGGCCCAGGCCTCGCGGTGCCGCGCCACCGGCAGATGCGCGTCCCAGCAGCTCACAGTGCAGAACGCGAGGCCCGTGCGCTTCTGGTTGCAGGTCGACACGCTGCACACCCAGTACGTCGCGCCGAGCGCGATCGGGTTCTTGCACGCGCTGCATCGGCGCCAATCCGCCATGGGCCCTCCCGCGAAGCGCGGAACCTACCGCGCTTGAGGTCCGCGCGCGCGTCTGAGAAGATCGCGGTGCGCCTGCGCCAGAGGGATCCCATGGCGGCCGACCTCGACTCGCTCGACATCATCAGCAACGACACCTATGCGCGGAACGGCTATCCGCACGAAGCCTGGACACTCCTCCGGCGCGAAGACCCGATCCACTGGAACGACCGCAACATCGTGAATCCGTTCTGGGCGGTGACGAAGCACGCGGACATCGTCTGGATCTCCAAGCAGCCCGAGCTGTTCCGGAACGGCCCGCGCCTGGCCGCTCTTCCCGAAATGGCGCCGCCCGAAGGCAGCGGCGCGGTGGTATTGCGTCACCTGCTCAACATGGATCCGCCGGATCACGGGGCATTTCGCAAGCTGGCGAGCCACCGCTTCACTCCGCGCGGCCTCGAGCGGATGCGGCGCGACATCGAGGTGATCGCGCGCGATCTGCTCGACGCCATGATGGGCGACGGCGGCGCACAGCAGGACGACTTCGTCGAGCGGCTGTCGGGTCCCCTGCCGCTCCAGGTGCTCGCCGAGCTGCTCGGCGTGCCGCGCGACATGTGGCCGACGATGTTCGACTGGACCAACCGCGTGATCGGCTCCGCGGACCCGGAGTATCAGGAGGCGGGCGACGACGCGTTCCGGACCGCGCAGAAGGCGCGCCTCTCGCTGTTCGGCTACTTCGCCGAGATGGCGCGCGAGCGCCGCGCGAAGCCCACCGACGACATCGTCAGCGTGGTCGCGAATGCCCGGATCGACGGCGAGCCGCTGCCCGAGCGCGAGCTGCTCTCGTTCTACTTCCTGCTCGTGGTCGCCGGAAACGAGACCACGCGCAACGCGATGACGGGCGGGCTGCTCGCCTTCCTCGAGCATCCGGGGGAGTGGGATCGCCTGCGCCGCGACCCGTCGCTCGTCGATTCGGCGGTGGAGGAGATCGTGCGCTGGACCACGCCCGTGATCCAGTTCTGCCGCACGCCGATCGAGGATGTCGAGATCCGCGGCGTGAAGATCCGCGCGGGACAGAATCTGTGCCTCTTCTACCCGTCGGCCAACCGCGACGAAGAGGTGTTCGACGATCCGTTCCACTTCCGGATCGACCGCCACCCCAACCGCCACCTCGCGTTCGGCATCGGCGAGCACTTCTGCCTCGGCGCGAACCTCGCGCGCCTCGAGTTGCGCGTCGTGTTCCGCCATCTCGCGGCGCGGCTCGCCGAGTGCGAGCTCGCCGGGCCAGTGGAGCGGCTGCGGTCGAGCTTCGTCGGCGGGATCAAGCGGATGCCGATCCGGTACCGGATCGGCGAAGGCTAGAGCGGCTCGAGCGCGTCCTCGCTCACCACGCGCCGGTAGTAGCACGACGGCCGGGCGCGGCCGTCGGAGCCGATCGTATGGCACGCGCCGCCCGTGCGCGGCAGCACGCGGTAGAGCAGGGAGTTCTGCTCGCAGTTCACGCGCACCTCGACGAGGTCGAGCACGTCGCCCGACGTGGCGCCCTTGTGCCACAGCTCGTCGCGCGAGGTCGACCAGAGCACTGCCTCGCCGCGCCTCAGCGTCTCCCGCAGCGCCTCGCGGTTCGCATAACCCACGAATAGCACTGCGCCGGTCTCCGCGTGCTGCAACACCACGGGCACCACGCGCTGGCCGCGTGCACCGATCCGGCCGAGCTTATCGAACTCGAGCGCGAGACGGGTTCCCTCTTCCAGCTCGCGGGCGTCGCCCATTCTGTCTCCTCGTCAGGCGCCGGAAGATAGGTCACGCTGGGGTAGACTCCGCGCACACGCCCGCTTCCTGATCCGGGAGATCCCGATGGCCGAGTTTCCGCGCTCGCCGGTCGCGCCGGCCGAGCTGCTCGAGCGCTACCTGCCCGCGGCGTTCGCGGAGTCCGCGCGCCCCGAGCACGCGGCGGGCGTCGCGCTCGCGCTCGGCGTGCAGCTCGTGGGCGAAGGTGGCGGCGAGTGGGTGCTCGACCTGTGCGACGGGGACGTGCGCGTGCGCGCGGGCTCGCGCGCGGAGACGGCGTTCAGCTACGTGCAGACCGTGGCGGACTGGCGCGGAGCGCTCTGGGAGGGCCGCGGCGGCGCGGTGGGACGCGGCGCGGCGGCGCTGTTCCAGCCGGGTGCGCCCGAAGTCGAGGCCGCGGTCGGGCTGGTCGGTGCCGGCATCCCCGCGGCGATTGCCGCACTCGGCGAGTTGCGCGGTCTCGTGCACGTCGTGGTCAGCGATGCCGCAGGCGAGTGGCGCGTCGGTCTCCAGCTCGGACCGGGCGACATCCCTTCCCTGCCGACCACCGAGGTGTGCGTCTCCGCGGCTGACGCCGATCAGCTCGCCGCGGGCGAGCTCAAGCTCATCGAGGCGTTCATGGCCGGTCGCATTCGCATCCTGGGCGACATGGGGCTCGTGCTGCAGATGCAGGCGGCGCAGATGCAAGCGGCCGCGGGCCATTCGCGCAACTGAGCCCCTGTCTGGGACGGCCTCATTTTGCTAATCGGAGCCGGTGCCGGGAGATCCCGGCGCGGTGCGCGGGGCCCGTGTCGCGCCCCGCGCGGCTCGTGCGAACGATGGTTTTGGGGCGGTAGTTCAATCGGTTAGAGCACCGGCCTGTCACGCCGGAAGTTGCGGGTTCGAGTCCCGTCCGCCCCGCCATTCGCAAATGCCTGGCACCCGCGTCGTTCGCGTGTGTCAGTATGCGCGCAGTGTCTTGGAGCGCTTCGAGTGCTCGGCTATATCCCCGTGCGCCGGGTGCCTCTGCGCACCTACCGGGAACCAACAGAAGGGAATCATGCGTAAGACAGCCATCGGCCTTTCGCTCGTTTCGGGTGTTTGCGTGCTCGCCTGCAGTACACCGGTCGTCAGACCCGTGGACGTCCAACCCGTGACGCCCGGGGCGGGCGAGACGCTGGTCGTCAACCATTCGATCCTGATCATCGACTCCTCGGGCTCGATCTCGCGGCGCGACCAGTTCCCGCACGAGAAGGCGCTCGTGCAATCGCTCGTGTCGGCGATGCCGACGGGCAAGTATGAAGCGGGCGCGATCCAGTTCGGAGGCGTCAAGCGCGATTCGAAGCCGCTCAAGTCGTTCGATCGCTCCGCGCTCGGCGCCTACGCCGGCGACATCAAGTACCTGAGCGAGGGCACGCCGCTCGATCAGGCCCTGCTCGAGGCGGGGGCCCAGCTCCATGGCAAGAGCGACAACGCCGCGATCACCGTGGTGTCGGACGGCAAGCCCACCGACGTGATCGGCCGACCGGTCAAGGAGAAGCAGGTGCTCGACGCGGCCGCGGCGGCCGCCAAGGGCTACCAGGGCAAGGTCTGCATCCACACCGTCCAGATCGGCAGCGATCCAGAGGGCGGCGCGTTCCTGCAGAAGCTCTCGAAGGTGACCGGCTGCGGATCGCACCGAGCGGCGAGTTCGCTCGGCACGTCGGCTGCGCTCCAGAGCTTCCAGCGCGACGTCTATTTCGGCAGCGCACCCGTGGCCAAGGTCGTCGATGGCGACGACGACGGCGACGGCGTGCCGAACAGCCGGGACAAGTGCCCGAACACACCGAAGCTCGTGCGCGTGGACGAGCGCGGGTGCTGGGTGGCGCAGGATCTCCACTTCGACACGAACAGCTCCGAGATCGCGGCCGATTCGCAGAAGCTGCTCAAGGAGCGGGCGCTCCCGGTCCTCGAGGCCAATCCGGACCTGCGCGTCCGCATCGACGGCCACACCGACTCGCGCGGCACGGACGCCTACAACCAGAAGCTCTCGGAGCGGCGCGCCGAAGCGGTCCGCAAGTTCTTCGTCGCCAACGGAGTGAACCCGACGCGGCTCGAGACGCGCGGCTTCGGCGAATCGCAGCCCGAGGTCCCCAACGACTCGCCGGAGCACATGCGCTTGAATCGGCGCGTCGAGTTCACGCCGCTCTAGGCGCGGGAGTGCTGATCGCGCTGCGATCTGCCTCGCGCAGGATGCTCGTGGCCGCAGCCGGCGTCGGCCTCGCCGTCGCCGGCTGCGCTGCGTTCGGGAACGGCTTCGCGGGTGCGCCATCGGACGATACGATCGTCGCGGGGCTGCGCGAGGCGCTCCGGTTCGGAGTCGAGCGCAGCGTCTCGCGCGCGGCGCGGCCGGGCGGGTTTCTCGACGATCCGCGCGTGCGCATTCCGCTGCCGCCTCAGCTCGAGAAGCTCGGCGCCGGGCTGCGCGCGCTCGGCTTCGGCAGCACCGTGGACGAGCTCGAGGTGGCGATGAACCGCGCGGCCGAGCGCGCCGCGCGCGAGGCCCAGGGTCCGCTCGTGAGCGCGGTGGCGGGTCTGCAGATCGCCGACGCACGCGCGATCCGCGCGGGCGGCGACGACGCGGCCACTCAGTTCCTGCGCCGCGAGAGCGAGCCCGCACTGCGCGAGCGCCTCGCGCCTGTAGTGGAAGCGGCGATGCGGGGAGCGGGCGTCTACCGCGCGTTCCAGGAGATCCTCGCGCGCAATCACGCGCTCGCGCTGCTGAAGGACCCCGCGGTCGACCTGAACCGCTATGTCACGGAGCAGACGCTCGATGGGCTGTTCACGCTGATCGCGAGCGAAGAGCGGCGCATCCGCATCGACCCCAAGGCGCGCACCACCGATCTCCTGCGCGCGGTGTTCGGCGAGCCCTAACCCTCGCGGCGCTGCGTCGTGTGCATTCCACCTCGCATCGCAAACTGCGGATGTTTCGCACCGCATGTTCTGATAAGGTGCAATCGCCGCACGATCCGGGAGACGACGCAATGGGGATGCTCCAGGAGTTCAAGGAATTCGCGATGCGCGGGAACGTCGTCGACATGGCGGTCGGCGTCGTGATCGGCGCCGCGTTCGGAAAGATCGTCACGTCGTTCACGAACGACCTGCTGATGCCTCCGATCGGGATGCTCACGGGCGGCATGGATTTCTCCGACCTCGCGATCACGCTGAAGGAGCCGGTCGGAAGTGCCGCAGCGGTGACGATCAGCTACGGCAAGTTCATCAACGTCGTGATCGATTTCACGATCGTCGCGTTCGCGATCTTCCTGCTCGTGAAGGCGATGAACACGCTGATCAAGAAAGAGCCCCCGCCGCCGGCCGCGCCGTCGCGCGAGGAGGTGTTGCTGACCGAGATTCGCGACGCGCTGCGCCGCTGATTCGCGCCTCCGATGCGGCGGGAGCGCGGTGGGCGCAGCGAAGATCTCGAGGACCGGCGCGGCGAGACGGGCGCGCGGTTCCCGATCCCGGTCGGCCGCAGCGGGATCTTCGCCCGGCTCCTCGCAGCAGCGCGCGCAGTCGCCTCGCCGCGGGCGCGAGAGCCGGGTTCCGGAGGTCTGCAGCACCGTCCGGGGACAGGAGTGAGCATGTTCGATCTCGATGGGTTGGGGCGGGTGGCCGCGCGCGTTGGGGCGGCCACGCTGGTGCTGCTCGCGCCGCTGGTCGCGGCGGGGCAGGCCGAGCTCGGGGCGAAGGGCGACACGATCCATGGCCACATCGCCGACCTCACCTCCGATGGCGTGCTGTTCGAGCCGGCCTCGGGCAAGGGCCAGATCGCGGTGAAGTGGGAGGATGTGCAGTCGCTCCAGAGCGACGGCGTCTACACCGTGCTGCACGGGGACGAGGGCGAGGCGCACGGCCGGATCCTCGGGTACGAGGGCGGCAAGCTCCTGGTCGGCGACACGCCGGCGACCGCCGAGGGGATCGACGTCATCACGCTGTTCCACGCCTACGACGAGAGCAAGACTTCCGGCTCGTGGGTGGAGCGGATGCGCAGCCGCTTGCGCTTCTGGACGGCCACGCTCGATCTGAACGCGGCGTATACGGACAGCACGACCGATACGCTGGCCGGCGGCGCCGGGGTCCTGATCCAGAGGAAGAAGACGCCCACCCTGTTCCTGTTCGAAGCGGGCAGTCGCTATGCGGACCAGAACAAGAAGCACGAAGGGAAGACGATCACCGAGAACTCACACTTCGCGTTCACGCGTGGAGAGCTCGACCTGACCGACCACTGGTACACCTATCTCTCCACGCGGTTCACGCACGACAACGAGCTGCACCTCTCGCTGCGCACCGAGCCGCGCGGCGGCGCCGGCTACCGCTTCATCAAGAGCAAGACGAGGAACCTCTCCGCGGACGTCGGCGTCGCCTGGATCTACGAGAACTACTTCGGCGACGAGTTCGTCACGTTCGGGGACGACCGCCCGCGCCGCAGCAAGGAATTCTGGACGATCGCATTCGGCGCCCAGGCCGATGCGGTGCTGCCCTATGGCGCGCTCTGGCGCGCGCGGGCGGAGTATCTGCCCGCCGTGGATGACTGGACCTACGATTACCTGGCGCGGGCCGAGACCTCGCTCGATCTCCCGCTGCTCCAGTGGCTCGCGTTCCGGATCGCGTGCGCGGACGAGTACGACAACACGCCGGCGCCGGGCGCCCAGCACAACAAGTTCAGCGCCACGGGTGGGCTCGCGTTCCGATTCAATCCCTGACCCGGGTCGCATTTTTGCGACACCCGTCACGTTTGCGCGGGGTGTGCTCGCCGAATCGGGAGGGGTGCGGCCGGGGGTCCCGGGCCGCGCGGCACGGGAGGAGAGCCCATGTCTGGGAAGAAGCCGAACGGCAGCGGATCCGCGGCGTCGCGGAGCCACGGGTTCGAGCGCTACACGGCGAGCCTGATCGTAGTCTCGGGAGAGGCGACCGGCGAGGAGCACATCGTGGAGCGCCCGCACTGGCTCGTGGGGCGCGGGCCCGGCGTGGATGCCGCGTTCCCGGATCCCGAAATGTCGCAGCGCCACCTGCGGATCGAGTTCGCGCGCGGGCGCTTCCAGGTGACCGACCTCGACAGCACGAACGGCACCCGCGTGAACGGGACTGGCATCGCCACGGCCGAGCTCGCGCACGGCGACCGCATCCAGGCGGGCGGCCACGTGTTCCAGATCTTGATCGAGCGCAACGAGACGCGGGCATTCCCGCGCTGGTCAGCGAGCGGCGACGTCGTTCCCGTCCAGTGACCACGGCTCGAACGCCACCTGGCGCGCGTGCACGATGTAGCGCGAGGGTGCATCCCCGATGTGGTAGAAGGGGTAGCAGGTGACGAGCGTCAGCGTGGCTGACGCGCTCGGCGCGAGCACATCGGTGCGGCCCGGCTTCACCACTTCGATCTTGTCGACCCGGTAGTGCGCGACGCCCTCGAGCGTCGTGAGCGAGATGGCGTCGCCGGTCTGGACGTGGCGCAGGCCGCGGAAGTAGCCGTCGCGGTGGCCGGCGATCGCGAGGTTGCCGGGCTCGCCCGGGCGCGCCGTTCCCGGGATGTGGCCGACGGCGCGGTCGAGCGTGCTCGCATCGGTCCCCTCGAGCACCATCACCGACAGGTCGACGTCGGGAATCTCGAGGCGGCCGATCGCGCGCACGGGCTTGTCGAGGCTCGCCTCGTACGCGGCGACGCGCGCGGGCGACCACTCGCTCCGGTTCGGAGCTTCCGACTCGATCTGCTGCTGCAACCGCGCCTGGCGCGCGCGCAGGGCCTCGTCGAACGCCGCGCTCTCGCGCTGCTGTGTCAGCGAGGCCCGCGCGCAGGCGCCGCCATAGGCGATCAGGCACACGCCACCCACCAGCGCGAGGGTGTACTCCGCCGATCGCAGCGCAGTGCGCAGCGCGCGGTGGCGAACGGTTTCCGGATCGCTCATGACGGCCGCGGGGTCGCGAGCCGGTGGACCCGCCCTAGCGGGTCCACCGCACTAGCGGGTCCACCGCACTAGCGGATCCGGCGCCGCACCAAGTGCAGCGCACCCGCACCCGCGAGAGCAGTGAGCCCGGAGAGGCCCAACGCAGGCAGCGAGCTTCCAGTCTTCGGCAGCTCGCGCACCGGCGGCGGCTGGTAGACGGGCTCCCGTGCGGGCGGTGCCGGCTGGGCCACGGGCGGGGTCGCGGGCGGAGTCTCCGGCTCGGGAGTGCTCGCGCACGCGAAGAGATTCACGACGAGTCCAAGGATCAAGAGCAAACGCACCATGGAATGCCTCACTTGGGGGGTTTCGAACGCGCGCAATCATTGCATAGCCATCGCGGCTTTGCATGGTCCGTGATTCCGATCACCTCAGCATCCGGATTCCTTCTCTTTGCGCTGCCGCCACGCCGCGAGACGCTCGGCGACTGCGGCCTCTGCACCCGTGCGGGTGGGCTCGTAGAAGATCGCCTTCCCGAGCGCCTCGGGCAGGTTGTTGCGCGCGACGAACGCGTCGGATGCGTCGTGCGGATAGGTGTAGTCGCGGCCGTAGCCGAGGTGCTCCATCAGGCGCGTGGGCGCGTTGCGCAGGTGCAGCGGCACGGGCTGGGATCCGTGCTGCTCGACCGCTTCGAGCGCGCGGCCGAGCGCGCGATAGGCCGCGTTGCTCTTGGGCGCGCAGGCGAGGTATGTGATCGCCTGCGCGATCGGGATCCGGCCCTCGGGCAGCCCGACCCGTTCGGCGGCGAGATACGCGGCCGTGGCGATCCCGAGTGCTGCGGGATCCGCGTTGCCCACGTCCTCGGACGCGAAGATCACGAGCCGCCGCGCGAGGAACAGCAGATCGTCGCCCGCCGCGAGCAGGCGGGCCGCGTAGTAGAGCGCCGCATCCGGATCGCTCGCGCGCAGGCTCTTGATGAATGCGGAGGCGAGGTTGTAGTGCTCCTCGCGGTCGCGGTCGTGCACCAGGGTCCGCCGGCCGACCGCCTCGCGCACCGCCTCGGGCGCGATCTCGCCGTCCCCGGCGATCGCCGCGGCCGTCTCGAGGATGCCGAGCGCGCGCCGAGCATCGCCGTCCGCCGCGTGCGCGATCGCCGCGATCGCGGCGTCGCCGATCGCGGCGCGCCCGCCGAGTCCGCGCGGGTCGGCGGCCGCGCGCTGCACGATCGCCGCGAGATCCTCCTCTCCGAGGCGCTCGAGCACGTACACGCGGCAGCGCGAGAGCAGCGGCGCGATCACCTCGAACGAGGGGTTCTCGGTCGTGGCGCCGATCAACGTGACGGTGCCGCGCTCGACGTGCGGCAGCAGCGTGTCCTGCTGCGCGCGGTTCAAGCGGTGGATCTCGTCGAGGAAGAGCACGGTGTGCCCGCGCTGCCGCGCGGCGCGGTCGACCACCGCGCGGATCTCCTTCACGCCCGCCGTCACCGCGGAGAGCGCCTCGAAGTGCGCGCCGACCTCCTCCGCGAGCAGGCGCGCGATCGTGGTCTTCCCGCTGCCCGGCGGGCCCCAGAGGATCAGCGACGGCAGCGCGCCCGCGCGCATCAGCGCGCGCAGGCCGGCCCCCGGCGCGAGCAGCTGCGGCTGGCCGATCATCTCGTCGAGCCGACGCGGCCGCATGCGCTCCGCGAGCGGCGCCGCCGGCGCGCCCCGTGCGCTGCGCTCGCTCGGGAACAAATCGAGTGACTCGTCGGGGGACATGCGCAGAGCCTAGCAACGTGTGATGCTTCCCGGCGTGAAGCTCCAGTCGGTCGGGATCTGCGTGAAGCGCGATCAGCCGCAGGTGGCCGAGCGCGTCGTCACGCTCGAGGAGTGGCTGCTCGATCACGGCGTCGAGGTGCTGCTCGACCGCGAATCCGCGCGCTGGCTCGGCCGCCACGGCCTCGAGCTCGACGACCTCGCGGCGCGCGTCGACCTGCTGGTCGTGCTCGGCGGCGACGGCACGCTGCTCGCCGCCGCGCGCGCGATCGGCGAACGCGCGGTGCCGCTCCTGGGCGTGAACCTCGGCACGCTCGGATTCCTCGCCGAGACGTCGAGCGACGAGCTCTACGGCGCGCTCGAGCAGGCGTTCGCGGGGCGCCTCGTGGTGGCGGAGCGGATGCGCCTCGACGTCGAGGTCGAGCGCGAAGGGCACGCCCTCGGGCGCTTCCTCGCGCTCAACGACGCGGTGATCGGCAAGAGCGCGCTCTCGCGGATGATCGACCTCGAGACGCGCGCCGACGGCGCCTTCGTCACCACCTATCACTCCGATGGGCTGATCGTGGCGACGCCGACCGGGTCTTCCGCCTACTCGCTCTCCGCGGGCGGGCCGATCCTCCTGCCCGAGGGCCAGTCGATCGTTCTGACGCCGATCTGCCCGCACACGCTCACCCAGCGCCCGCTCGTGCTGTCGGATCGCTACCGCATCGAGATCCTGGTGCTCGACACGCGCGGCGGAGACGTGCACCTCACGGTGGACGGTCAGGTGGGCATCGAGCTCGCGCAGCGCGACCGCGTGACGATTGCGCGCTCGGCACATCCCGCGCGCCTGCTCGTGTCTCCGCACCGCAGCCCGTTCGCCGTGATGCGCGAGAAGCTGCGCTGGGGCGAGCGTTGATCGAGACGCTGCGGATCGAAGAGCTCGCGATCGTGGAGTCGGCGTCGCTCGAGTTCGCCCCGGGCCTCAACGTGTTGACCGGCGAGACCGGCGCGGGCAAGTCGATCGTGCTCGGCGCGCTGTCGCTGCTCGCGGGCGGCCGCGCGCTCGCGCGCACGGTGCGCGAGGGCGCCGAGCAGGCGGTCGTCGAGGCGGTGTTCCGCACCGAGACGCTGCCCGAGCTCGAGCGCGAGCTCGCCGAGCGCGGCCTCGTCGGCGACTCCCACGAGCTGATCGTGAGACGCGCACTCGCGAAGAGCGGGCGCAGCCGCGCGTGGATCGCCGGCCAGCTGCTGCCGATCGCCTCGCTCGCCGAGCTGTTCGCGGCGCGGATCGAGATCTCGAGCCAGCACGACTCGCAGTCGCTCCTGCGCACGGAGCGCCACGCGGAGCTGCTCGATCGGTGGGCCGGACTCGAGTCGACCCGAGCGCGCGTCGCGGCCGAGGTGGCGCGCCAGCGCGAGATCGCGGCGGAGCTCGCGCGGCTGCGCGCCGCCGAGCGCGACCGCGAGCAGCGCCGCGACTTCCTCGTGTTCCAGCTGCGCGAGATCGACGAGGCGAAGCTCGCGCCCGGCGAGCTCGAGTCGCTGCTCGCGCTGCGCTCCCGGCTCGCGCACGTGGACCGGATCGGGCGCGAGGGCGGTACTGCGCTCGCGCGGCTCGCGGGCGACCCCGCCGAGCCGGAGTCCGCCGGCGCGGGAGATCAGATCGCCGAGGCCGCGCGTCTGCTCACCGCGCTCGCCGCGCTCGACCCCGAGCTCGCGCCGTTCGCGGAGCGGCTGGAAGGCGCGCTCGCCGAGGTGCGCGACCTCGCCGCGGACCTCGAGCGGCGTCTCGACGGTCTCGAGGCGGATCCGAGCCGGCTCGCGCACGCGGAGGAGCGGCTGCATCGGATCGAGGCGCTGCGGCGCAAGTACGGCGCCGCCGTCGAGGACGTGCTCGCGCACCGCGACGCGGCGGCGCGCGAGCTCGACGCGATCGAGGGGGCCGGCACGCGCGAAGCCGAGCTCGAGGCGGAGCGCAGCACCGGCCGCGCGCGGCTCGAAGCGGCGGCCGCCGAGCTCTCGCGCGGCCGCAAGCGCGCAGCGGCCGAGCTCGCGCGCGCGGTCGAGCCGATGCTGCGCGAGCTCGCCATGCCGGAGGCGCGCTTCGAGGTGGCACTGCCGCCCGCACGGGCGCCCGAAGGGCTGCCGTGCGGAGCGGGCGGTGCCGAGTCGCCCGAGTTCCTGCTCAGCGCGAACAAGGGCGAGCGCCTGCAGCCGCTGCGCGAGGTGGCGAGCGGCGGGGAGCTCTCTCGCGCGTTCCTCGCGCTCAAGCAGGCGCTGCGCGAGCAGAGCTCCGGAATGGTGCTCGTTTTCGACGAGGTGGATGCGGGCGTCGGCGGCGAGGCCGCCGAGCGCGTCGGGCGGCGGCTCGCAGAGC
>DATFWW010000078.1:0-7731 GCA_035258825.1 Myxococcota bacterium
CATAGCGCACATCGACGAAGCGGTCGTCGGGCAGCTCGCCGCTCGCGCGCTGTTCGATCTGGCGCCGGTAGATGTAGGCATAGCCCGACGCGCTCGCCGCGGCGCCCGCGGCCGGATCCGACTCCTCGCAGCGCATCCACTTGAGCGTGCCCATCAGCGAGAGCGAGGAGGGGATCGTCTTGAGCGGATCGCGGTGGGTCTGGATGATGCGCGCCTCGGGATACACCGCGAACAGCGCGCGCAGCTGGAACAGATGGCTCGGCGCCTTGAGCAGCCAGCGCTCGCCGCGCGCGCGCTGCTGGAGCGTCTGGAGGAAGCGCCGGTGGTAGCGGTACGCGGGGCGATGGTCGGCTTTCGCGAGATAGGCCTGATAGGTGGGCACGTTGTGGCAGCCGCCCCACTGGTCGGAGAGGAACTCGTGCATCGTGATGAAGATGCACTCGTTGGGCAGGTCGCCCGCATTGGCGTGCATCGTCTCGTACTCGGGTTGGAGGTCGTGCCAGAACGTGGTCTCCGCGTCGCCGACCGCGCGCAGCGCGTCGCCCGCAAGGGCCTCGACGGGATGCTCGATCTCCCACATCGCGGGTGCGCGGTGGGCGGGATCGAGCGCGAGCAATTCGTGCAGGATCGAGGTGCCCGAGCGCGGGCTGCCGACCACGAATACGGGCGGGTGGATCGGCTCGCGCAGGATCTCCGGCCGGCGCCGCCAGAGTTCGGCGAGCTGGAGCCGATTGCGCAGCGCGCGCAGGATCTCCGCGCGCGTCACGACGCGGCCCGCCAGGTGCAGGCGCGATTCGCGCTCGAGCGCGGCAACGAATACCTCGTAGTGCGCGCGCCACTCCTCGCCGCCGAAGTCGTCGAGCCCCGTGCTGCGCCGTGCGGTGGCGAGCATCTCGTCCGCGTCGAGCGAGACGAGCGCGGCCGCACCGCCGACCGCCGCGCCGTGCGCGTTCAGGCGATCCACCCATCGGGGTCGTTGGGGCGGTTTCCAGGGCATGACGATCGCCTTCCGCTAGGCCGAACCCTTCACGAGGGCGATGGGGCAGTGCCCCGAGCATTCCGAAGGGCGTGCATCTGGCAGGCGGCTCGTTCCTCCTCGGGCTCCTCCGGTCGCTGCCCGTACCCCGTCGCCCATCGGGGCAGGTCCCAGAACAGCAGCTGACCTGCGAAGAAGGGGGCGCCGACGACGAGATACCCGATCGCGGCGGAGACGACGAACGGCTTCTCACAGGCCGGGGCGGAGTAATGACCGAAGGGCTCGTCGGAATTCGCGACCTCGTGCGCCACGCCGGGAACGACCAGGATGACACCGCATGCGCCGGCCGTCGCCAGGCCAGCCATGTAACCGCAGGCGCTCGCCATCACGTCGGCGAAGCGCCCCTGGGGTGTCTCGTAGAGCCAGCCAAACGGCGGATAATCGGCGGCTGCGCGAGCTGGAGCCATCACCGACGAGAGCAGCGCGATGACCGCCGCCATCGTACTGACCCGCGCGTGTTCGTTCGGAATCATGGGGCAGGTGGTCTGCGCCTAGCGGTAGCGGTTCCACACCGCTTCGCGCCGGCGCGCGAGCAGCGCGCGGCGCGCGGCGGGCGTGACCGCGGGATGATCGGGCGGCACCGCCTTGCGCACGTCGTCGAGCGCGACCACGCGCGCGCGCGGCACCGGGTTGTCGCGTGCCCACACCCAGCGGTACACCAGCATGCCGCGCCGACGCTCCTCGGTGTCGATCCAGTTCGGCGTGCCGGGATCGCGGTGCGCCACCACGACCCGCACGGCACCGTCGCTGTCGACGTGCGCCTGTTGGTCGTTCAAGCTGATCTGCCGGCGGTCGAACTCTCCCGTCTCGAGCCACGGGATCGTGTGCGTGACGAAGTTCCAGTAGTCGGCGTCGGGGCGCTCCACTTCGAGCACGAGCGCCTCGTCCGGCTCGAGCTCCCAGAAGCAGTTGCCGTAGAGGATGTGGTCGGCGCCGCCGGGCGCGCTGCGCGCCGGGCTCGGAACGTTCGGCGTCGCGCGCGCCCAGGCCGTTCCCGTGTAGCGGTTCCAGTAGTCGACCGACGCCTCCACCCAGCGCGCGGCGCGCTCGAGCCCGCCCGCGAGCGCGGCCGGGCCGAGCGGCGGGCGCGGCTCGCCCTCGGCGCCGGCGCGCTCGATCTGGAACGTCGGCAGTGCGTCGCGCTCCCAGTCCGCTTGATAGAGCCGGATCGTGAAGATGCGCGCGCGCGGGTCGAGCTCGATGCAATGGCCCGCGTGCGGTGATGCGCCGCGCGGCATCAACCAGAGCTCCAGCCCGCCGTCCGGTGCGAGCGGCAGCTGGTCGAGCGAGCGCTCGCCGAATACGCCGTACTCGGAGAGCTGCATGTCGCCCTCGTGCAGCGAGAAGATCGCCTGGCGCAGCCCGCGCGCGTCGCGCGCCCAGACGCGGTAGGCGAGTCGCGGATCGATGTTCGCGCGCAGATAGACGTTGTCGGGGTTCGGACCGCCCCACTGGTTCCACGGGTCCTGGTGGCGGACGAACCCCGGGAACTGCGGGTCGCCCGCCTCGATCTCCTGCTGCAGGGCATAGACGAGCCACCGCGTGATCGCGCGGTAGCCCTCGGTGCGCGCGCGCGGCTCGTCGGCAAATCCCGCCACCTGGAGCCGGTCGCCGATCGCCTCGAGGCGGCGGCAGAACGCGCGCCACGCGGAGCCGTCGATCAGCGCAGCGCCGGCCTCGCCCATCCCGGTTGGCGCCTAGGAGGCCGACTCGAGAGTCGGCCGACGAACCGCGAGGCGAAGCCGAGCGGTCAACGGACTAGCTCTTCGCCGCCGCGCGCGTGGGGGTGATCGCTTCCATCGCGTATTCGGTGCGTCCTTCCTTGGCGAGCTCGAAGAACGCCGGCCCGAACGGGTTCTCGCCGAGCAGCGGCAGCGAGCCGCGGCGGATCGTCCAGTCGAGCGGCGCCAGCGCGCCCGCGCGCTGGAAGTGTCGCTGCGCGGCCGCCTCGCGGCCGGCCTGGTGCAGATGCCACGCGAGCGCGCGCTCGGCCCGCGCGAGCTGCGTCTCGGGCGTCGGCGAGGGCGAGAGCCGCCGCACCTCGTCGGAAGGCAACGCCCCCGCGCCGTCGCGCACCCAACGCCGGAGCATCTCCAGATAGGGCGCCGACTGCTTGCCCGTGTAGGAGGCGAACGTGTCGGTGCCGAACTGTGCGTCGTGCGGCCGGCAGATCCGGCCGCGCTCGTCGATCCAGATCAGCGTCGGCACGTTGCTGATGTGGTAGAGCTCGGCGAGCCGGTGGTCGCAGTCGACGAGGCTCGGGTGCGTGGCGCCCGAGCGCTCGATGAACGGGCGCACGTCCTCGGCGCGGTCGAGCGCCACCGCGATGGGCACGAATCCCTCGTCGCCGAGCTCCTCGTACAGTGCCTGCCAGACCGGCAGGTCCTCACGGCAGCCTCACCACGATGCGTAGGCGATCAGCAGCGCCTTCTTGCCGCGGTGGTCCGAGAGCGTGTGCATGCGACCAGACAGGTCGGGCAGCGTGAAGTCGGGCGCCTCGAGCGTGTGGAGCGCGGTCGCGCGATCGCCGGCGCTCTCGCCGAGCGCGGCCGCGCGCTCCTCGGCATCGAGCGCGAGCGGGCGGCCGATCAGCGACGCGAGCGCGGCGAGGTCGAGGCCGCCCTCGCGCACGAGCGACGCGCGGTCGCGCACCGGGATGCAAACCGAGCCGCGGCACAGGCCCTCGGGCGCGAGCTTCCAGCCCAGCGCGCCCTCGACGTCGGCGGGGTCCACCTGGACTCCGCCGTCCAGGAACTGGGCGCCGATCGCGTGTCGCCGTTCGCCGTCGATCAGGGTGAGCATCATGTCGGCGCGAAGATAGGACCGACCCTCGGAACGGCGCTAGCTGCGCGCGCGGCACCGGGCGCGCAGCCCGAGCGACGCGAGTCCGAGCGCAACCAGTGGCCCCGTGCGCGGCTCCGGCACGGGAAGGGCTTCCCAGCTGCCGAGGTTCACCTGCACCTGGACGCGGCCGTCGATGGCCACGACGTTCCCGCTCGAGGAGAGCGAGTTGAGCGTCAGACGCGCCTGGTCCCAGCCCGCGAGACTGGAGGGGACCATCGGGGCCGTCTCGGTCCCGTGGAACTGCGACGAGGTGTTGTCGAAGAACTCGATCTGGGCGGCATAGCCCGCGAAGTTCCCGCTGGATTGAGTCGCTGGGCTCAGGTCGGACACGGGCATCGGCGCCAGCTGCCAGACGTCGACCGTGACTCCGGGCACGCCCGTGTCGCGGTTGTCGATCAGCGAGATCGAGTGGGGATTCTGGCTGGCGTCGAACAGATAATTGCCGAGCTGGAACGAGAGGTGCGTCAGCCCGACGCCAAACGGGCTGCTCGTGTCGGTGGAGGACAAGTCGATGTCGAGACTCCCCGTCACGGGGAGGTCCGGCGGGTCGACCGACGCGTCGAGAAAACCGAAGTCGTCGTGGACGGTTTCGACCGTACCCGTGAACCCGTACGTGATCCCCAAGGCGGGGAGCGGCAACAACAGGCAGACGAACAGCGCGAGGCTCAGCGCGTGGGGCATGTACGGGAGTGGGCCTTAGGATCGGGATGTGTCAGAGACCGCGGGGCGGACGCGCGTCGCAGTTGCCTCCCGCCCCGACCCCATCGGCTAACGCCCGCGAAACTTGGGCTCGGTCTTGCGGAAGAACGCCCGGAGCGCCTCCTTCGTGTCCTCGGTCGCGGTGTTCACGGACTGGGCCATGCCCTCCGCGTCGAGCGCCTCCGCGAAGCCGCGCGCAACCGACTGGTTGAGCAGCCGCTTGCTCATCGCGAGCGCGAGCGGGGGCCCCGCCGCGAGCCGACCCGCCCAGGCGTCCACGAGCGCGTCGAGCTCTCCGTCGGGGACGACGCGGTTCACGATCCCGATCCGCTCGGCCTCGTCGGCGGAAATGATCTCGGCGAGCAGCGCCAGCTCCTTCGCGCGGTGGAGGCCGATCAGGCGCGGCAGCAGCCACGACCCGCCCACGTCGAGCGAGAGGCCGCGGCGCGCGAAGATCTCCGAGAAGCGCGCCGACGGCGCGGCCGCGATCAGGTCGCAGCCGAGCGCGAGGTTGAGCCCCGCGCCGACCGCGACGCCGCGGATCTTGGCGATCGCGGGCTGCGGCAGCTGGTGGAGCGCGAGCGCCACCGAGCCGTAGAAGCGCATGTGGGCGAGCTGATGGCGGTCGGGGGCGTCGCCGGATCCGAGGTCCGCGCCCGCGCTGAAGTTGCCGCCCGCGCCCGAGAGCACGAGCACGCGGTCGGCGTCGCTGCGCGAGACTTCGCTGAATACTTCGAGCAGCTCTTCGAACATCGTGTAGCTGATCGCGTTTTTCTTCTCGGGTCGGTTCAGCTCCACGCTCACCACCCCGCGCTCGTCGCGCTCCACGATCAGCGTCTTCATGGACCACCTCCTGGTCGGACGGCCCTGATTCTCGCAGAAAGGCGCCGTGGGGAACCCGAGTAGAATGCGGGCGTGGATGCTCTGCGCGCGGACCGCGGCGCGGTGTCCGCGCTGCGGCGCTGGGCCGATCAGACCTTCGCGGCCTTCGCGATCCCGGCGTTCCGCGTGCTCTGGCTCGGCACGCTGACCTCGTTTCTCGCGTTCTTCATGTCGACGGTCGTGAACAGCGTGGTCGCGTTCCAGCTCACGGGCGCGAACCGCGCGGTCGGCACGGTGATCTTCGGGCAGGGCCTTTCGATGTTCACGTTCGGACCGCTCGGCGGCGCACTCGCCGACCGCTGGCCGAAGCGACGCGTCGTCGCGTTCGGGCAGGGCGTGGCCGGAACCACGTTCGCCGTGCTCGGCGCGCTCGTGGTGGCCCAGAAGATCTCGATCCTGCACCTCGCTCTGGGCTCGTTCTCCGTCGGCGTGTGCTTCGCGTTCATCGGGCCGGCGCGCCAGGCGCTCGTCGGAGAGCTCGTTCCGCCGGAGCGGCGCGGCAACGCGACTGCGCTCGCGCTGATCGCCAACATCACGTCCCGGGTCGGTGGTCCCGCGGTGGCCGGCGTGCTGCTCGCATCGGACGCCGCGGGTCCGAGCGCGGGCTATTTCACGATGGGTGGGCTCTACGCCCTCGCTGCCGCCACGCTCTGGTGGCTGCCGCCGTCGCCCGGGCGCGCCGATCGCGGCGTCCACGTGCTGCGAGACGTCGCCAATGGGCTCCGCTATGTGAGGAGCCAGCCGATCCTGCGCCTCCTGCTGGTACAGTTCGTCGCGGTCGTGATGGCGGGCTTCCCGTACGTGGCCGTGATGCCGGGCCTGGTCGAGAACCAGCTCGGCCGCGGCGCGGAGGGCATCAGCGTGCTCGCGGGCACGGCCGCGGCGGGCGGGCTTCTCACGAGCGTGCTCGTGGCGCGCTTCGCCGACGCTCCGCGCGCGCGCGTGCTCACCTCGATGCTCGGGCTCGGCTTCGCGGTCGCGCTGTTCGCGATGGCGATCGCGCCGAGCTTCGCGCTCGCGGCGGTCGCCTCGTTCGCCATCGGCGCCATGAGCGGCGGGTATCAGACGCTCTCGACTGCGGTGATGCTCGCCGCGACCGAGCCGGTCTACATCGGACGCGTGATGTCGCTCACGATGATGGCGTTCGCGGGATTCGGCCTGATGGGACTGCCGATCGGCTGGCTCGCCGACGCCGTGGGCGAGCGCGGCGCGTTCGCGGCGATGGGCGCGGCGACCGCGACGGCGATCGCGGTGACCGGGATCGCGCTCGGGCGCGCGGCCGCGGCGCCGGACCGGGCGCGGACGGGCTAGCGTCCGCGCGCGCCCGGCACGGAGGAGTTCGCGTGGACAAGCAGGAGCTCGACCGGCTGTTCCGCCTCGATGGCCGCGTGGCGATCGTCACGGGCGGCAGCCGCGGGATCGGCCGCGCGATCGCCGAGGGGTTCGCGCTCGCGGGTGCGCGCGTGGTGATCGCGAGCCGGAAGGCCGATGCGTGTGCGGAGACCGCCGAGGCGATTGCAAAGCGCGGTGGCGAGGCGCTGGCCGTGGCCACGCACCTGGGCGAGCTCGATCAGCTCGAGCGCCTGGTCGGCGCCGCAGTCGATCGCTTCGGCGGCATCGACGTGCTCGTGAACAACGCCGCCAACGCGCTGGCCCTGCCGTTCGGACAGATCACGCCCGAGGGCTGGGAGAAGTCGATGAGTGTGAACCTGCGCGGACCCGTCTTCCTGACCCAGTATGCGCTGCCCGCGCTCACGGCGAGCGGGCGCGGCTCGGTGATCAACGTATCGAGCGCGGGCGCGTATCTCTTCTCGGGCTTCCAGCACATGTACGCGGCCGCCAAGGCCGGCCTGCTCGCCTACACACGCGCACTCGCGGCGGAACTCGCGCCGCGCAAGATCCGCGTGAACGCGATCGCGCCCGGCACGATCGACACCGACATGGTGCGCAACAACCCGCCCGCGGTGCAGGAGGCGATGGCGAAGGCAGCGCTGCTGCGGCGCGCTGCCGAGCCGGATGAGGTGGTCGGGCTCGCGCTCTACCTCGCGAGCGACGCGTCGAGCTTCGTGACCGGCGCGACGGTCAACATCGATGGGGGACTCGTCCCCCGCTGACCGGGTAACATGGCGACCATGGGGCTGCTGGACGACAAGGTCGGCCTGGTGACGGGCGCCGCGCAGGGTCTCGGCCGTGCGACCTCGGTGCTCGCGGCGCGCGAGGGTTCGGCGGTGGTGCTGGCCGACGTGCAGGAGCGGGCCGGAGAGGAGGCC
>DATFWW010000079.1:0-3381 GCA_035258825.1 Myxococcota bacterium
TCCACCGGTGACCAGGGCGACCCCGCCGCGGAAGGCCATCTCATCCCCCTCGTTCAGCTAGGCGCGGGCGCCTCACCCGCCAGCAGCGCGAATCCGCGCCAACGCCAGAAGCAGTCGACGTTGCGCAGTCCCGCGTCGCGCATCCACGCCAGCTGCGGCTCGATCGGCGCGAGGCGATCCTCCGGATCACCGTCCGGGCGGCCGATCGCGTCGTAGAAGCGGCGCTGCAGCAGCTCGGTGGCGCACTCCACGACTTCGAGATTCGCGAACAGTCCGCCCGGCCGCAGCATGCGCGCGGCCTCCGCGAACAGCGCCTGCTTGCGCGCGTGTTCGAGGTGGTGGATCGCGAAGCCCGACACGATCACGTCGAATGACCCGAGGCCCGCGATCGGATCTGCGAGATCGCGCTGCAACACCGAGACGCGCCGGTCGCCTGCGAACCGCGCGCGCGCGGCGGCGAGCATCGGCTCGGAGCGGTCGACCGCGAGAACGGACCCGACCGTTTCGCGCGCGGCCATCACGAGCCCGGCCAGCCGGCCGTCGCCGCAGCCCAGATCGAGCACCGACACCGGCGCGGCCGGCAGGATCTCGACGAGCGCGCCCTCGCCGGCGATGCGGCCCGGCAGCCCGCCCACGCGCGCGAGATACTCGTCGACCTTCGCGCGGGAGTGCCAGGTCTCCGCCACCGCTATCGGATCGCCCCTGCGTCGCGCAGCTTCGCGATCTCGCTCGCTGCGAAGCCCCAGTCGGCGAGCGCCTCGTCCGTGTGCTGGCCCGGGTGCGCGGGCGGGATCGCGATCTCGGGCGGCGTGCGGTCGAAGCGCGGCGCCGGCGCTGGGTGCACCTTGCCGGCGAATTCGACGAACGTGTGGCGGGCCCGGATGTGGGGGTGCGAGGGTGCCTCGCTCATCTCCAGCACGGGCGCGAAGCACACGTCGCTGCCCTCCATGATCTCGCACCACTGCGCGCGCGTCTTGGTCTTGAAGATCTTCTCGAGCCGCTCCTTCATCGCGGGCCACTGCTCGCGGTCGTTCTGGCGCGGCAGCGCCTCGCCCGCGAGGCCGACCTTCTCGAGCATCTCCGCATAGAACTGCGGTTCGACCGAGCCGATCGAGACGTACTTCCCGTCGGCCGTCTCGAAGGTGTCGTAGTAGTGCGCGCCCGTGTCGAGCAGGTTCGAGGCGCGCTGCTCGAGCCACAAGCCGTTCTGGCGCATGCCGTGGATCATCGCCATCAGGATCGCGGCGCCGTCGACCATCGCGGCGTCCACCACCTGGCCCTTGCCCGAGCTCGCGCGCTCCACGAGCGCGCACGCGACGCCGAACGCGAGCAGCATGCCGCCGCCGCCGAAGTCGCCGACGAGGTTGAGCGGCGCCGTCGGCCTCGAGCCGCGCCGCGCGATCGGAGCGAGTGTTCCCGCGAGCGCGATGTAGTTGATGTCGTGGCCGGCCGCGTGCGCGAGCGGCCCCTCCTGCCCCCATCCCGTCATGCGCCCGTAGACGAGGCGCGGGTTGCGCGCGAGGCAGACATCAGGGCCGAGCCCGAGACGCTCCATCACTCCGGGGCGGAAGCCCTCGATCAGCGCATCGGCGCGCTCGATCATGCGCAGCGCGGCACCGACGGCGTCGGGGTGCTTCAGATCGAGCGCGGCGCTGCGGCGCCCGCGCTGCATGATGTCCCAGTGCGGCCCGCTCGTCGCGCCGCCGACGGCGCCGGCGCGGTCGATGCGCAGCACCTCGGCGCCCATGTCCGAGAGCATCATCGCCGTGAACGGACCGGGACCGATGCCGGCGAACTCGAGGATGCGGATTCCGGTAAGCGGTCCACCCATGGCGTCGTCTCCGATTCGGGAAGCCGCATCATATCGCAGGCGGCGGTTCGCACTCGGCGAGCGCGGCCAGCAGCGATCGCAGCTTCGCGCGCGACTCGGTGTACTCGGCGTCGGGCTCCGAGTCGGCCACGATCCCGCCGCCCGTGTGCACATAGGCGCGCCCGCCGAGCGCGAACGCGGTGCGGATCACCACGGCGAGGTCCGCGCCGCCGCGCACGTCGAGGTAGCCGAGCGCGCCGGAGTAGAAGGCGCGCCGCACGGTCTCGAGCCGGTCGAGCGCGCGCATCGCGGCGATCTTCGGCGCGCCAGTCATCGAGCCGGGCGGAAACGCGGCGGCGACGGCGTCGAGCGCGTCGCACCCGGGGCGCAGCTGCCCGCACACGGTCGACACGAGCTGGAACACCGACGCGTAGGGCTCCACCGCGAACAGCTCGGGCACCGCGACCGTGCCGGGTGCGCAGACGCGGCCGAGGTCGTTGCGCACGAGATCGACGATCATGAGGTTCTCGGCGCGGTCCTTCTCGGAGCTCGCCAGCGCGTGCCGAGCGCGTGCGTCCGACGCGGGATCGCTCCCGCGCGCAGCGGTGCCCTTGATCGGGCGGCTCTCCACGCGTCCCGAGGCGTCGATGCGCAAGAAGCGCTCCGGCGAGCTGCCCGCGACCGCCAGTTCGGGCAGCTCGAGATAGGCGGCGAACGGCGCGGGGTCGCGGCGGCGCAATGCGCGAAAGAGCTGCCACGGATCGCCTCCGAACGGGCGGTCTATGCGATAGGTGAGGCACGCCTGGTAGAGCTCGCCCGCGGCGATCTCGTCGGCGATCGCCCCGACGGCTTTGTGATAGGCCGCGACGTCGAGGTGCGAATGAGCGCCGTCGGGCGCCGCGGTCCGTGCGGCGCGCGCATGCGGCGCCGGGAGCGCGAGCCGCTCCGCGAGCCCGCGCGCAGCGCACTCCGCGCGCTCGCGCGCGGTGGCGGGATCGTGCGCGGCGCCGAGCCCGAGGATCTCCGCGCGGCCGCGCTCGTGATCGAAGCCGACCAGCGCATCGACGAACAGCCACACCGCGTCGGGCAGCTCGAGATCGTCCCGGCCCGACAGGCGATGGACGTCGAGCTGCTCCGCGAGCTCGTAGCCGAACACGCCGACTGCACCGCCGCAGAACGGCAGCGCGCATGGCTCGCCCGGCGCGGGCGGCAGGAGCGCGCGCAGCGCCGGAAGTGCGGGGCCGTGGTCGTGAAAGGTTCCAACCGTGAGGCCCTCGTACACCGCGCGGCGGCACTCGACGTGCAGATCGAGCCCGCGGCAGCGCAGGATCAGGTACGGATCGGCGCCCGCGAACGAGAAGCGCCCGATTCCGGGCGCTTGCAGCGCGCTCTCGAGCAGCCACGGTGAACCCGCGCTGCGCAGCCGCTCGACGGCGCCGGGCGGGTCGAGATCTTCCGGAGCCGACAGTGAAGCCAGTGCGGTGCAGGGCGGAGGGCGGATCACCGCTTCAACGTATCGCAGCGCATGGCCTAGTCGGGCTAGCCTTCACGAGTGAAGCGCGTCTGTTACT
>DATFWW010000080.1:0-15159 GCA_035258825.1 Myxococcota bacterium
GCCCGAACGCCTCGAGCTCGCTGAGCGTGCGCGAGGTGAAGGTGAAGGTTCCGCGGCGCGCTCCGGCGGGTGCGATGCGGCGCCGGACCTCCTAGTTCGCATTCATCGCAACCTCGCCGCGCAGGACGCGTACCAGGACGCGAGCCGCTCCCAGAGCAGCGCCCGCGTGCTGGCGAAGTTGTGCATGTGCGCCGAGCGCGGCTGCTCGAACAGCGTGATGTCGCCCGCGCGCCGGTAGGCGGTCGGCTCGACGCGCAGATCCGGCACGACGTCTCGCTCTCCGGCGGCTACGAACACGGGGACGTCGATCGCCGCGGCGTCACTGGCGACGTACCCGGGGTCGAGCAGCGAGGACGCGAACGCGGGCACCCTCGCGCTGCGCCACGGCGCGAGCGCGCCGTCGCACGAGGCCACCGGATAGCCCCGGAGATCCTCGTCGATCACGGCGGCGGGCACGTCCGCCCAATGCCACCCGTAGCGGATCACGCCCGCGTCGAGCGCACCCGGTGCGGTTCCCTCCG
Organism: Myxococcota bacterium; assembly: GCA_035258825.1. Classification (GTDB taxonomy): domain Bacteria; phylum Myxococcota_A; class UBA9160; order UBA9160; family SMWR01; genus JAHEJV01. The sequence goes on from DATFWW010000080.1 coordinate 522, forward strand.
GGAGCGGCAGTCGTGTGTGGTGTGCGTTGTATCCGAGGATCGCCACCGCGTCGAAGGAACGGTGCCGGCTCTGGACCACGATCGTGACGCAGCCGCCCATCGACTGCCCGATCCCGATCCCGACCCCGCGGCGTTCAGCGGCGGCAGGCCCGGCGCGGCTTCGCCCGATGCGATTCGCCGCTGCATCTCGGCGACGGTCGCCGCGTTGGCGGCGGCGATCCGGTCGAGGGTCGGAGACTCCGCGCCGTCGCTCTCGCCGCAGCCGAGATGGTCGCACGCCACGACGACGATGCCGAGCTGGGCATGGTGCTCCGCCTGGCTGTAGGAGCCCGCGTCCGCGCCGACGCGATCGCCGAGCTCGAGATCGAAATAACGCCGGCCGTACCCGGCGCCCGGAAACGTGAACACCACGATCGGCGGTTGGCCGGCCGAGCCCACCGTCTCGGGTGCGGCGATCACCGTGACCACGGTGGAGCTGCCGCCGCCGACGTCGACGCGGTGCTCGGCGCGCGTGAGACCGGCCATCGCGACTCAGCGAGTCCGCTCGTAGGTGCCGGTCAGCCGTCCTTCGACGACGATGTGGCCCTTCATCGCGCGCTCGAGCTGCGGTTTGGACGGCGCGCCGAGGTCGGGCAGCACCGTGTCGAGCGCGTAGAGCTTGAAGACATAACGGTGCCGGCCCGACGGCGGACACGGACCGCGGTAACGCGGGCTGCTCCAGTCGTTCACGCCCTGCTTCGCACCGGCCGGGAGGTCGCCCGCCCCGGCACCCTCAGCCAGCTCCGACGCCGACGAGGGCAGGTCGTAGACCACCCAGTGTACCCAGGTCTTGTTCGGCGCGTCGGGATCGTCGACGATCAGCGCGAGGCTCTTCGCCCGCGCGGGCACGCCCGACCACGCGATCGGCGGCGAGCGGTCGTCGCCGTCGCAGGTGTAGGACGAGGGAATCGCGGTGCCGTCCGCGAACGCGGAGGACTTCAGCGCCAGCCGGTCTTCGGCGCGAACGGCCGCCGCGACCGCCGCGACGACGATCAGGCAGCCGAACGGGGCAGGTCGTGTGCGGGCCATCGCCCCATCATCGCACCCGCGCGCGGTTCCGGCACTTCTCGAGATAGGCCGCCGCGAGCGCCTCGCAGTCGCGCACGCCCAGCTCGCGCGCGTACGCGGTCACGTAGCTCTTCAGATAGAGCTCGGCGGGCAGCCGTTCGAATCGCTCGCACTCGATGTGGTCGAGATTGCGGATCCGCGTGCGCTCGGTCATCTCGGAGAGCGTGAGGGCGAGCGTCTCGCGGCAGCGGCGCAGATAGGCGCCCGGCTCGGCCGGGTCGAGCGGCGGCAGCGGCGGCCGGCGCGTGCTCCGTCCCGCCGGCGGATCCACCACGCGCAGCGGGCGCGTCGGCGCGTCGGTGCGCGCCGGCTCGATGCGGGCCGGGTCGCGCGGGCGATCCGCGTCCGCGTGCAAGAGGCGCCGCGCGACGCTCTCGATCTGCCGGGAGAATCGGCAGAGCGGGAACGCCTGGACGGCGGGCTGCCGCTGCTCGACCGCGGCGCGCACGCTCGGGTCGCTGTCGAGCGAGGCCGCGAGCTCGATCGCCACCCCGAGCCGATCGCGGCACGACTCCACGAGGTTCGGCCCCGTGCGGCGGTGCTCGACGCTCTGCACCTGGTTCACGATCAAGAGCGGCGCGAACGCCTTCGCCCGCTCCTCGAGCGGCTTCGCGGCCGTCGGATCGATCTCGCGCACGAGTGCGATCAGCTCCTGCGCCGATCGAACGCGCCGCTTGTGATGTTCGTCCCGCAGATGGGCAATCGCGGCGTTCACGTCCGGGCGCCGCGCCACGAAGCGCAGCGACCGGTAGACCGCGGCGCGCAGGAAGTGCTCGGCGTTCTCGATCGCGGTGGGCTCGGGCGTCACGACGACGAGTCCGCGCTGCGCGAGCAGGAACAGGTCGAGCACGTTGAACGCGCTGCCGGCGCCGAGATCGAGCAGCACGTCGTCGACATCGAGCATCTGGATCTGGCGCGCGAGCTGCTCCCGCTCGCGCCGCTTCGGGTTGGCCATCTCGAGCAGCGCCTGATGGCCGCTCACGAGCCAGAGGTTGGGCACCGACGTCTGGAGCATCACCTCGGCCAGCGAGCCGACCTCCCCGGTCAGGAAGTGCGAAAGCGTGACGCGAGGCCGCGCGGCGCCGAGCAGCGTGTGGAGGTTCGCGGCACCGAGGTCGGCGTCGATCACCGCCACGCGGTGGCCGAGCCCGGCCATCGCCGCAGCGAGGCTGGACGTGACGACGGACTTGCCGACGCCGCCCTTGCCGCCGCCCACGGCCCAGATGCGCGGCGCGCGCGCGAGCGATTCACTCGGCGCCGGCATCGCCATCGGTTCCTCCCGCATTGCGCGTTCGCCGTGGTTTCGGGAAGACGCAGCTCCGGGCGCGTGACTCGGGTCACAGTGGCGCGGCAGCCGGCGCGCAGCTTCGCGCCCACGGCGTTACTCTGACAGGGAGATCGCGGCGCGGCGCTCGAGTGCAGGCCGCGATCTGCCGAAGGCCCATGCAGCGGCCCCCCGGAGGCTCGCCATGGCGCATGCGCCCGAATCCAGCGTCGATCTGAAGCAGTACGAGGTCAGCGCGGAGCGCGGCTTCTTGCCCGACCCCGACCCCGAGGCCGCGCTGCCCAGACCGCTCGCTCTCTGGCAGGAACTCGCGGGCGAGCTGCCGAAGCGGCTCGCCGCGCAGCGCGTGCGGGCCGCGGTGCGATCGCTGCCGGGCTTCGATCTCGCGGCGCTGCGCTCGCCCGCGGAGGAGCGCGCGGCGATGCGCGTGCTCTCGTTTCTCGGCCACGCATTCGTCTGGGAGGGCGGAGCACCCGATCCGGTGCTGCCGCGTCAGCTCGCGCAGCCCTGGTGCGCGATCGCGCGCCGGCTCGGCCGCCCACCCGTGCTCTCGTACGGCTCCTACGCACTCGACAACTGGCGGCGCTTCGATGCGCGCGGCCCGCTGCGGGTGGAGAACCTCGCCATCCTCCAGAACTTCCTCGGCGGACAGGACGAGGACTGGTTCATCCTGATCCACGTCGAGATCGAGGCGCTCGCAGCGCGCGCGCTGCGCGCTGCACCCGGTGCGCGCGAGGCCGCGAGCCGCGGCGACGGCGCGGCGCTCACGGCGCGGCTCGAGGAAGTGGCGAGCGCGCTCGAGGCGATGCTCGCGACGCTGCGCCGGATGCCCGAGCGCTGTGATCCGTACGTCTATTTCACGCGCGTGCGCCCGTTCATCCACGGCTGGAAGAACCACCCTGCGCTGCCCGGTGGCATCGTCTACGAGGGCGTCGCCGAGCTGCGCGGACCGCAGCGGCTGCGCGGCGAGACGGGCGCGCAGAGCACGATCGTGCCGGTGCTCGACGCACTGCTCGGCGTCGAGCACGCGCCGGATCCGCTGCGCGAGTACCTCGACGAGATGCGCGGCTACATGCCGCCGCACCACCGCGCGTTCCTCGAGCACGTCGAGGGAGAAGGCAAGCCGCGCCCTGCGAGCCGAAGGCGAGCGAAGGCCATTGGGGGGGTGCGCGCGGCCGTGCGCGAGCTGCGCGGCGCGCGCCCGGAGCTCGCCGAGGCCTACGACGCGTGCCTGCGCTGGCTCGAGGCGTTTCGCACGCTCCACCTCGAGTACGCCGCGAAGTACATCCACGCCCAGGCCGGCGGCGGCGCCAACCCGAGCGACGTCGGCACGGGCGGCACGCCGTTCATGAAGTATCTCGCCAAACACCGAGACGAGACGGCGGCGGATCGGCTCGGCTAGCGCGATTGCGTCATGGATGATGCTTCGCGCCCGAGCGCTTCGGCGAAGATCGTGCGCCGGCTGATCCCGTTCCTGATGCTCTGCTATTTCGTCGCCTATCTCGACCGCGTGAACGTCGGCTTCGCCGCGCTGACGATGAACGCGGACCTCGGCTTCTCGGCGCGCGTGTTCGGTCTCGGCGCGGGCATCTTCTTCGCCGGCTATTTCCTGTTCGAGATGCCGAGCAACCTGCTGCTCTTGCGGTTCGGAGCGCGGATCTGGATCGCGCGCATCATGGTCACCTGGGGACTGCTCGCGGCCGGCATGGCGCTCGTCGCCGGTGCGAAGAGCTTCTGCGCGATCCGCTTCCTGCTCGGCGCCGCGGAGGCGGGCTTCTTCCCGGGCATCATCCTCTACCTGACCTGGTGGTTCACCGCCGAGGAGCGCGCGCGCTGGATCGGCGTGTTCATGACCGCGATCCCGCTCTCGTCGGTGATCGGCGGCCCGGTCTCCGGTTGGATCCTCGATCGCCTGGACGGCGCGCTGGGCGTTCCGGGCTGGCGCTGGTTGTTCCTGCTCGAGGGCCTGCCCTCGGTGGCCGTGGGCGTGGCCTGCCTCGCGCGGCTCGACGACGGACCCGCCACTGCGGCGTGGCTCGCGCCCGAAGAGCGCGAGGCGCTCTCGCACCGGCTCGCGATCGAAGACCGACACCGCGAGGCGTCGCCGACCCTCACGCTGCGCGAGGCACGCTCCTGTCGCCGCGCGTGCTCGCGCTCTCGCTCGTGTATTTCGGGATCGTCTCCGGCAACTACGGGCTCGGCACCTGGCTGCCGACGATCGTCAAGGGCGTCGCCGAGTCGATGCAACTCGACGCGGCGGCCGGCATCCCGCTCAACACGCTCACGGGATATCTCGTCGCGGTGCCCTACGCGCTGGCCGCTCTCGGCATGATCGCGTGGACGCGCCACTCGGATCGCACGCGCGAGCGGGTCTGGCACGTGGCGGGGCCGTCGATCGTCGGCGGCGCGGCGCTCGCCGCAGCCGCCTGCCTCGCGGATCCGCGCCCGGCCGCGCTGGCCCTCACGGTCTGCGCGATCGGCACCTACGCGGCGCTGCCGACCTTCTGGGCGCTGCCGACGGCGTTCCTCTCCGGCACTGCGGCGGCGGCCGGCATCGCGCTCGTCAACTCGATCGGCAACCTCGGCGGCTTCGCCGGGCCCTACCTGCTGGGCTGGCTCGCCGACGCGACCGGCAGCCAGACCGCCGGCCTCGTGGCGCTCGCCATGTGTTATGTCATGGCCGGCGGGTTGACGCTGATTCTCGGACCGCCCTACGAATCCGCCACGGCGCGCCAGCGCGAGATCTGATGATTCAGCCAGCCGCTCTCCCAGAAGTTCGCATCGCCGCCCGCGGCCAGCAGCGCCTCGTGCGCCTCCACGAGCAGCTGCGCGGCCTCGCGGCTCGCGGGATCGGCGGCAGCGACCGCTTCGGCGAGCTGCAGCGCGCGCAGCGCTTCGCCGGCGGCGAGCCGGCCGCGCGCGCGGTCGAGCACCACCTTCGCGCCGGCGAGGTCGACGAGGTCGGCCAGCGCGACCTCGGGCGCGTCTGAGTAGAGCTCGCTCGTCGCGCGGCGCTGGAACCAACCGGTGTAGCTCTCGAAGATCGTGCGCACGGCCCAGGAGACCTTCCCGTAGCCCTGGCCCACGCGCAGCTTCGGCGGCAGCTGCACCTCGCGCATGATCGTGTAGACGTCCTGGCCCGCGTTGATGCGAGCGATCGTCTCGCTGTGTACGTATTCCACCGCGCCGTGCAGGCGCGCGAGCGACGCGTCGATTAGCTCCGCGCCCTCGATCGGCAGGTGGCGACCCGTGATCAGGAGTTCTGGCGCCAGCTCGCGCACTCGCCGCACGTTCGCGAGATAGGGCTCGGCGAGGCGGTACTTGTCGCCGCGCAGCGTATTGAAGTTCGGGAAGTGCGGAAACAGCGGCCCGAAGAGATTGGAGAGCAGCGCGATCCGGTGCTGCGGCAGCCACACCACGCAGCTGTCGACCGTCTCGCCGCCGGGCGCCGCGTGGAGCTCGATCTCGAGGTCGCCCACGCGCAGTCCGAGCCGCGACTCGAAGGTGAGATCCGGCACGGGCTGGTCCTGGCCGAGCGCGGCGCCGGGGTATCTGCGCGCGAACTCGCCGATCATGCGCGCGAGCTGGCCGAACCAGATCAGCGCCGTGCCGGTGCGGAAGCGCGCGATCCGCGTGTCGTCGGCCTGACACGCGCGGTTCATCGCCTGCGCGACATAGCGCGTGACCGGCTCGCGGAACCGCGCGACGCCGCCCACGTGGTCGACGTGTCCCTGCGTGGTGATCACGTACGGCGTCGGCCCCGGGCAGATCGCGTCGAACAGGTGCTTGTGGTGCGGCGCCTCCCAGCCCATGCCCGTGTTCACGATCACGCGCCCCGCGTTCGTCACGAGCAGATAGCTCGCGCTGGTGCCGCTCGAGCGGTAGATGAAGTCGCGAATCCGTAACGCGCGCTCGTCGTGAGCGAATGCGAGCAGCTCCTTGCCGGGCCGCGTGTCGATCAACCGGTCTACCTGGTCCTGGATGCTCATGAGACCTCCACCTTCACCGGGAAGCGCTCGAAATAGAAGCCGAACGGCTCGCGCACGGCGGCGGGCTCGGCGCCGAAGTCGCGGCGCAGGTCGTAGACCACCTGGCCCTCCTTGCCGCGGGGATGATCGCGCAGGTAGTCCGCGATCTGCGCGCGCGCGGGGTCGGTCATCGGCAGACCCGCCACCTCGTAGATCCGCTCCACGGTCGCGAGGTCGTCGGCCATGAACTCATGGAACAGCACGTCCAACGTGCGGCCGGCCGGAAGCAGCGCGCGGTCGCGCACCGAGGCCTCGAGCAGGCGCCGGATCCGGTCGGTCCAGTAGGCGAGGTACCAATCCGGCTCGGGTGTGCGGTAGTTAATCCGCGCTCCGTAGGCGAGCATGGTGGCGGCCGATTGCACCACCGACACGGGGTCGCGGTGGGTCACGACGATCGTCGCGTCCGGAAACGTCGCGAGCAGCGGTCCCAGCTGTTCGAGGTGCTGGGGCGACTTCAACACCCAGCGCTCGCGCGGCTGCCTCCACTGGAGGATCTGGAGCACGGTCTTCAGATAGGCGTAGTGGGGCGTCTGGTCGTGGGCGAGGTAGTAGTCGCGCCAGCGCGGCGCGCGCGCGATCCACTCCTGGTTGTAGCTCGAGAAGTCGGGCAGCATCAGCTCGAGCTCTTCGTGGATGTGGTCGGGGCTCATCGGGTGCATCGCGGCGAGCAGCGGCACGTTCGCGCGCATCATCCCCCAGCCCTTCGCGGATCGCGCGTAGCGCGGGTCGACGCCGTCGGGGCCGGGCCGCTCGCGCGCGTCGGGCACCGGCTCCTGGCTCTCCCAGAGCGGCAGCGATCGCAGCCGGGCGTCCGCGGCGATCAGGTTCACGAGATGGGTGGTGCCCGAGCGCGGGAGGCCCACGACGATGATCGGACGCTCGATCCGCACGCGGTGGATCTCCGGGTGCTCCGCGAGCAGCGCGCGGATGCGCAGCCGGTTCGCGGCACAGCGCACGCAGTCGTTCCAGAGCGAGGTGCGCCCGAGCCCGGTGCGATCGGGGTCTTCGTCCATCTCCGAGAGCCAGAGCGCGAGCCGCTCGATGAAGTCGCCGGGGCCGAAGTCGTCGAGCCCCGTGCGCTCCACCACCGTGCTCAGCACGGAGTCGAGCGTGAGGGGCACGCGGTGCTGCTCGCCGAACGCGAGCGCGGTGCGCTGCGCGGGCGTGAGCGCGGGCGCGCGCAGATCGTCGATGCGGATCTTCTGCGCCGCGCTCACAGGTAGGGATGCACCTCGCGCTGGTAGAGGTCGAGCATGCGGCCCGCGAATGCGGGGTCGATCCCCGCGAGCAGCGGATTCAAGTAGAGCACGCTGTGCGCACCGAGTTGCTCGGCGAGCGCGAGCGTCTGCTCGGGCGTGAGCACGCGATAGGCGGAGCTCTGACGCACGGTCTCCGGCGTCATCTGTCTAGCGTACGGTCCGGACGGGCGGCCGTAGGCCTCGATCGTCCACTCGCTGTAGGACTGCAGCTGGTGGAGCACGTGCGGCATCACGCGGTCCCAGTCCTTGTCGGGCTCCTTCGAGACCCAGAGGAAGATCGGGCCCTGGTTCGGGTATTCGCCTGGATCGGGCCTTCCGAGCTTCCGACACTCCTCGCGGTAGGGCGGCCACAGTCTGGGCTCGAGTGGCGGGAACCAGCCATCGGCGATCCGCGCGGCGCGCCGCGCCGCCGCGGCGGAGCCGCCGCCGAGCAGGATCGGCGGCGCGGGGTCGGGCCGCGGAGTCACGTGGCAGCGCCGGCCCTGCCACTCGAAGGGCTCGCCCGTCCAGGCCCGGCGCAGGAGCGCGATCGTCTCGCCGACGACGCGCCAGCGGTCCTCGAGCTTGCGCCCGAACGTCTCGAACTCGCTGGGCCGGTAGCCGCCGCCGATTCCGAGCAAGAGGCGCCCGTTGGTCGCGATCTGCGTCACTGCGGCGTCCTCGGCCAGCTTCACGGGATCGTAGAGCGGCGCGAGCACCACGGAGGTGCGCAGCCGGATCCGCCGCGTGCGCGCGCCCATCGCGCTGGCGAGGATCAGCGGCGAGGGGTTGTAGCCGTCGGGCGAGCCGTGGTGCTCGCCGAGACCCACGCAGTCGAAGCCCAGTGAGTCGGCCCACTGCACCTGATCGAGCGCTGCTGCGTAGAGCTCGCGCGCAGGTGCGCCGAACGCGGGCGCGCGCATGTCGTAGCTGATGACGAGCTCCACTCGCGCGGCCTCGCTCCGGTGACGCTCCCATACTACAACGAGACGAGGAACGCGGGTTATTTCTCGCGGTTGACGGATGCGGTCGGCGCCCCGACGATCCGGGCGCCGCGAGGAGGGCCCGCCGTGCATCGAATTATCCGTGTCTGCGCCGCGCTCTCGGGAGCGCTGATCGCCGCCTGCGCGAGCCCCGCGCCGTCGGTGCGCGTCGCGCGGAGCGAGCCGCGTCCGAGCGCGGTCTGGATCGCCGACGTCGCCGTGCTCGACGTGGCGACCGGCGTCCGCACGCCCGATCGCGACGTGCTGATCGCGAACGGCCGGATCGCGGCGATCGCGCGCAGCGGCGCGGGCGCACCGCCGCCGGCAGCCGCCCTGCTCTCCGGCAGCGGCGCCACGCTCGTGCCGGGCCTCGTCGACATGCACGGGCACGTCTACGCCAACTCGAATCCGATCTGGGCGCCCGGCCTGCCCGACCCCGACGCGAACCTGCGCGCCTATCTCTACTGCGGCGTTACGACCGTGTTCGACCCGGGGGACCAGAGCGCGGAGGCGTTCGACCGCCGCTCGCGCGTGGCGAGCGGCGAGCTCGCGGGTCCGCACATCTACACCGCGGGGCCGCTGCACACCGCGCCCGAGGGCCACCCGATCGCGCTCGTGCGCGAGTTCGCGCCCTGGTGGATCGGCTGGTACGTCGCGCCGCGCGTTGCGGTGGCCGTGGATTCGGTGGAGCAGGCGAACGCGGCGATCGACCGGCTCGCCGAGCACCACCCCGACGCGGTGAAGATCGTGATCGACGAGATCCCGCTCGGCTCGCCGCGCCTGCGCCCCGAGGTGGCGCGCGCGATCGCCGACCGCGCGAAGAGCCACGGGCTGCGCACGGTGGCGCACATCGGTACTACGCGGGATGCCATCATCGCCGCGGAATCGGGCGTCGCGATGTGGATGCACGGCGTGTACAAGGAGCGCATCCCCGACTCGGACATCGCGGTGCTCGCTGGGTACCACATCCCGATGGTGGCGACGATCGAAGTGTTCGACAGCTATGCGCGGCTGCGCTCCGGGCCGCGCGAGGCGACCGCGCTCGAGCGCGAGACGGTGCCCGCAAGGCTGCTCGACTCGTTCTATCCCCCGCCCGAGGGCTTCAGCATCGGCTCGCTCACCTCGTGGCAGGAGCTGAACGAACGGGCGGCGCCGGACCGCACCGAGAACGTGCGGCGCCTGCACGCGGCCGGCGTCGAGATCTTCGCGGGCAGCGATACGCAATCCGGTGTCTTCCCGGGACCGGGCCTGCACCGCGAGCTCCAGAAACTCGCGCGCGCGGGGCTCTCGCCGATCGAGGTGATCCGCGCCGCGACGCTCGGCCCCGCGCGCTTCCTCGCGAAGACCGGCGAGCCGGACTGGGGCAACGTCGCGGTCGGCCAGCGCGCCGACCTGCTGCTCGTCGAGGGCGACCCGACGCGTGACGTCGCCGCGCTCTCGGCGATCCGCGTTGTGCTCGAGGACGGTGTCCCGATTGCGCGCACACCCGTGGTGAATCCGCCGAGCGACTAGCTCCCCGCGTAGTCCACGAAGATCGGCGAAGACCACGCGCGCTCCTCGATCTCCGCGAGGCATTGGTCTTCGTTCGGGCGGCCGAAGCACGGGTTGATCTTCGTGCAGCGGCCCGAGTCGTCGTAGGTGCAGCCGAGCGGATTGCCGTCGACCGCGGGGCTCGGCGCCTCGATCGCGCGCACGTAGTAGAGCGCGTCGCGTCCGGCGGTGGCGAACTCGGGATCGCTGAACTCGCCCTGGCAGCCCGATGCGTCGCCGGGACAGCGGATCACCTGCCACGGGTCCTCGATCCGTTTGGCGGGATCGGGGTCGGCGCCTGGACGGATCCGCACCACCTCGATGCGAGTGATCGGCCGGCGCTGATCGGACGGGTTGTAACACTCGCCCTGGCACATCCGCTTCGCGCGCGCGGCGCCGAGCGCTTCGAGCGCGTCGGGGGGGCAGCCGGGCTTCTGCTCGAACGAGCCCACGGCGCGCACCGAGAAGCTGGGCGGCTCGGCGAGCCGCACCTCGCCGCCCATCGGCAGCGGCTGGCCGCCCGGCGCGTTGATCAGATCGAACCAGAGCAGGATGCGCGGGCCGCTCGTCGCATACGCCTCTCTGCGCTGGAGCGCGTCCCAGATCGCGGCGCGGCTGCGCCCGGTGGCGTGTACCGCCGCGAGGCCGCCGGTCAGGAAGAACGATGCCTGACGCTCGGTCTCGAATCCCGCGAACGGAGAATCGCCGGGCTTCGGCGCATAGGCTTCGGATTGCGCGAGCGCGGGGCGCGGTTTCACCGCACCGATCGGCGTGTTCAGGAGATTTCCGAAACGCGCCTCGGTGAACTCCGTGCGCGCGACCTCCTTGTAGCCGGTGCCCGGGCGGGCGGAGTGGTTGTCGCTCGATGCGATGAAGCCGAGCCGGAAGCGCAGCGGGTTCGGCTCCGCCTCGTGCTCGAGCGACATGATGTACTGCACCGAGCTGCGCGGACGCATGTTGAACGCGGGCTGGAAGCAGTCGCGGCACTGCCCCGCATCCTGCCAGTCGGCGACCGTCGTACCGGGCACGGTGGCAAAGCCGGCATTGCGCTCCGCGTCGACGAAGTTCTGGCGCGCGGTGGCGGCGCGCTCGGCGCACTCGGCGTCGGGCCGGTGCTCGGCGCGGCAGCGCGCCTCGATGATCTCGCCCGCGCGCCAGCACGACGGCAGATAGTTGTCGGCCGGCGCGGGGCAGGTGCGCTTTCCATCGGCGCCGAGCGCGACCTCGCGATAGGGTCGGAACTGCTCCGAGTTGCCGTGGCCGGAATACACCTCGATCAGCCGCTGCTGCTGCGGATCGTTCTGTTCGGTCGTGAGCTGCTTGTCCCAGCTCGAGCCGAGCGGCGTGTAGAAGCCCCACGTGGTGCCATGCGGGATCACGATCGACGCGACGTTCCACTCGTGCAGCTTCGCGAACAGCTCCTTCGGCGTGGCCGCGAGCTCGCGGCAGTCGTTCGGGAGGTCGCGGACCGGCACTCCCGGCGGGCAGTTCGGCACGCCCGACGTGGCGCTGATGAAGCGCGCGAAGTCGGACCCGCCGCCGGAGTACTCGCCGAGCGCGAGCAGGCCGAGCAGCAGCGGAGAGGGTGCGAGGGTTTCCGTGCGCGGGCCGAGATCCGCGGTGATCGGCCGGGTCGGGATCTTCCCGTCCTCGAGATCGCGCAGGATCACGTTCTTGTGTCCCCAGTGGTTCTCGGGCGTCGAGCCCACCTGCGTCCACTCCCAGCCGAGAAATGCGACGGTGTCGGGGCGCTCCGGGTCCTCCGCGACCGCGTTGCACTGCCGGATCGTCTCGATCGTCTCGTTCCAGGTGCGCGGCGTGAGCGTTAGGTCGTGGTCGGTGATCGACCAGAAGTCGAGCGCCGAGCAGTGGCGCGCGTAGTCGCAGGCATCGGCGACCGGGTGTGCGCCGTCGCCGCCCGCCATCGGCAGGCTCGCCGTGAAGGCGTCGAACGAGAGCGTTGTGTGCACGTGCAGGTCGCCGAACAGGATCTGCTTCGGCGCCGCCACACCGATTTCGTGCGCGGCGCTGCTAACCGCGTCGGCGCGCGCGCCGACGATCTCCTTTGCGATCGCGCGCGCGGCCGGCTTTCCCGCGTGCATCTCCCTGCCGAAAACGCCGAGTCCGGCCGCATAGACGAGCGCTGTGACGAGGACCAGGACCATTGCGATGCCGCCGAGCCAACGCGCCATGAGTGCCTCCCTGCGCGCCGTTCTACCACTGCGCGGGCGGCAGCGGAAGCCTCCGGGTGCTCACCGGGCGTTGGCGCGATTCCTGGCCTCGATCTCTGCGGCGCGCTGCTGCGAGGCGCGGCTCTCCTCCTCCCGCCCCAGCCGCCGTTGCAGGTACGCGAGATTCGACCAGGCCTCCGCGTTTGCGGGCTCGAGTTCGATCGCCCGCCGCAGGTCGGGCTCGGCGCGCGCGAGGTCGCCTCGCTTCGCGTAGGCGATCCCGCGCGCGAGGTACATGTCCGCGGGCGCATCGTCGAGCGCGAGCGCGCGCGTCGCCGCCGCGGGCACCTCCGCGAAACGCCCGGCCTCGTAATAGCGCCAGGCCACGCGCGATGCGGCGAACGCCGAGTGCGGCGCGGTGCGCGCGGCGCTCTCCCAGTACGGGATCGGGCCCGCGAAATCGGGCAGCCGGCGCGCGGTGAGTCCGGCGAAGAGGATCGCGACGCCGAACGCGAGTGCGGTGCCCAGCCAGGCGGGCGCGCGCAGCCGCGCGGGGGCCGCGAGCTGCGAGGCGAATAGCAGCAGGCCCGCGAGCGGCAGGTAGATCCGGTGTTCGAGTCCCCAGGTCTTCTGCGGCACCGCTAGCGACGGCAGCAGGAACGCCAGGCACCAGACGAGGCCGAGCCCGGCGGGGCCGCGCAGCTGCTTGCGCGCCGCGGCGATCGCGAGCGCGAGCACCGCGGCGGCCAGCGCGCCGGGCCAGCGCGGCGTGTCGGCGGGGTCGGGCACCAGCGCGAGCCCGATCGGGAGGAGGGCCTTGCCGAGATAGACGGGGAGCTCCCAGAGGTTGGCGGACGCCATCCGCACGCCCGTCGGCGAGCCTCCGAGCGCGTAGTGCCGCAGCGCGGCCCAGACCAGCGTCGCCGCGAGCGCCGCGTAGCGTGCGCGCGCGACCGCGCGTGCCTCGCCCTGGCGCCCGGTGCGCTCGAACGAGAGGACGATCGCGAGCACCGGGAGCAGCGCCACCCCCGATTCTTTCGTGAACAGCGCCGCGGTGTAGGCCGCGACGCACCACGCGAGCGCGGCTGGTCGGCCGCTGCGCAGCCAGGCCACGAGCGCGAGCGTCGACCCGATACACGCGGTCGCGAGCATGCTCTCGTTCTGGCACGGGACCCACGCGGCCACCAGCGCGCTGGCCGGATGACACGCGAAGATCAGAGCGAGCCCCGTGGCAAGCGCGCGCCCGGCACCGAACGCGACGAACAGCGCGTAGGCGAAACAGGTCGCGACCCAATGGAGCCCGACGTTCGTCGCGTGGAACAGGGCGGGCCGCGGGCCCGCGACGCGCGCCTCCAGGCCGTAGGTCGCGACCAGGAGCGGCCGGTAGTAGGCGCCGCGCGCCTCCGGGCCGAGCACCGCGAAGGTGTCGCGCCAGAACACGGACGCGGGATTCTTCACCAGGTCGCCGTAGTGCAGCACGAGCAGCTCGTGGTCGTCGTACTGCACGAAATCGAAGCCCAGGACCCGGCCGTAGAGCGCCGCGATTGCGGCCGCCAGCGCGGCGAGCCCCGCGGCGTGGCGGCGAAGCGCTCGGCTCACGGCGATGGGCGCCTGGCGAGCGCGCGCTCGATCTCCTCCTCACCGAGCGGCTCGGGGTGCACGACGCGGAAGCTCGCCGCCCATTCGGCCGCGACGTCGCGCCCGAGGCGGCGGTTGATCGCCAGCGTCACCGCCATCGCGCCGATCGCGCCGAGGCTTGCGAGCGCCATGTCCTTGTGCGAGTCCCAGACGTCGCCCTGTGTGCCCAGGTAGGCCTGGCCCAGCTCGCTGCCGAACGCCGTCGCGGCGCCCCACTCGATCAGCTCGTAGATCATCGACGTCGACATCGTGAGGTCGAGCGGCAGGAAATAACCCCAGAAGCCGCGCACGTCGACGATGCGCAGGTAGATCTCGCGGATCGGATAGGTGAGCAGCAGGCCGTACGAGAAGTGGACCAGGCGATCGTACATGTTGCGGTGGAAGCCGAACGCGGCGTCGATCGAGAAGCCGAACCAGCGCTGGCAGGCCGCGTCGTAGGGCACGAGCGAGTAGGTGTAGTGGGCGCCGATCTCGTGCAGGGACAGGAACACGAAGATCATCGCGTAGGAGATGCGCGAGAACACGAATCGCCGGAAGGAGAGCGCGAGCGCGGCGACCGCAGCGATCGAGAGCGCGTTCTCGAGCATCCAGTCCGACCGCGACACGGGCGAGATCGCGAGCAGCGCGAACTCGATCGCGAACAGCCCGGCGAGGATCG
>DATFWW010000081.1:0-2925 GCA_035258825.1 Myxococcota bacterium
CATCGGGAGGTTTCGCGCAGCGAGCCGAAGGCGAGCGAAGGCCATCGGGAGGTTTCGCGCAGCGAGCCGAAGGCGAGCGAAGGCCATCGGGAGGTTTCGCGCAGCGAGCCGAAGGCGAGCGAAGTCCAGAAGGTGAGCGCGTGAGCGACCGCGATCCCGCCGACCGCGCGGCCGCGGGCGGCGTACCGGCGATCGCCTCGACCGTCGCGCGCGTGGTGCGCGGCCCGGGCCTGCGGCGCGGCGCCGAGCTGCTGGCGCAGGTGAACCAGGTGCGCGGCTTCGACTGCCCCAGCTGCGCGTGGCCCGATCCGCGCGAGCGCGCCGCCACCGAATTCTGCGAGAACGGGGCCAAGGCGGTGGCGCACGAGGCCACGCGCGCGCGGCTCTCCCGCGAGTTCTTCGCGCGCTGGTCGATCCGCGAGCTGCTCGAGCAGAGCGACCACTGGCTCGAGCAGCAGGGCCGGCTCGTCGAGCCGCTGCGCCGCGCGGCCGATGCGGACCGCTACGAACCCGTGTCCTGGGACGAAGCGCTGGGAGGCATCGCGCGCGCGCTGCGCGGGCTGCCCGATCCGAATCAGGCGGTGTTCTACACCTCGGGCCGCACGAGCAACGAGGCCGCTTTCCTCTATCAGCTATTCGCGCGCTGCTTCGGCACCAACAACCTGCCGGACTGCTCGAACCTCTGTCACGAGTCGAGCGCGGTCGGCCTCACGCCCGTGATCGGCGTCGGCAAGGGCACGGTGGGCCTCGAGGACTTCGCGCTCGCCGACGCGATCTTCGTGATCGGCCAGAACCCCGGCTCCAACCACCCGCGCATGCTCACCGCGCTGCAGGCCGCGAAGCGGCGCGGCGCTCGGATCGTCGCGATCAACCCGCTGCGCGAGCGCGGGCTCGTGCGCTTCTCCCACCCGCAAGAGCCGCTCGCGTGGCTCGGTCGCGGCACGGAGATCGCGGACCTCTACCTGCAGGTGCGCGTGGGCGGCGACGTCGCGCTGCTCCAGGGCATCGCCAAGGCCGTGCTCGAGGAGGAGGACCGGCGTCCGGGACAGGTGCTCGACTGGCCGTTCCTCGCGTCGCGCACGGCGTGCTTCGCCGCCTATCGCGCGGCGATCGCGTCGCGCGACTGGGAGACGATCGCCGCGCGCAGCGGGGTCGATGTCGAAGCTATTCGCAAAGCGGCAACCGAGTACGCGCTTGCGACGCGCGTGATCGTGTGCTGGGCGATGGGGCTCACCCAGCACAAGCACGGCGTCGCCAACGTGCAGGAGATCGTGAACCTGCTGCTCCTGCGGGGGAACATCGGGGTGCCGGGCGCGGGGCCGTGTCCCGTGCGCGGGCACTCGAACGTGCAGGGCGATCGCACGGTCGGGATCACCGAGAAGCCGCGCGCGGCATTCCTCGACGCACTCGCGAGCGAGTTCGACTTCGCGCCGCCGCGCGATCACGGCTTCGACGTGGTGGCCGCGATCCGCGCGATGCGCGACGGCCGCGCGCGCGCGTTCATCGGGATGGGCGGCAACTTCGCGGTCGCTTCGCCCGACAGCGCGGAGACCGCGGCCGCGCTCGAGCGCTGCGATCTGACCGTGCAGATCTCGACGACGCTCAACCGCACCCACCTGCACTGCGGTCGCGAGGCCTACGTGCTTCCGTGTCTCGGGCGCAGCGAGCGCGACGTCCAGCTCGCGGGGCCGCAGTTCGTGACCGTCGAGAACTCGATGAGCGTCGTGCACACCTCCGAGGGCCGGCTCGAGCCCGCATCGCCGCAGTTGCGCAGCGAGGTCGCGATCGCGGCGGGCCTCGCGCGCGCGGTGCTCGGAGCGGGGAGCTCCGTGCCGTGGGAGCTGTTCGCGTCGAACTACGACCGGATCCGGGATTCGATCGAGCGCGTCGTGCCGGGGTTCGACGACTACAACCGCCGCGTGCGCGAACCGGGCGGCTTCCTGCTGCCGAGCGGCGCGCGCCGGCGGCACTTCGACACGCGCGACGGCCGCGCCCGATTCACCGTGCACGAGCTGCCCGCGGACGAAGTCGCGGAGGGGCGCTTCCGGCTCACCACGCTGCGCAGCCACGACCAGTTCAACACCACGATCTACGGCCACGACGACCGCTACCGCGGGATCCGCGGCGATCGCCGCGTAGTGCTGCTGCACCGCGACGACCTCGCGGCGGCGGGCCTCGCGGAGGGGCAGCGCGTCGATCTCACCAGCCACTTCCGCGGTGAGACGCGCGTCGTGCGCGGCTTCCGCACCGTGGCCTACGACGTGCCGCGCGGGTGCGCGGCCGCCTACTTCCCCGAGGCGAACCCGCTCGTTGCGCTCGACAGCGTCGCAGACGCCAGCCACACGCCGACCTACAAATCGATCGAGGTCTCGATCGCGCCGAGCGCGATCGGGTGACGCCCGGCGCGCAGCGCGTCTGGGAGTCGCCCGAGCGGCTCACGGACTTGGCGATCTGGGCCGACTGGGATCTGTTCGGCGGGATGATCGAATCGCTGCGGCTGCACGCGTCGCAGTACGGGACGATCCCGATCTGGAACTTCACCGTGTGCGGCGGCCATCCCGAGCTCGCCGACCCCCAGAGCTGGGCGTGGCTGTGGCCGAGCGCGTTCGGCTATCTGCTGCCGGCCAACTACGCGCTATTCGCGATCTGGATCGCGATGACCGCGGTCGGTTGCGCTGCGCTCTACCGGCTGCTCGAGGGCTGGACGCAGAGCCGGCTCGGCGCCGCGGTGGGCGCGACCGTGTTCGCGTTCGGCGGCTGCTTCGCGGCTCGCTTCAACGCGGGCCACGTGACCTACGTCTTCTTCCACCTCGTTCCGGTGCTGATGCTCTGGTTCGAGCGCTCGCTGCCGCGCGCGCTCGCGGGCGCGCCCCCGCTGCGCGACGCCGCGACCGGGGTGCTGCTGTCGTTCCTGTTCATGAGCGG
>DATFWW010000082.1:0-9113 GCA_035258825.1 Myxococcota bacterium
CATCGCACCCTGCGGCGCGCGCCGCAGCCACGATGCCGTCGATGTCGAGATAGGCCGCGGCGCCGCTTCCGCGCAGCGGCTGCGCGGCGTCGGCCTTGCGCGTGTGCAGTGCGCCCGCCTCGTCGTCCGAGTAGACGGCGACGCTGCGCACCCCACGCGCCGCGGCGGCGCGCATGACGCGGATCGCGATCTCGCCGCGGTTGGCGACCAGGAGGCTCTGGATCGGCATGGGCCCCCAAGGAAAGCCCGTTCGCCCCGGCCGGCGCAACTCTCAATCCGATCCCCGAAACTGCCGATTTTGGGATCGGGATCCCACGGGAGAGGTTGCGCTGGACGAGCTGATCACACCGTTCCGGCTGCGCTACGAGCGCAGCTGCGCGCTCGACCTCGGCGCCCAGCTCGAGGAGTGCGCGGACTACCTCCAGAACCCGGAGGTGCTGATCGCGGAGTTCCTCGAGTCGTACTACCAGGTCGAGGGAAAGCTCGACCCCGACCGCCACGACGCGATTTTCGAGGCCAGCCACGAGGAGCTCGTGCTCGAGCCCTACTTCGACTCGCTCGTCCTGACCGTGCAGTCGGGCGAGGCGATCGAGACGATCCGCTGCCTCGCGGGCGCGTTCGCGCCGCTGCCCGGCGAGCTCCATCCCGCGCTCGAGCAGAAGGGCGTCGACTACGTGGGCGTGCGCGAGGCGTCCCAGCGGATCGTGCTCGGCGTCTCCGACACACAGCGCGACGCGACCGGCTTCTGCCTGCTCCTGCGCGCGCTCAACTGCCTCGCCGAGCTGGCGCCGCCGTTCCAGGTCACGCGGCTGCGCCGGCACGTGCTGCGCGACCGCGTCGACCCCGAGCCCGCGTTCGATCTCCAGATCGGCATCGCCGCGCGCGAGCGCGCGCCGCTCGAAACCGCGCTGCTCGAGCTCACGCGCGATCTCGCGGAGATGTTCAAGCGGCGGATCGGCGACGAGCCGCAGTTCGCGGATGCGATCGGGCGCATCGAGTGTCTGGAGATCGCGCCCGGCTCCCCGGGGACGCACGGAACCCTGCGGCTCCACTGGCGCGCGTAGCTGGGTTCGGTGGGCAGACCCCGTCTGCCCATCCTACGATTGCCGCATGGCGGTCCTAGTCGAGTCCTACCGGCACCGCACGGGCGAGCACTGCGCCTCCACCGCGATGCGCAACCTGCTCGCCTATCACGGCACGGATCTCTCCGAGGCGATGGTCTTCGGCCTCGCGAGCGGGCTCGGCTTCTTCTACTTCGCGAACGACGCGGTCAGCCCCACGCGGATGTTCCACGGGCGCACGCCGACGTTCGAGGAGAACCTCGCGGCGAGCACCGGCGTCGCGCTGGCGCTGCGCGCAGAGAACGACGACGCGCGCGCGGAGCGCGAGCTGTGCGAGCGGCTCGATGCGGGCGTGCCCGTGCTACTCGCGACCGACACGTACTATCTCGGTTATCACCACACGACGAGCCACTTCCCGGGACACACCTGTGTGGCGGTCGGATACGACCCCGCGCGCGGCGCGGTGTGGATCGCAGACCGCAAGTTCCCGGAGCTCCAGATCTGCTCGTTCGGGGAGCTGCGCCGCGCGCGCAACGCCCCGGACTACCCGATCCGCTGCGCGAATCGCTGCGGCGACTGCGCCGCGGGCGCGCGGCTCGAGCGGCCGTTCGAGCAGGCGGTCGCATCGGCGCTGCGGCACGCGGCCCGCGAGATGCTCGCGCCGGCGCCCGGGATGCCGGGAGGAATCCCGGCCATGCGCCACCTCGCCTCCGACTTCCCGAGCTGGAGTGCGCTGGCCGACTGGTCGTGGGCCGCGCGCTTCGGCTACCAGATCATCGTGAAGCGGGGCGCCGCGGGGAGCTTCTTCCGCTCGCTGTACGCGGACTTCCTGCGCGAGGCTGCGCGGCAGCTGCCGGCGCTCGATGCGCTCGCGCCGCGCATGGACGCGATCGCGGAGCGCTGGCGCGCGCTCGCGATGCCCCTCGAGCAGCAGAGCGAGCGCGACACGTGCGATCCCGCGCTGTTCGCGCAGGCGGGGCGGCAGATCCGCGAGATCGCCGAGCTGGAACACGCGTTCTACCGCGATGCCGACGCTGCCGCCGACGCGATCGCCGCCCGTCGCGCCTAACGATATCCCGCTCGGCGATTCCGCGCGCGGTGCAGGCCCGCCAGCGACAGCCCCCCCGCCGCGAGGCTCGCCAGCGCCGAAGGCTCCGTGCAGCGGATGTCGCGAGCAGGGTGGCGGTTTTCCCGATCACGGCATTTCTCCCGCGAGAAGCGCCGCGATGTGACCTGACGGATCGTCAGATGGCGAGGTAGATCGCGTGCGATTGCGCCGCTAAGTACATATTAGGTCTAACGATTTTGGCTCAGCGGGGGCTCCGGGCGAGATCGCGAGCGCGGAGATCCGCCCGGTTTGCTTCCATCGCCGCCGTGCGCTGGATCGCCCTGCTCCTCTCCGTGCTCGGCGCGCTGGTCGGGGGCGAGGCGCTCGCCCGGCGCGTGGTGGACGACGTCTATCTCGAGCGCCAGATCGGATCCGGGGGGCTGCTCGTGCCGTACGAGCCCGGCCTCTCGGCCGACCTGCTCCAGCCCGAGTTCCGCGTTCGCTACGACATCAACCGGTTCGGATACCGCGACCGGCTCGACCGCAGCGAGGCGCGCACGCCCGGCGTCCCGCGCGTGGCCCTGCTCGGCGACTCGTTCGCGGCGGGTTGGGGGGTCGAGTTCGCGGACACGTTCGCGAGCCGCTTCGAGCGCGCGACCGGCATCGAGGTGATCGACAGCGCGAAGAACGGGGGCTGCCCGCTCTGGTACGTGCCGCAGGCGCGCTGGCTGCGCGAGCGATTCTCGCCGGATTGGCTGCTCGTGCAGCTGTTCGACAACGACCCGGACGACGACCGCCAGTTCATGGACCGCTTCGAGCTCGCCTACGGCGATCGCGTGGGCGAGCTGCCGCGCGCGATCGGACCGCTCGACACGCTAGGCCGGTGGCTGCGCCACGCGTGGGATGCGACCGTGATCCAGCACCGCTTCCGGCAGCTCCAGCGGCGCCTCTCCGGCAAGCGCCTCGCACGCACTCCGTACGTGAAGCCGGGCGCAAAGCCCGATGCTCCGATCCTCACGCGCGCGCAGGCAATCGCGCGCTATGCGATCGACCTCTCGCCGAACCGGCCGTGGGACGGCCCGTTCTCGTTTCACGACCCGGGCCAGCGCGAGGAGTGGCGCGAGCGGATCGCCTGGAATGCGCAGCTGCTCGACCAGCTGATCGAGGAGGCCGCGCGCGCGGACGTACCCGTCGCGGTGCTCTACATCCCTGCGTATCCGGTATTCCTGCGCGCGCGCGAGCCGAATCCGGCCGCCGCTGCGGTGCGCGAGGTCGCCGAGCGGCGCGGCGCACTCTGGCTCGATGCCACGGACTGGTTCGCCACGGCGCCCACGCCCGCCGAGCTCTACTACGCGTTCGACAGCCACCTCGATCCGGCCGGGCACGCGGCGATCGCGGCCGCGCTGGCGCGCGAGCTCGCGCCGCGTGTGCGGGTGGCGTACTGAATGCGCGCCGGGATCCTGCTCGCGCTGGGCGCGACCGCGCTGACACTGCTCTGCGTCGAGATCGCACTGCGCGCGATCGAGGGGGCCACGGGCTTCGACTTCTTCCACGTGATGCTCGACGAGCGCACCACGAGCCCCACGACGGAACTGCGCCTGATCGACCTGATCCGGCTCTCGCCCGACCCGGAGCTGATCTACGAGCTCGCGCCGCGGATCCGCGGCCGGTTCAAGGGCACACCGATCGCGATCGGCGACCGCGGCGCGCGCGTGCCCGAGGACGGCGCCGAACCCGACGGCGAGCTGCGCCTGATCGGAATCGGCGACTCGCACACGTTCGGGTGGGGCGTCGCCTGGCGCGACACGTTCCTCGCTCGGATCGCCGACCGCTTCGCGCGCGAGCACGCCGGCCGCCGCGTCGCGGTCACCAATCTCGGCGTGCCGGGCTACAACACGCACCAGGAGGCCGAGGTGTTTGCGGCGAAGGCGCTCGCGCTGCACCCCGATGCGGTGGTCCTGCTCGCGGACCAGAACGACGCGGGCCTCGCCAACTTCATCCGCGCGCCGCTCGACCCTTGGAGCCTCGATCGCTCCTACCTCGTCGACTTCGTCGAGATCCGCGCGAAGCGGCTGCTGCGCGCCAACAGGTTCCGCAACCGATTCCTCCAGCAGGGGCTCCTCGACGCGCGCCGCGCGCTCGGCGACCAGGTGATCGACGGCGTGGGCGAAGCCGAGCTCGAGCGGCTTCCGCCGGAGGTGCGCCACATGGTCGGCGTGGGCGCGGTGGCGAGCGCGCTCGACCGGATCGCGGCGCTCGCGCGCGAGCACGGCATCCCCGTGGTGATCGCGTTCTACGATGAGCCCGGCGACACGGCGCTGCGCGACCTCGTGTCCGGGCGCGCGAAGGTGCTGGGTCTGCCCATGGCCGATCTCGCCGCTCCGGTCGCCGCCTGGCTCGCCGAGCCCGGCCACGCGCGTTCGGCACTCGTGCTCTCCGAGAGCGACCACCATCCCACTCCGCTGCACCACGGGATCATCGCGGATGCGCTGTACGAGCAGCAGCTGCGGGAGATCCTGGAACTCCGGATCACGCGGCGCTGATCCGCCCGATGACCTCCTGCCACGCGCGCCGGAACGACTCGGCTGCCTCCGCGCGCCCGGCCGTCGCGCCCGCCTTGAGGCGGTCGACCAGCGCGCGGTCGGTGGCACAGCGCTCGATCTGCGCTCGAAGGTCGTCCGGCTCGACGTCGCGGATCGTCTGCGCGCCGTATTGCCCCGCGTCGCGCGCGCGCACGAGCAGCCCGTTGCGCTCGTGCACGACGATCTCGTTCATGGGCGGCGCGTCGGTGGCGATCACGGGCACGCCCGCGTGCAGGCTCTCGAGCACGGGATAGCCGACGCCCTCGAAGCGGCTCGGAAACAGCGTGACGTCCACTTCCGCGAGCAGCGCGCGCATCTCCGCGTTCGAGATCTCGCGATCGATCGCGCGCATGCGCGGGTGGAACGGCTCGATCCGGCTCTCAAGCGAGCGGTGCGCGTCGGGGTGGACCTTCACGAGCAGGCGCAGCGAGGGGCAGCGCGGCAGCAGCGCGCGAAACACGTCGAGCACGAGCGGCACCTGGCGCCGATCGACCGGCCCGCCCGTGCCGACGTTGAAGTAGACCACGATGTCGGCGCCGGTCGGCCGCGCCACACCGAGCGGGTCGGACAGCGCGATCGGCAGCGCGGTGACGTTGCCGAGCCCCTCTCTCGTGAGCACGCGCGCCGTGGCTTCGCCGTACACCGCACAGACGTCGGCCTGCGCGAGCTCGCGAACGCGCACGGCCGGATCGGCCGGCAGCCAGTCCGGCAGCGCCACGATGATCGTGCGCACGCCCGCGGCGCGGCAGTGCGCACACACGCGCGGCGACGCGCGCTCTACGCCGATCCAGACGTCGAGCCCGGCGAGCCAGCGCACGAGTCGCGTTCCGCGCGGGACGACGTTCCCATGAACGAGCTCGCGGTCGGCGCGGTGCGCGCGCACGCGCTCGAACTCCTCGTCGACGCGGCCCAGCTTGCGCACGGGGAAGACCTGGGCGCGCCCGTTCAGCGCCCACTCGATGTTTCGCGCGAGCGTGGAAAGCCCGCGGCGCAGCTCGTACGGAGTCAGGATGCCAACTCTCGGACGCTCCACCGGTGCAACGAACCGCCTTGCCCAGGGCATCCGCACGCGGCCACGATAATCCAGATTTCTCGACCCGCCTCGAGACGCTCGTCGCCGCGCGCGAGCTGGCGGGCGACGCGCCGACTAGAGCGGCGCGGGGCCCGCGGGCAGCTGATCGTCGATCGACTGCTCGCGCTTGCGGTCGGCGGCGTCGTACGCGCACAGTCGCTGGGCGAACGGATACACGGCCGTGTAGGCCTGGCGCACGTAGCTGCGCGCCTGGTCCTCGAGCACGGCGTAGGGCCCGTACACGAGCCCGTTGTACAAAGTGGGGATCTTCTGGGCGTGGCCCCCCGGGTTCCCCCTCGAGCCGTTGCGCTGGAACACGGTCACGCCCGGGTCGTAGCTCTCGTTCATGTTGCGCGCGGAGAACATCGCGCTGAACACGAAGCCGTCCCTCCGCGAGTTCTCGGAGGCGAGGATCATCAGCGACCAGTAGGCCTCCCCGCTCGAGCGCGTCACGTGTGTGCCGAGCGCCTTGAACTCCTCGGTCATCGCATTCGCGACGCGCGCGCCCACCTCGGCGTTGCCCTCGCGCGAGTAGTCGATCATCACCGTCATGAACGGGCACTCGCCGAGCGTCGGCGGCGCGGTCGGCGCGGGGTCGCTGGCCGCGGGCGGCGGGGGTGGCGGCGGCTTGTCGCGCCACAGCTCCGGTATTTCGCTCGCCAATGCCGGCACGTCGGGGAGCGTCAGCACGAAGGTCTGGCCACAGCCGCTCGCGAGCAGCAACAGCGGGAGCCAGAGGAGTGCGCGCGATCGGAATCCCATCCCTACCTGGGTGCCCTCGCCGGGGCCCGCGGTTGCAGCCCCCCACCCTCATCGGCCGTCCGACCGCGCCCACTCGAGGGGTTTCGGCCGGACTTCTTCGTTGCTTTTGCCCGGACGCCAGGCGGAGAATGATGACCGACATTTTGGGCCAGTCCAGCGACAAAGTGCTCGCGGGCAGCGGAGCCGCGCTCGCGGGGCCCGGCGCGCCCGAGAGCGAGCGGGCTCTTTCGGACCCCGGCCGCGACGACTGGATCGAGCGCGTGCGCGCGCAGCTCGCACCGGGGCCGGAAGGTTATGCGGACCTCGAGCGCGTCGCGGAGCGCCTGGCGATTTCATCGCGCACGCTCAAGCGCAAGCTCCAGGAGCGCGGGGCGACCTTCCGCGCGCTGCTCGACGCGGCGCACTTCCGCGAGGCGCAGCAGCTGCTCGGGAACCCCGACCTCGACATCCAACAGGTGGCCCGTGCGCTCGGCTATCGCGACCCGGGCCGCTTCACGCGCGCACACCGGCGCTGGAGCGGCTGCACACCCTCCCGGACGCGCGCCGAGCGCAGGGGGAGGGTTTGCTGACAACCGACGGCACCCTCGTGTTATTGCACAACCCGCGTTGCTCCAAGAGCCGCGCTGCCCGCGCGCTCCTCACCGAGCGCGGTGTCGACTTCACCGAACGCCTCTATCTGGACGATCCGCTCACGCGCTCGGAGCTCTCATCGCTGCGCGAGCGGCTGGGGCGACCTGCCGTGGAGTGGGTGCGCAAGGGCGAGGCCGTGTTCGCGGACGCCGGCCTCGACGCGAGCTCCAGCGAGGCGGCGATCCTCGACGCGATGGCCGAGCACCCGATCCTGATCGAGCGGCCGATCCTCGTATGCGGCGCGCGCGCCGTGGTCGGGCGCCCTCCCGAGCGCGTGCTCGAAGCTCCTCTAGGCTGAAGGACTAGCGGGTTCGCGCCTCGGCGCGCGGCCACGACTTGCGCGCCACGCCGCACATCGCAGCCGCCAGCAGCGCGAGCCCGGGCAGCGGCAGCGCGGGGATCGCCGGCGCCTCGGGGATCGAGGCCGGATTGGTCGGATCGCTGCCGTTTGCGACCTCCACGCCGTCGGAATAGCCGTCGCCGTCGGTGTCGGCGACGAGCGGGTTCGTGCCGGTGTTGTTCGGGTCGACGTAGGTTCCCGTGTTGGTCTCGACCACGTCGAGCAGACCGTCGCCGTCGTCGTCCGCGTCGCAGGCGTTTCCGAAGCCATCGCCGTCCGTATCCAGCTGATCGGCATTCGGTGTGTCCGGGCAGTTGTCCACGCCGTCGAACGCCCCGTCCGCGTCGCGGTCGATGCCCATGCGCGTGCCGGAGCCCGGCGGCGCGCAGGTGTAGGTCAGCGGCCCCTCGGTGGACGCCAGCGCTCGCAGCGAGGCATCGTCGATCGTATTGCCGTGGTCGTCCCGGAACTGACCCGACGAGAGCCGCACCCATCCGCGCGCGACACCGCCGACGCTTCCCTTCACGATCAGATCGCACTCGGTGACCGCACCGCCGAGCACGAGCGACGTGAATGCGGCGCCCGCGCGCTGGATCAACAGGTCGATGCGCGGTCCGACCGCCGCGCCGTTGCTCGCCGTGAGCGTGATCTGCTGGCCCACGATCGGCGCCAGGTCGCTCGGGAACGCGAGCATGAACGTCTCGAGATCGAGCTTCTGCTGATTGGTCAGCGCGAAGAAGCCCGGGTTGCCCGGCGAGTCGAGGAAGATCTTCATCGTGTCGATCGACCCGTCGTGCTGGAAGCCCCATCCGCGGATCTGATCGCCGAAGTTCGTGGCGACGCCCGTGGTGGGGCCGAACATGCCGACCTTCGCGTACATGTTGCGCAGCTGCGGGATCTTGAAGTTCTGGACACCCTCGGCCGTCTTCGATTTGAGGGAGTTGGAACCGAAGAAGCCCTTCGCCGGGTCGATCGCGTGACAGTCTTGGCACTGCCGCGTGACGGTGTTGTTCGTCACGTCCGCCTGGACCGTCTGGTCGTCCCACAGGTTGAAGCCGATCTGCGGGCTGCCCTGGAGCTCGTTGTTGAGTGGTCGCACGGGGCTCGGCGGCATCCGGATCTGGAGCACAAAGTCGGCGAACTTCTGCATGTCGGACGCGGAGATCATCCCGTCGCGGCCGACGAGCCCCGGAAACGCGACGATGAAGTTGCGGAACGAGAGGTCCTCGTCGCAGGGCGATCCGTTCGGGTTCGGCGCACAGGAGTCGATGCCGAAGAAGCCATTCGAGCGATCGCCGCGCGAGTGCAGCGCGCCGTGCGTGGCGATCCCGCGCAGCGTCTGCGTGAGCATCGGCCCCTTCATCGGATGGAACAGGGTCTGCGCGCCGTTGCCCTGCTGCGGCTGGGGATTGGTCGTCACCACGCCGTCCGGATTGCCGAGATCCCAGCCCAGGGAATCGAAGTCGCCGAACACGTGGCAGCTCGAGCACGACGCCTCGCCGTTGCCCGAGGTGAGGACGGCGTCGTAGAGGAAGGGCCGTCCCTGAACGATCGAGGCCGGCTCGGGGTTGTAGAGCGCGTTGGTCTGGAGGGTGGCGTGCGTCGCGGTATCGATCAC
>DATFWW010000083.1:0-6161 GCA_035258825.1 Myxococcota bacterium
GGCCCTCTCACCGGACCGGCTCCAGGAGACGATTCCCCGGTTCCACGACCTCGCGGGACGACGCGCCGCGCTCGACGAGGCCGTGCGCGTCGACGCCATCGGCCACGCGCGCAAGGTCTCCGCCGAGCTCGAAGCCGTAGAACGCGCGGCCGACCGGATTCTCTCCGCCCCCGAGCTCGCGCCGGGTGCCCTGCCCAGTCGCGTCGTCCACAACGACTGCAAGCTCAACAACCTGCTGCTCGACGATGGGTCCGGCGAGGCGCTCTGCGTCGTCGATCTCGACACGGTGATGCCGGGAACCGTGGTATTCGACTTCGGCGAGCTCGCGCGCACGGGCGCCTGTCCGGCCGCCGAGGACGAGCGCGAGCTCGACCGCGTGCACGTCGACCCCGCGCTGTTCCGCGCGCTCGCCTCGGGCTTCGTCGCGGGCGCGCGCGGGCTGCTCACGGCGGCGGAGATCCGCGCGCTCGCGCTCGCGGGTCCGCTGATGGCACTCGAGAACGGCGTGCGTTTCCTCACCGACCACCTCGTGGGCGACCGCTATTTCCGGATCGCGCGCGCCGGCCACAACCTCGACCGCGCGCGCGCGCAGCTGCGGCTCGCCGAGCGGATGCTGGAGACCGAGGGCGAGATGCGCGCGGTATTCAGCTCCCTTGCGAAGGGAGCACCGTGATGGCGGCGGCGGGCGTCGACCCGCAGGTCGAGAAGCTGATAGGCGAGCTCACACTCGATGAGAAGCTCGCGATGCTCGACGGTGACTGGCCGTTCTGGAGCGGCAGCCGCGAGATGATGAGCGGCGGCTACCACCGCCATCCCTGGAACGCGGGTGTGATCCCGCGCCTCGGCATCCACGGCGTGCGCTTCTCAGACGGCCCGCGCGGAGTGGTGCTCGAGGGCGGCGCGACGACCTTTCCCGTGACGATGGCGCGCGGCGCGACCTGGGACATCGAGCTCGAAGCGCAGATCGGCGATGCGATCGGGCAGGAGCTCCGCGCGCTCGGCGCCAATCTCTACGGTGGCGTCTGCATCAATCTGCTGCGCCATCCGGCCTGGGGGCGCGCCCAGGAGACCTACGGCGAGGATCCCGTGCTGCTCGGCGCGATGGGCGCGGCGCTGTGTCGCGGCGTGCAGCGGCACGCGATGGCATGCGTGAAGCACTTCGCGCTCAACTCGATGGAGAACGCGCGCTTCTCCGTCGATGTCCGGATCGCGCCGCGCGCGCTCCACGAGCTCTACCTGCCCCACTTCAAGCAGGTCGTCGACGCGGGCGTCGCGTGCGTGATGAGCGCCTACAACGGCGTGAACGGCGAATGGTGCGGACAGAACCACGCGCTGCTCACCGACATCCTCAAGCGGCGTTGGGGATTCACGGGCTTCGTCGTCACCGACTTCGTGATGGGGATCCGCGACGGCAGCGCCGCGATCCTGGCGGGCCAGGACCTCGAGATGCCGTTCCAGATGCACTTCCACACCGGGCTCGCGCACCTCGTCGCGTCCGGCCAGGTGCCGATCGCGCGCATCGAGGACGCCGCGCGCCGGATCCTCACGCAGCAGCGCCGTCTCGGGGCGCCCCGCGACATGCCGCGCTCGGTGCTCGCCTGCGCGGCGCACCGCGGCCTCGCGCGCGAGGCGGCGCGCAAGGCGATCGTGCTGCTCCAGAACGAGCGCGGTGTCCTGCCGCTCACTGGTGGCGAGCGGATCGCGCTGATCGGACGCCTCGCCGCGACCGCGAACCTCGGCGATCGCGGCTCGAGCGACACGCGTCCGGTTCACGTGGTGACTCCGCTCGAGGGTCTGCGCGCGGCGGTCGGCGCGGGCGGCGAGATCCAGTACGACGCGGGCGCGTCGCTCGACGCGGCGCGCGCGCTCGCGGCGCGCTGCGACGCCGCAATCGTCGTCGTCGGCTACACCTATCGCGACGAGGGCGAGTTCCTGACGCCACCCGATTTCGGCCCGTTCGCGCACGGGATCCCGGTGCCGGGGCCGCTGCGGTGGCTGTTCGCGCCGCGCTTCATGCGCCCGCTCTGGCCGCGCGTCTTCGCAGCGCTCGCCGAGCTCGGCGGAAGACGGCGTTCAGGCGGCGCCGGGTTCGAAGTCGGCGTCGGCGGAGACCGCAGCTCGCTCGCGCTCTCCGCCGCGGACGAAGCGCTGATCCGCGCCGTCGCGTCGGCGAACGAGCGCACGATCGTGTGCGTGATGGCGGGCAGCGCCGTGATCATGGAGTCGTGGCGCGGCGCCGTGCCCTCGATCCTGATGCTCTGGTACCCCGGAATGGAGGGCGGGCACGCGCTCGCCGACGTGCTATTCGGGAAGGTGTCGCCGAGCGGAAAGATGCCGTTCGCGACGCCCACCGACGCCCGCCACCTGCCGCATTTCGACCGCGACGCGGCACAGATCACCTATGACCTCTGGCACGGCTACCGCAAGCTCGACCGCGACGGGGCGACGCCCGCATTTCCGTTCGGCTTCGGTCTCTCCTACGCGGAGTTCACCTATCTGTCGGTGACGGTGGATCGCGACGAGGTCGAGCCGCACGACCGGATCGCCGTGACCGTGGCCGTGCAGAACACGGGCCGGCGCGACGCCGAGGAGGTGGTGCAGCTCTACGCCGAGCCGATCGGCTCGGCAATCGAGCGCGCGCCGCGCGAGCTGCGCGGTTTCGCGCGGGTCGCGGTGCCGGCGGGCGCGACGCGCACGGCGCACATCCCGCTCCCGGTCCGCTCGCTCGCGTACTTCGACGAGGCGCGCGACGACTTCGCCGTGGAGCCGCTCGCCTACGACCTGATCGCCGCGCGGCACGAGCGCGACGAGACCGCGCCGCGCGTGCGGATCCGCGTGCGCGGTTAACGGCCTTCCCAGCTCGGCACGCGCAGCTCGGGAAACGCGTGCGGCCGGTGGAAATCGGGCCGCTCGCCGCCGACCGGCGCGTGGACCGCGAACTCGCCGTCCGCGATCGCGAAGGCGTTCGCGCGCGCGACCGGCTCGGGCAGCCACGCGCGCGGAACGAGGCAGCGCGCGCGCCAGCCGTCCGCGTGGCTCTGCGACTCCACCGCGAGCACGTCGCGCGCGAAATCGGTCGCGCGCCGGCGCGGTGCGTCGAACGCGAGCGCGAGGTAGTGGCCGCCCGCGCCGAGCTCGAGCTCGAAATAGCGACCGTCCGCAGCGGCCACGAAGCACTCCACGACGTCGAACTCCCAGAGCCCCTCCACGCGCGCGCCGCGCGGCGCGTCGGGGATGCGCGGCGCGCGCCGGTGCGCGGTGCCGGCTTCGACCCAGAGGCCGTCCTCCACCGCCGAGAGCCGGACGAACGCGCCCAGACCCGGCAACGGCTCGCCGTCCCACCGGTGCGCAATCTCGAGCGCGAGCGCCGCGGGCGCCTCGGGAACCCAGAGCGCCAATCGTCAGCCGAGCCAGCGCCCGAGCGGGGTTCCGAACAGAAAGCTCGCGAACTTCTTCATCCCCTCGAGCTCCTTCAGCGAATAGGGGTAGCCGCCCTGCACCTTCTTGCCGCCGAAGCGGTCGACGAGCATCGGGTGCACGTGACAGTAGCCGCGCACCCCCGCCTGCCCGTTCACCTGTCCGACGCCCGACTCCTTCACGCCGCCGAACGGCGCCTCGGGCACGCCGTAGGTGAGCGCCATGTCGTTGATGCAGACGCCGCCCGTCTCCATGCGCTCGGCGATCCGGAACCCCTTCTCCTTGTCCCGCGTCCAGACGTTGCCGTTCAGGCCGTAGCGGGAGTCGTTGGCCAGTCGAATCGCGTCCTCCTCGTCCGAGGCGCGCATGATCGAGATGATCGGGCCGAACGTCTCCTGGCTCATCACGTCCATGCCGTGGTGCACGTCGGTGAGCACCGTGGGCTCGTAGTAGAGCCCCTCGAGGTTGGGGTTCCGGCGGCCACCGACGCGCACGCGCGCGCCCTTCGCCACCGCGTCCTGCACGTGCGCGTCGATGATCGCGAGCTGGCGATCCCAGAAGATCGCGCCGACGTCCGACTCGCCGCGATCACTCTGACGCAGAGCACGCGCACCCGCGACCACCTTCTCGACGAACGCGTCGTAGATCTCCGCCACCGCGTAGATGCGCTCGGTGCCGCAGCAGTACTGGCCCGTGTTCATGCACGAGCCGATCAGCGCACCAGCAGCCGCGCGGTCGAGGTCGGCGTCGGCGCACACGATCATCGCGTCCTTGCCGCCGAGCTCGAGCGTGACAGGGATCAGCTGGCGCCCGCACGCCTCGGCCACCTTGCGGCCCGTGGCAACGCTCCCCGTGAACGAGATCTTGTTCACGCCCGCATTCACGAGGTCGGCGCCGGTCTGTCCGTCGCCTGTCAGGATCTCGAGCACACCCTCGGGCAGCCCCGCTTCGGCGAAGAATTCACCGACCAGCGCGCTCGAGTACGGCGTGACCTCGGACCCCTTGAGCAGCACCGCGTTGCCGGCCACGATCGCCTGCGCGGCCTGGTTCATCGCGAGCACGAACGGGCCATTCCAGGGCACGATGATGCCCACTACACCGAGCGGCTTGTACACGCAGCGCAGCTGCTTGACGAGGCCGAACATGCCGTGGATGCGCCGCTTCTCGGGTCGGAGGAAGCGCGCGGCGTTCTTGGCGTAGTAGTTGAGCGCGTCACAGCTCGCGAACACCTCCATCGCGAACGCCTCCGTTTCCGTCTTGCCGGTCTCGCGGATCACCGTGCTCGTGATCCGCTCGTGTCCCTCCAGCACGCGCGCGAGCACGCGGCGCAACAGCGCCGCGCGCTCGGCGATCGGCACGGCCGCCCAGGCCGGCTGCGCCTTGCGCGCGCGCTCGGCTGCCTGCGCCACGTCGCTCGCGGTCATGCATTCGAGCTCGCCGATCGGCTCGAGATCGACGGGGGAGCGCAGGCGGTAGCGGCGGCGCAGACCGCGGGGTTCGATCGGTTCGTAGATCGCCATGACGTGGAGCCTCCTTCGTCGAGCCGCGAGGTCGGCAAGGCTAACCGGCCCCGGCGAAGCCGCCCCGTCTCCCCCCGGAGCCTCCGATATTCGATTGATTTCGGGAGGTTCCACGGGCACACTGGCAGCGGACTGCCGCCGCCAGGAGAATTTCCCGCCGATGCGCACGATCCCGCAGTTGGCCGCGCTCCCGGCGTTCGCACTCGCGTTGGCGCTCGCGGGCGCGGCGCACGCCGACAAGCTGCTGTTCTCGGGCGAGCACGCGATCAAGTTCTCGCACAACGGCGTGATCAAGGAGGTGACCGCGTCGGGCACCGGGGTCGCGATCGCCAACGGGTCGGGGAGCGGCAGCAGCGGACCGCTCAACACGCTCCACCTCACTCGGCCGTTCGCGAAGATCACGCGGACCGTCAACGCCACCACGCCCGGCGTCGGCATCGACGAGATCCGCTTCCAGGGCGTGCGGATCAACCCGGCCCTTGCGGGTCCCCATGGCATCCCGGGCGTGTTCGCGCCCATCCTTGCGGCGGCGAAGAGCATGACGCTCACGCGCAGCACGCTGCCGGCGGCCGGCACGATCCGCCTCTGCAACCTCTCCGGCTGTCCGGGCTCGGTCGCGGTGAAGCTCACCCAGACCAACATGGGCGTCGCGATCGGCCCCGGCGTGGGAGGCACGATCATGGGCACGGCGATGAGCGGCCCCACCATGGTCACGGTGATGGGCAACCCGTGGACCGTGAATACCACGGCGGTGAACTACCGCACGAAGGCGGGCATGACGGGCGCCTTCACCGAGATGGGCACCGTGCACGGACCGCTCGGGATGACCGGCACGACGCTGAACGTCACGTCGATGGGCATGGGCGGCACGCTCCAGCTCGTGAGCGGCATCCAGACCACGTGCGCGGGCTGCAAGGGAAACAACAGCCCGAGCGGCCAGATCACCCGCCTCACGATCAACTTCGCGCCCGAGCCCGCCCTCCTGCTGCTGCTGGGCGCCGGCGCCGCGGGGGTCGCGGTGCTGGGCAGGACCCGCGCGCGCCGCTAGCTGGCTAATCTCGGGGGCGATGCCCTCGATTCCCCTCGCGCGCGTACGCGCGGTCGCCCTCGCGCTCGCCCTCGGCTGCGCGTCCTCGGTCAACCCGGCCACCGGGCGCCGGGAGGTGGTGCTGATGACCGCCGAGGACGAGCAGAAGATCGACGTGGAGGCGGCCCAGGAGGTCG
>DATFWW010000084.1:0-13183 GCA_035258825.1 Myxococcota bacterium
CGCGGGGTCCGGCGCCGCGGCGCCGCTCGCGGGCCAGAGCAGCGCGAGGGCCAGCAACACGATCTGCGCGATTTCGAATAGCATCGCGCGACGGTATCAGAGGATTGGGCCCGGGACCCGGAGAGAAGCGATTCGTTCGACTAACAAAGTCTCCGTAAGTGCGTCTAACCGCCGCTCTCCTCGATCTTCACCCCGCCGCTGAAGCTCTCGATCGAGATCCGCGCGTCGCCCTCGCCGACCACGAACGAGAGCGGCCGGCCCGCGCCGTGGCCCCAGGGACCGTGACCCCAGGACCGGTCGTGGCCGTGGTCGTCGTCGCCGCCGAGCCGCGAGGCGAAGTCCGATTCGAGGCCGCCGCTCCAGCTCTGGACGTCGAAGCGCGCCGAAGTGCTCTTCGGCAGGCGCAGCACGACCGGACCGCTGAAGCTCTTCGCGCTGACGCGCGCGCTCTTCGCGAGCGAGGAGTCGAGCTCGATCTCGCCGGCCATCGTGCGCAGTTCCGCGCGCTCGATCGCCTCGCCCTCCACCTTGATCCGTCCGCTCACCGTCGAGGCCTGCACCTCGCCGGAGACGCCCTCGAGCTCGATCGCGCCGTTCAGCGTCTTGGCCACCACGCCGCTGCCCCGGCCCTGGAACCGGATCGGGGCGTTCATCGTCTCGAGATAGGTCTCCTCCGGCGCCCCCTTCACCTCGATCGCGCCGTTCGCCGCGTGGAGGTCGAGCTCGCCTTCCACGCCGTCGGCCTTGATGCCGCCGTTGATCGCACGCGCGGCGATCCGGCTCTTGCGCGGCAGCTCGATCTCGACGTCGACGTCCGCCGGCTGCGACCACGGCATCCAGCCCGCCGACGCCGCGCGCACCGACACCCGCCGGTGTGAGCCCTTCACCTCGATCGGACCCTTCGCGCGCACGCGCAGCTCGTTTGCGGAGGTGGCGCGCAGCTCGATCTCGCCTGTGACGATCTCGATCTCCACGCGCACGTCGGGCGCCACCTCGAAGACCCGCTCGAGCAGATCGGCGTCGGCTTCGCCCGCGCGTGCGGTCCCCGCCGCGAGCGCACAGGCGAACAGCGCCGCCGCGGCGGCTCTCGCAGCACGGGTCATGAGTGCGCCTCCGGTTCGCGCGTGTTCGTCCACCACTCGAGCTGCTCCAGCATGTCCGCCTCGCGGCGATAGGCCTCGGCGAGCAGGAACTTCAGCGCCGCGTTGTCGGGGTGCTCGCGGAATGCGAGGTGGATCTCCGCGATCGCGCGATCGATCTGGCCGAGATTCTTCTCGACCGCCGCGACGACCTCCGGCGGCAGCTGCGCGCGCCGCTCGTCGAGCAGCGCGAGCAGGTCCTGGCGCATCTGCGCCATGCCGTCGCGATCGCGCAGCGAGTCGGCGAGCGCGCGCACCGCGGCGGGATCGTCGAGCGAGGGCGTCCGGCCGAGCCAGAGGCCGGTGCCGATCGACGCCACGAGCAGGAGCACTGCGGCGGCGGCCGCGCCCCACACCGGCACCTGCACGCGCGCGCGCCATGCCCGCGCGCGCGGCGCCTCCGCGCGCGGGAACTCGATCCGGTTGCGGATCCCCGCCCACAGATCGCGCGCGGGCTCGGCCTCGCGCGGCAGCGCGCGCGCGCGCGCGACCAGCGCGTCGACGGCGGCCTGCTCCTCCGCGGAGGGCGGCTTCGCGCGCCGCCAGCGCAGGATGTTCTTCATCGGGAGAGCCCCTCTCGCAACAGGAGTCGCGCGCGGTGCAGGTGCGCCTTGGAGGTGCCCACTGCGAGCCCGGTCAGCTCCGCGATCTCGCCGTGTTTGTATCCCTCGACGTCGTGGAGCAGGAACACGAGGCGGGCCTGTGGCGAGAGCCCCGCGATCGCGCGCTCGAGGTCGAGATCGCCGCCTTCGGAGAACCCCGGCTTCGCGGCGCCGACCTCGTCGTCTTCGCGCGCGGCGAGCCGCTCGCGCCAGCGGCCGCGGCGGCGCAGCTCGGCGATCACCACGTTCACGGTCACACGGTGCAGCCAGGTCGAGAACGCGCTGTCGCCGCGGAACGATCCGAGCCGCTCCCAGACGCGCACGAAGGTCTCCTGGGTCAGCTCCTCGGCTTCGCTGCGGTCGCGCGCCATGCGCAGGCACAGCGCGTGAACGCGTCCGACGTTCTGGCGGTAGAGCATCTCGTAGGCCTCGACTTCGCCTCGCGCGGCGCGGCGCACGAGGTCGCCTTCGCCGCTCCCTGAGCGATCGATCTGCGGCTGCGCAGCGCTGCGCCCGTGAGTGGAAGGGTCGCTCAAGGCCCTTTCTCGCTGGCCCGGGTGCCTCCCGGACGACGCTACGACGTCCGGTCACTCGCAGAAGGTTTAAACCATCCGGCGCGCGGCGCCGTCAGAGGGTTCGAAATTCGGCTGGGGGCGATCGAAATGGCGCAGACGACGGCAGTTTCGGAGCGGGGGCGGCTCGTGATCGACGCGTGGGCCGGCAGGGTATCCGTGAGCGCCGGCCGCGGCGACTCGGTCGAGGTCGCGCTGCGCGGCTGGGGGGTGCTGCCCGCGCCCGCGATCGAGATCGAACGCTCTGGCAATGACGTCTACGTGGAGGCGCGCAGCGCGCCACAGCTCCAGTGGCTGCCGCTCTGGGTGTGGAGCCAGGTGCAGATCGAGGTATGCGTGCCCGCGCGCTACTCGGTGGACGTCGCAACTGCCGGGGGGCGCGTGGAGGTGCATGGCTTCGACGGCGACGTGGCGGTGCGCAGCGTGTAGGGAGGGAATCCAGCCTAGCCCGAGAGGGTCGCCATGCCGCGGTCGATCAAGACCGCGCCGTCCTGATCGACCACGCGAAACAGCACATAGCGGTCGCCGCGCGCGTCGCGGCCGAGGTCGTCGCCAGTCCAGATCTCGGCGGTGAGGGCGTCGCCGTTGTAGCCCGGACTCGCGAACCGCCCGGCGAGCGAGCGCAGCTGGGCCGGCTCGCCGCCCGCTGCCGCGTGCACGAGCGCGCGGCAGCCGAAGCCGAGCGTGTTCAGGCCCGAGAGGATCGGCGCGCGGAAGCCCGCGCGCGCGGCGATCTCCGGGTCGACGTGGATCGCGTTCGGGTCGTTGCCCGCGTGGCGCCAGAGCAGCGTCTGGGTCGCGGGCGTCGCCCAGGTGGCGCTCAGATCGGGGGTGCGCGCGGGCGGGGCCGGCGAATCGGCGCGCGGGCCGCGCTGGCCACCGAAGCCGCCGTGGCCCTTCACGAACAGGCTCGTCGTGGCGGTGAAGACGGCTGCGCCGGTGGCGCGGTCGGCCGCGCTCACCTCGAGCACCACGAGCGCGCCCGAGCCCTTGTCGTAGATCCCGGCGACGCGCGTGCGGGAGGCGACGTCGCCGCGGGGCCCGATCGGCGCGTGCACCACGAGCGCCTGCTCGCCCTGCACGATCTCGTGCGGCGCGTAGTCGCCGGTCGCGAAGCCGGGATCGGGCCACGACTCCGCCTCGGCCGCCATAACGCCCGAGAGCACGAACGCCGGGTAGACGCGCTGCGCGGGGCTCTCGCGCACGAACTCGGGCGCCTCGAACCCGGCGCCGACCGCGAGCGCGTAGAGGGCGCAGTCGCGCGGCTGCCAGGTGCGCCGCGCGGGCTCGGACTGCGCGCCCACGCGGTGGAGGTACATGGCCATGCGGGTCGGAAAGTAGCGGTCGAGGGGCGCCGCGGGTCGCCTAAGCTGTGCGCGGCGATCGGCCGGATCACCCGGCCGCAGGGAGGTGCGTCATGCAGATGCTCGCGACCGTGATGAGCGCACTGCTCGCCGCGGTGGGTTTCGTCGGCGTGTTCTGGCCGGACATCGTGATCGGTTTCTCCCGGGACTACTTCCTGACGCCGCACGGCCTGTTCGCGGCGGCCGGGATCCGCGTCGTATTCGGGGGGTTGCTCCTCACGGCGGCGGCGACTTCGCGCGCACCCAACCTGCTGCGCGTGTTCGGCGCGCTGATCCTCGTCGCGGGCCTCGCGACGCCGTGGTTCGGCATCGAGCGCGCGCATCAGGTGCTTGCGGAGCTCTCGGCGGCGAGCGGCGCGTGGATGCGCATCGCGTGCACGATCGCGATCGCGCTCGGATGCTCGTTCGTCTGGGCGCTGAGCCCGCGCGGAGCCGCGCGGCCGCGATGATCGATGCGCGCGGATTCTGGCCGCTCGTCGCGGCGCGCGCGCGCGCCGCGCCAGATGCGCTGTGCGCGGTCGACGAGCGCGGCGACGAGCTCTCGTTCGGCGAGCTGTGTGCGCGCGCGGAGCGCGTCGCGGCGGCGCTCGCCGCGCGCGGCGTCGGGCCCGACGTGCGCGTCTCGTGGCAGCTGCCCACCTGGATCGAGTCGCTCGTGCTCGTGGCCGCGCTCGCGCGGCTCGGCGCGGTGCAGAATCCGCTGCTGCCCATCTACCGCGAGCGCGAGATCGGCTTCATCGCGCGTCAGGCGCGGCCCGGGCTGATGGTGGTCCCGGGCGTGTTCCGCGGCACCGATCACGCCGCGCTGGCGCAGGGCGTGCTCGCGGACATCGCGCGCGAGGACCGGGGTGCGCATTGCCAGCTGCTCGTGTGCGACCGCGCGCTGCCCGAGGCCGACCCCGCGGCGCTCGCGCCCTTCGCGCCGCCGCGCGGCGAGCCGATCCGCTGGATCTTCTACACCTCGGGCACCACCGCGGACCCGAAGGGCGCGCTGCACACCGACGAGACGCTCGCGGCCGGCTCGCGCGGGGTCGTCGAGCGGTTCGAGCTCGGGCCCGGCGACCGCTACCCGATCGTGTTCCCGTTCACGCACATCGGCGGGATCGGCATGCTCGTGGTGCAGCTCCTGTGCGGCGCCGGCGCAATTCTCGTCGAGCAGTACGACGAGGAGAAGACGCCGCCGTTCCTCGGCGCGCACGGAGTGACGCTCGCGGCGGGCGGAACCCCGCTCGTGATGCGCTACCTCGCCTATCAACGCCGCCACCCCGGCGAGCGCGTGTTCGCGCGCCTGCGCGCGGCGATGGGCGGAGCGGCGCCGAAGCCGCCGCTTCTGCACGGCGAGGTGAAGGCCGAGCTCGGCGGCGCGGGCGTGGTGTCGGTGTACGGGCTCACCGAGGCGCCGTTCGTGGTGTTGTCGTCTCCGCACGACCCGGACGACGCGCTCGCGCACAGCGAGGGGCGCGCTGCGGGCGGCGCCGAGCTGCGCATCGCGGGCGCCGACGGCCGCGACTGCGCGCGCGGCGAGCAGGGCGAGATCCGCGTGCGCGGCCCGCAGATCTTCCGCGGCTATCTCGACGCGGCGCTCGACGCCGACGCGTTCGACGCCGACGGCTTCTTCCGCACCGGCGATCTGGGATCGCTCGACGAGCGCGGCTTCCTGCGCGTGACGGGCCGGCAGAAGGAGATCATCATCCGCAACGGCGAGAACATCTCCGCGAAGGAGATCGAGGACCTGCTCTACGCGCACCCGAAGATCGCCGACGCCGCGGTGATCGGGCTGCCGGACCCGCGCACGGGCGAGCGCTGCTGCGCGGTGGTGGTTCCCGCGCGCGGCGCCGCGCTCGACCTCGCCGAGATCGTGCGCCACTGCGCCGCGGCCGGGCTCGCGCGCCAGAAGCTCCCCGAGCGGCTCGAGATCGTCGACGCGCTGCCGCGCAATGCGAGCGGCAAGGTGCAGAAGCACGAACTCCGCCGGAGCTTCGCGTTGGCGGAGGCCTGATCGCGATGCAGCTGTCGTGCTCGTTTCCGCCCGGGCCCCGCGCCGCCGAGTACGCCCGGCTCGCGGAGCAGCTCGGTTATGCGAGGGTGTGGCTCTACGACTCGCCGCTGCTCTACCCGGACGTGTGGATGACGCTCGCGCAGATAGCGGTGGTCACGGACCGGATCGGCCTCGGACCCGGCGTGCTCGTGCCGAACCTGCGCCACGTGGCCGCGCAGGCCGCTGCGATCGCGACGCTCGAGCTCGCCGCGCCCGGGCGGGCCGCGGTCGCGATCGGCACCGGCTTCACCGGGCGGCGCCTGCTCGGCAAGCCGCCGCTCGCATGGCGCACGGTTGCGGAGTACACGAGCGCGCTGCGCGCGCTCCTGCGCGGAGAGGAGCCCGTGGTCGATGGCGCACCACTGCGCCTGCTCCACCCGGACGCGTTCGCGCCGGAGCGGCCGATCCGGACCCCGATCCTGATCGCCGCGAACGGCCCGCGCGGGCTCGAGGTGGCTCGCGCGCACGGCGACGGCGTGCTCGCGCTCGCGGATCCGCCGGCGGGATTCGCGTGGTGCGCGGTCGCGCGCTCGGGCACGCTGCTCGACCCGGGCGAGGCGCTCGCGTCGCCCCGCGTGTTCGACGCGCTCGCGCCCGCGATCGCGCTCGTCTACCACGCTACCTACGAGAGCGCCGGGGCCGCGGTCGACCAGCTGCCGGGCGGGCGCGCGTGGCGCGCGGCGATCGAGGCGGTCGCGGCCGACCGCCGCCACCTCGCGATCCACGAAGGGCACTGCGTCGCGGTGCCGCCGCGCGAGCGCGCGCTGCTCGACCCGTCGGTCGGCGCGATGACGTTCACCGGCACGCTCGAGGATCTGCGCGCGCGCTGGTCGGCCCTCGCGGCGGCGGGCGCGACCGAGTTCGCCTACGCGCCCGCCGGGCCCGACATCCCGCGCGAGCTGCGCGCGATGGCGCGCGTCGCGGCACTCGGGTGATCGGCCCGCGCGCGGCGCGCGCGGGCCGTTAGAATCACCGCACGCCGCCCGGAAGGAGGAGGTCGCGATGGCATTGGTAGATTGGCGCATGCAGGGCATCCAGATCTCGAACTGCAACTGCGCAGTCGGCTGTCCGTGCCAGTTCAATGCGCTGCCCACGCACGGCAACTGCCGGGCGCTGGTGTTCTTCCAGATCGACCGCGGCCACTTCGGCAAGGTGCGGCTGGATGGACTGCGCTGGGGGGGCCTGTTCAGCTGGCCCGGCCCGATCCATCTCGGCGGGGGCACCGCGATGGTGGTGATCGACGAGCGCGCCGACGCCGAGCAGCGCGCCGCGATCGAGGCGATTGCGCAGGGCAAGGAGACCGAGCCGGGCTCGCTGATCACCCAGGTGTTCAGCACGACGATCACCACCGGGCTGCCGACGCAATTCAAGCCGATCGAGCTCGCGATCGACGAGAAGGCCGGCACCGCGCGCGTGCGCGTTCCGGGGCTGGTCGAGGCGAAGGCCGAGCCGATCAAGAACCCGGTCACCGGGGAGCCGCATCGCGTGCGCGTGCACCTGCCGACCGGCTTCGAGTACCGCGACGCCGAGTACGTCTCCGCCACGAGCACGGTGACCGGCCCGATCGCGCTCGACTTCGAGGGCACGCACGCCCACATCGCCAGAGCCGACTGGGGCACGCGCGGCGTCCTCAGTTAGTTCGATGCTCGACGTGCTGCGTCGCCCGCGGCTGGCCGTGGCGGCCGGTCTCGCCGGCGCGGTCGCGATCGCGTGGCTCTACCTCGTGCCGGTGTCGCGCGACATGTACGGCGCGATGAGCGGACCCTCGGCGTGGATGATGCAGGCCGACTGGGACGGGCGTTATTTCGCGCTGATGTTCCTGATGTGGGCGGTGATGATGGTGGGCATGATGCTGCCGACCGCCGCTCCCGCGATCCTGCTGTTCGCGCGCGTGATGACCCGCAGCGCAGGGGCGGATGCGCCCGTGGTCCGCAGCTACGCGTTCGCGGGCGGCTACCTGCTCGCTTGGACCGGGTTCAGCCTCGCCGCGACGTTCGTGCAGTGGCGCCTCGCGGAGGCGGCGCTGCTCTCGCCGATGATGGAGGCGGCGACGCCGGTGCTCGGCGGCGCGATCCTCGTGGCCGCGGGCGCCTATCAGTGGACCTCGGTGAAGCGGGCGTGCCTGATCCGGTGCCGCTCGCCCGTGGAGTTCCTGACGCAGAGCTTCCGGCCGGGATGGCGGGGCGCGCTGCAGATGGGCCTTCGCCACGGCCTCCACTGCATCGGCTGCTGCTGGGTGCTGATGGGCCTCTTGTTCGTCGGCGGCGTGATGCAGCTCGCCTGGATCGCCGCGATCGCGATCTTCGTGCTGCTCGAGAAGCTGGCGCCCCACGGCATGCAGCTGGGGCGAGTCGGCGGCGCGGTGCTCGTGCTGGCCGGAATCGGGGTGCTGCTGCGCTGACCGCGCGCAAGCCTCGCCTATCCTTGCGCCGTGACAGAGTCGCAGCATCTGGCCGTGCGGCGCGGACTCGTCCGCGTCGTGTCCGCATTCGACGTCGGCCTCTCGATCGATCTCGCGCGCGCCAAGCAGCAGCTCGCCGATCTGACCGAGGCGGCGACCATCAAGCACAAGGGGCACGCGCCGACCTACTTCCAATTCGATCCGGCTCCGCTGCACATGACGAAGGAGATCGCGCCGCTCGAGATCTGCGGCCGGCGCACGCTGCCGAGCGTCGATCTCACGGTCTACGATTTCGGCGGCCTGTCGGTGAGTCACTCGATTCCCTTCGCGGGCGCGTTCGAGGAGCTGATCGGATTCTCGTGTGCGCTCGCGGAGACGGATCTGTTCCAGCGCGACTCGCGGCGGCACGTCGACGATCTGCTCGCCGTGATCGCCAGCGCGGTCGAACGAGCGAGCGTGGCCGCGCCGTCCGAGGACTACCTGATCTTCCAGGTCGACGAGGTCGAAGGCGCCGCCGACGTGGCGGACCTGTGGACCCGCCACGGCGCGACGACGGCGCGCCTCCTGCGCTCGGAGCGCGACGCGCTGTCCGAACAGGAGATCGCCGACGCGATGTCGACGCGGGTGTCGTT
Organism: Myxococcota bacterium; assembly: GCA_035258825.1. GTDB lineage: Bacteria > Myxococcota_A > UBA9160 > UBA9160 > SMWR01 > JAHEJV01. The sequence continues at coordinate 8,749 of DATFWW010000084.1, forward strand.
CGGCCGCGAGGACGTGGCCATCGTCGACTGGAGCGCCGCGCTGCTCGTCGACCGCGAGCCCGACGACGTCCACTCGGTGCTGGAGTTCGCCAACCTGCAGCTGCTCGAGGTGCGCTTCCTCGACGCCGCGCTCGATCGCGCGCTCGACCACTCCTACGAGGTCGTGTCGAAGCCGCGCCGGTTCGGCGCGCTCGGCCCGTCTGGATGGTCGCGCCGCGACCTCGCCCGGATCGGCGGCTTCGAGGTGGAAGGCGCGATCCTGTTCGAGCGCGTCGGCAACGCGATCAAGCTGGTCGGCGATCAGTACCTCGCGCGCGTGTACCGAGCCGCGTCGCAGCGCTTCCGACTCGCCGAGTGGAACGCGGGCATCCTGCGCAAGCTAGAGACGATCGAGAGCCTGTACCGGAAGGTCTCGGACCGCGCGAGCGGCGCGCGCGCCGAGGCGCTCGAGTGGATTATCATCCTGCTGATCGCGATCGAGGTGGTGTTCGCGCTCGTGCCGGGTCTGCGTCCGGGTTAGGTGGCTACCGGCTGGCGAGCGCCTTGCGCTCGGGCGCGCGGCCGGAGGCGAGCCGGCGCTTGTGGCGGCCGATCTCCTCGGCCATCGAGTCGAGGAACACGCGCACGCGGCCCGTGGTGCGCAGGTCCTCGTGCGTGAGGAGCCAGAGCCCGGTCTCGAGCGCGGGCTCGGGCGGCCGCAGCTGCACGAGCCCGGGGTCCTCGTCGGCGACGAAGCAGAGCAGGTGGCCGATCCCGACACCGGCGCGGATCGCCGCGCGCAGCGTCGTGCCGCTGCTCACGCGGCAGGCGATCCGGGCCTCTGGGACCTGTTCGCCCATCCAGCGCGCGGCCGGGATGTGCGACATGCCGTCCTCCCAGCCGACCCAGAGGTGGCTCGCGAGGTCGGTCTCGGCGGGGTGCTCGGCGAGATAGCGGTGCGCGGCGTAGAGCGCGGACGGCAGCGCGGCGAGCCGGCGCCCGACCAGGTTCGGCGGCGGTCGGTCCGTGACGAGCAGCGCCACCTCCGCCTCGCGCATTGCGAGCTCGGCCGGCTCGGGCGTCGACAGGAGATCGATCTCGATCTCGGGATAGCGGCGCGCGAACGACGCGAGCTCGGGCATGAAGGTGGTGGCGAGCACATCGGTAGTGGCCACGCGCACGCGGCCCGCGAGGCGCGCGTCTCGGCCGGAGACCTGGCGCGAGAGCGCCTCGAACTCCGCTTCCATCCGCTGCGCGGACGCGAGCATCTCCTCGCCCTCGCGCGTCAGCTGATAGGCGGCGCCGCGGTCGAACAGCCGCACGCCGAGGCCCTGCTCGAGCGCGGCGAGCCGGCGCGAGACGGTCGAATAGCTGACGCCGAGGCCGCGCGCGGCCTCGGAGAGCGAGCCTGCGCGCGCGACCGCGAGAAACGTGCGCACGTCGTCCCAGTCCACGGGCGGATTCTCGCACAGGCGGCTATTCATGCCGGCTCGCAATCGCCGACCGAGAAGGAGCCGCGGCATGGGAATTTGTGAGGGACGCGTGGTGATCGTGACGGGCGCGGGGCGCGGAATCGGGCGCGAACACGCGCTCGAGCTCGCGCGCCAGGGGGCGCGCGTGGTCGTGAACGACCTCGGCGGCACCTCGGGCGGAGAGGGCGCCGACGCGAGCCCCGCTCAGGCGGTGGCCGCCGAGGTGCGCCGGCTCGGCGGCGAGGCGATCGTCGACGGCTCCGACGTCGCGGACTTCGCGCAGGCGGAGGCGCTCGTGAAGGCGGCGCTCGGCGCGTTCGGCCGGCTCGACGCCGTCGTCAACAACGCGGGCATCCTGCGCGACCGCATGTTCGCCAACACCTCGATCGAGGAGTGGGACGCGATCATGCGCGTGCACCTGCGCGGGCATTTCTGTGTGAGCCGCCACGCGTGCGCGCACTGGCGCGACCGTTCGAAGGCGGGCGAGCGCGTGTCGGGGCGGATCGTCAACACGAGCTCGGGCGCGGGGCTGCAGGGCAGCGTCGGCCAGAGCAACTACGGCGCGGCGAAGGCCGGGATCGCGGCGCTCACGCTCGTGCAGGCGGTGGAGCTCGCGCGCTACGGCGTCACCGCGAACGCAATCGCGCCCTCCGCGCGCACGCGCCTCACCGAGGACGTGTTCCCCGACATGATGCGCAAGCCGGAGACGGGCTTCGACGCGATGGACCCCGCGAACATTGCGCCGCTCGTGACCTGGCTGTGCAGCGAGGAGTCCGGCGACGTCACGGGCCGCGTGTTCGAGATCGAGGGTGGCAAGATCAGCGTCGCAGACGGCTGGCGCACCGGCCCCGCGATCGACCGCGGCGGGCGTTGGAACCCCGCCGACGTGGGCGACGCCGTGCGCGAGATCATCGGCAAGGCCGTGCCGGCGCAGAAGGTCTACGGCACCTGACGGCGAACCGCCGGTGACGGACGTTATCGCCCGGCACCGGTGCGGTGAATCAGCGCGGCGGGATCCGGGTGTCGAATTCGCCGACCACGAAGGACGGATCGAACCGACACGGACCCGGCACTCCGAGGCCCGTCAGGGCCGTGCAGGTGGCCTGGATGCTCGTCGGCGTCGGCTGCGATCCGCCGGCGAGCCAGCCGCGCAGCGACTCCCAGCCCGCCACGAACTCGGCGCCCGTGAAGCCGCAGTGCGTGTTGCCGGCCTCGTTGACGATCGCCGTAGTCAGCTGCGACGCCGGGACCTTGTCCGCGTAGTCCTCTTCGTTCTCGACGATCACGAGGCCGTCGCCGTCGGTGTGGATCGAGACGATCTTCGTCGCACCGATATCGCCCCTGGGCGTGAAGTTCTTCTCGAGCTGGTGGCGGGCCGTGGTGTCGTAGGCGACGCGCTGGATGTTCGCGTCGATCGTCGGGTCGTTGTACGTGACGCCGACGTTGCCGACGCCCTGACCGCCGTTGAGCTTGTCGGCGGCGAAGATCAGGTTCGAGAGGCCGTTGGTCACGAACACCATGTCCGTGATCACGAAGCTCTCCGGAATCTGCGTGACCGCCTCGAGCTGATGGAGCCGCGCCACCTGCGCGGGCGTCCGCGTCGCTGGCGGCTGCGCGATGCCCGTGCACGCGTTCAGCGGCAGGACGATCTGCGGGACGATCGAGAGCCCGGGCGGGAAGCCCGGCGCCGGCCCGCCCGTGGCGCCGCCCGGAATCGCCGCACCCGGCACGCTGCCGCAGATCGCGTCGTAGATCAGGCGCAGATCGATCGCGCCGTCCCAGGAGCGGCTGCCCGAGAGCGCGCCGCACACCGGATAGGCACCGATCACGGTGGCGCCGAGCTTCTCGATCGCCTGCGCGGTCACGATGCCGCCGAGGCTGCCACCGTGCACGATCACGTTGTCGGGCGGCCCGAAGTTGTCCGCGAACACACCGAGCAGCCGGTTCAGGTCCTGCTGGGTCGTGAACAGCGTCCAGCAGCACTCCGAGTAGCTCGACGCCGCGACCGCATAACCCTCGGACAGCATCACCGGGGCCAGGTCGCCGAGGCTCGGATTCGGTCCGGGCTCCCCGAAGTCGAAGCCGTGGTTGACGATCACGAGCGTGCCATTCCAGTTGGTCGGCACCGTGATCTTGAAGAACGCCCCGAGCTTCTCGCCCGAGATCGTCGTGTCGGCGAGGGCCGACCCGGCCAGGAACACCACGAGAGCGAGCGTGAACTGCGCGAACCGGTAGAACCGCATTGACTCCTCCTGAGCCGGGCGGCCCTCCGGCGGGCAAATGACGGGCATCAGCATGCTGGACCGATTCGAAGCTCGAATCAAGTCCCTCGATACCCGAATTTTGGTAGGCAATTGCCTGACGGCGTGGATCAGGGAATCTCCTCGGATCCCTCAATCGTCCAGAAGCCGGCCCAGTCCTGGACGATCGGCCGGTCCTTCGCGAGCGCACTGGCGCGCTGGCGCGCCTCCGACGCCAGCGAGATCTCCTGCGTGTGCTCGTAGAGCGTCTGGAGGTCGAGCCAGCGCTGCGGATCGTCGGGCGAGAGCGCAGCGGCGCGCTCGAGCAGCGGCCGCGCGCGGGTGTCGTCGCGCATCGTCGCGAGGAGTCGCCCGTAATGCGCGTTTGCGAGCCAGTCGTCGGGGTCGGCTTCGACGGCCTTCGCGTACAGGTCCTGCGCGCGGTCGAGATCGCCGCCGCGCCACGCGTCGCGGGCCTGGCCTTCGAGCGCGCGCGCGGAGTCGTCCGCGGTGTGGTCCTTGGCGGCCGCGTCGGGCGCCGGGAGTTCCTGCGATCCGACGAGCGCCTTCACGCTCTCCTCGCGGGTGGTCTCCTTCTTCGTCACGACCCAGGTCTCGGCATCGCCGTTCTCGTCCGCGGGGAACTGGAGCTGGACCGTCGCTCCATCGGGCAGCGGCTCGCCCGGCTTCGCCACGATCGGGCCGCGGTGTTGCACGAACCAGAACGCGGCGCCTCCCGCGACC
>DATFWW010000085.1:0-3857 GCA_035258825.1 Myxococcota bacterium
GGCAACCGCCGGCCGCGCTGCCTGCCGCTCTGGGAGACCCACTTCGACGGACTCGGCGGTGCGCCCCGAATCGTCACGGAGCGGATCAAGTGGAACCTCGAGCATCGCCGCCAGCGCGCGGTGCACTCGGGCCCTGCGCGCCGTCTGCCGCGCGGCGCGGCACCGGCGATCGAACGCCTCGCGCTGCGCGCCTGGCGTGTGCTGCGGCTCTCCGGCTTCGCGCGGATCGACTTCCGGATCGACGGCGCCGGCCGGCCGTGGCTGATCGACGTCAACGCGAACCCCGACGTCGACTTCCAGGAGGACTTCGCGCGCGCGGCGGCGCACGGCGGAATTCCCCCGCTCGATCTCCTCCAGCGCATCCTCGATCTCGGGCTGCGCTACCGGCCGCATTGGGTGGGCTAGTGCAAGCGGCCGAACGCCGCTCGCAGCGAGGCGAAACCGAGCGGAGATCGAACGGGTGGAAGGACCCGTGATCGAAAGGGCTAGAGTCCCCGACTCCGAAGGAGGAACCCCCATGAGCTCCGACGTAGTCCTGATCGATGACCCCGCGCCGCAGGTGCGGCGCATCACGATGAACCGGCCCGAGAAGCGCAACGCGCTCAACCACGCGTTGCGGGGCGGGATCGTGCGCGCGCTCCAGGCCGCCGACGCGGATCCCGCGGTGCGCGTGATGATCCTCCGCGGTGCGGGCAAGTGCTTCTCGGCCGGCTACGAGCTCGGCGGCGGCAACGCGGGGCAGGAGCTGCCCTGGTATACGCCGGGCGGTGACGGCCACTGGCCGCGCCACGTCACCGCGGGATGGATGAGCATCTGGGAGCTCGGCAAGCCCGTGATCGCGCAGGTGCACGGCTACTGCCTGGCGGGCGGCAGCGAGCTCGCCACCTGCTGCGACCTCGTCTACATGGCCGACGACGCGCAGATGGGATACCCGGCCGTGCGCTTCGGCGTGCCCGACAACCACTTCCACGCCTGGTTCGTTGGCATGCGCAAGGCGATGGAGATGATGCTGACGGGTGATTCGCTCTCGGGCGTCGAGTGCGCGCGGCTCGGCTGGGCCAACGCGTCGGTGCCCGCGGACCAGCTCGAGGCGAAGGTGCTCGAGATGGCGAAGCGGATCGCCTCGGTGCCCGCCGATCTCGTGCAGCTCAACAAACGCGTCGTGCACCGGCAGATGGAGATCATGGGGCTCCACACCGGCATTCGCGCGGGCTCGGAGCTGTGCGCGCTCGGCACGCACCAGAAGAGCATGCACGAGTTCCTGAGGGCGACGCGCGAGAAGGGACTCACGGGTGCGCTCTCGCAGCGCGACGAGCCGTTCGGCGACTATCGCACGAGGGAGTGAGCGCATCGCCGGAGGGGGGCTCGCCATCGCTGCGATCGCGCTCGGCCTCGCGTGCGCGCACGCGCCCGCCCCGCCCTGCGAGCTCGGGTCCGAACCCGCGGCCGGGCGCTTCGCGCGCGTGGAAGTCGCGTTCGCACCGGACGGCGGGTCGCTCGACGCGGAGTCCGCGGCGCGGCTGGTCGTGTCGGTGCGCCAGAGTGCGCGCGACTGGCTCGACCAGCGCGGCCGGCTCGCGTCCGACGGCGAGCTCGCGCTGGTCGTGACGATCGATGACGCGCGGCTGCGCTCGGCCTTGGTGGCGTGGCTGTTCGCCTGGGCCGCCGCACCGGACCACCTCGGAGCGCAGGTCGCCGTGCTGCGCGACCTCGAATCCAGCGCCCGCTGCCCCGTTCGCGTCGAGAGCGCAGTGTCGGGCTATTCGTGGCGCGAGCGCGACGCGCGCCTCGAGCACCTCGCGCGCTGGCTCGGCCACCGTATCGCCGAGGGGCTGTAGCGGGGGCCGCGGGCGGCCGATATGCCCGACATGGCAGCGACCGCCGCGCCGCGCGCGAACGCGATCCTCAAGGTGAAGGCCGGGGGCCGCACACGCCTGATCGTGTTCGACACGCAGGACCTCACGCTCGGGCGCGCCCGTGAGAACGACGTCTCGGTCGACGACCCCGAGATGTCACGGCGCCACGCGGTGTTCAAGCGCTCGCGCGAAGGGTGCGCGGTGGAGGACCTGGGCACCTCGAACGGCACCGCCGTGAACGGGCAGCCGGTCCAGCGCGCCGTGCTCAAGCACGGCGACATCGTGAAGATCGGCGAGGTGGAGATCACGTTCGCCGAGACGGCGCGCGCGCCATCGTCGCTCGGGACGTCGGTGGAGTACGCCTCACAGATCAAGTCGTTCGGCACGCCGATGGGCCGCATACAGGGCAGCGGCGAGGCGACGATCCTCGGCATGATGGACACGCCCGCGAGCGACGGCGACGGCGACGAGGACTTCGAGGTGCGCCCCGCCGGCGAATTCGATTTCGACCGGTTTTCCAGCGCGGGCGTGCCCGCGCCGCGCGACCTCGATGCGGAGGTCGCGAGCCTCGATCTCGACGAGGACTTCTCGTTTCGCAGCGCCAGGACGCAGGCCCCGGCTCGCGCCGAGAAGAAGCCGGTGCGCAGCGCGCCGGCGCCGGCATCGGCGCCCGCGCGCAAGCCGGCTCCGCCCGCGAAGAAGGACGTCTGGGAGCTCGACGAACCCGCGCCCGCGAAGGCGGCGGGTCCGCTCGCGGTGACGCTCGAGATCGACGGGCTGTCGGGCGAGCTGCGGCGCGCGGTCGAGGCGCTGATCGGCAAGGTCGTGGAGCTGCCGAGCCTGCGCGTGAAGATCGAGGGCCGCGACCTCGGTTAATTCGCGCCGACGGTCATCCCCACCTGCTGCCCGAACGACACCTCGAGCGTGTGGCCATCCGGATCGCGCAGGAACGCCCAGTAGCCGACCGGGGGACCCGCGTCGGCCGGCCCGGAGATCAGACAGCGCTCGGAGCGCGCGCGCGCGGCCAGGCGGTCGACCTCGTCGGGGCTCTCGCAGCCGACGCCGAGATGCGCAGTCGGGCGCAGCGGGTGCAGCACCGCCGGCGACTCGATCAGCACCAGCACGAACGGGCGCGTCTTGTCGGAGAGCCAGAGCACGCCCTCGCGCCGGTGGACGATCTGCATGCGCGCGTAGCGCTCGTAGAAATCCGCGCTCTCGTCCAGATCGGTGACGGGCAGCGCGATGTGGGTCAGACCGACGTCGTTCATGACGAAGCCCTCGGCAAGGAGGCCGACTCTGGAGGAGTCGGCCGGCGCGCAGCGAGCCGCCAGGCGAGCGAAGGCGGGCCCCTGCACTGGATCAGCGACCTGGATCGGCAGCCCACGCCCCGGACTTGCGCACATTCTGCCGCTTGCCGAACCCCCGAGCTGCTATCCGCGAGCGTCGCGCTTCGCGAGCAATTGCGCCATGCGGTCGCGCAGAGCGTCCGCCGTGAACGGCCGGCGCACGAACGCGGTGAGCGCCTCGCGATCGCCGGACAGCGGCTCCTCGCCGGACGCGCCGATCGCGAGCAGCAGAAGGTCGGGCCGGTCGTCGTGCAGCGCCTGGATCAGTCGCCGGCCGTCCGCAGCGCACCACGCGCCGTCGATCACCGCGGCGTCGAGCTCGTCGCCGTGGTTCTCGAGCAGCTGCTCCGCCTGCGCGGCGCCGCTCGCCTCGATCACCTCCATCCCGGCCCCGCGCAGGATCTCGGCCGCGGATCCGCGCACGCCGGCGTCGGGCTCGGCGACGAGCACGATCGCGGCGCGCGGGCGGCGCCAGCTGGACGGGACCGGACTGTCGTCGGCGGGCAGGTACACGCGCATGCAGGTTCCCCGGCCCGCCTCGCTCGCGACGTCGATCGCGCCGCGGTGCCCCTGCACGAGGCCGAGCACCGCCGAGAGGCCGAGGCCGTGCCCGTCCTGCTTGGTGGTGAAGAACGGCTCGAAGATGTGGGTGCGC
>DATFWW010000086.1:0-11264 GCA_035258825.1 Myxococcota bacterium
GGCCAGCGCCGGATCGCGGACGGCGAATAACCGCGCCGCCCCCAAGCCAGCAGCAGCGCACCCTTTTCCGCTCCGCGGCATCTGTGCGAGCATCCCGAGCATGTGCGCACCTTCGCGCAGCGCCCGCCCCCGGAGCCGTCCGTGACCCCCAACGCGCTGCAAGCGCGCCTGTCCGCGCTGGGCCGCGAGCTCGGCGAGCGCGAGGCCGAGCACGGCGAAGGCCTCGAGCGCGCGCGCAAATGCATCGAAGAGCTGCGCATCGAGGTGGCCGCGGCGCTCCAGGGCTTCCACCGCGCGGCGGCCGCCGCCGGCGCCCCCCACCTCCAGATCGAGCTCTCGCCGGTCCGGACCGATGACAAGCACCTGCGGTCGGTGGAGTTCGAGCTGACCCGCGGCCGCTATCGCGCAATCGTCACGGCGAAGAGCCGCGGTGAGGTCACTCTCGTCGGCCCGTTCCGCTCCGGCAAGACCGAGGGACCCTGCAAGAGCTTCCCGATCGACGCCCGCGACGAGGTCTCGGGTGCGCTCGCGAGCTTCCTGGAGACCTTCCTCGAAGAGGCCGCCACCCCCTAGGCGCCCCGACCAGGACCCCGCGTGAACGACACTCTCTCCCCGCGCATCGAATCCATCGACCAGCTCGTCGACTTCATCCGCAGCGGCGAGAAACCGCCCGAGCGCTGGCGCGTCGGCACGGAGCACGAGAAGATCGGCCTCTACGCCGGCAGCTGGCGTGCAGTGCCGTACGAGGGCCCGCGCGGGATCGGGGCGCTGCTGCGCAAGATCGCCGAGACCGAGGAGGGCTGGCAGCCCGTGCTCGAGGCGGGCCAGCCGATCGCGCTCGCGCACGCGGGCGGGGCCAGCATCACGCTCGAGCCGGGAGGCCAGTTCGAGCTCTCGGGCGCGCCGCTGCGCACGATCCACGAGACGTGCGACGAGTTCCACTCCCACCTCGCGATGATGAAGCGCGCGAACGAGGGGTTCGACATCGCCTGGCTCGGGCTCGGGATCAACCCGCTCTACGGCGTGGTCGACGTGCCCGTAATGCCCAAGGCGCGCTACCGGATCATGCGCGATTACCTGCCGCGCCACGGATCGATGTCGCTCGAGATGATGTTCACCACCGCCACGGTGCAGGCCAACTTCGACTACGCGTCGGAGGCCGACATGGCGGAGAAGATGCGCGCGGCCCTGGCTGTATCGCCGGTGGTCTCGGCGATCTTTGCCAACTCGAGCCTGTCCGAGGGCAAGGCGAACGGGTTCGTGTCGCGCCGGATCCACATCTGGCAGAACACCGATCCCGATCGCACGGGCATGCTCGGCTTCGCCTACGACGACGACTTCGGATACCGGCGCTATGTCGAATGGGCGCTCGACGTCCCGATGTTCTTCATCGTGCGCGGCGGCGAGTACCGGCCCGCGAATGGGATCACCTTCCGGCGCTTCTTCGAGTCGGGCCTCGGCGACGAGCGCGCCACGGTCGCCGACTGGGAGCGCCATCTGACCACGGTGTTCCCGGAGGTGCGCCTCAAGAAGGTGCTCGAGGTGCGCGGCGCCGACGCCGTGCCGCCCGGGCTCACCTGCTCGCTCCCGGCGTTCTGGAAGGGGATCCTCTACGACGCGCAGGCGCGGGCGGCGGCCTGGGAGCGCCTGCGCATCCACCCGCTCGCGGCGCGCGAGGCGGCGCGCATGGACGTCGCGCGGCGCGGGCTCGCGGCGCGCTACGGCGGCGAACCGGTGCTCGAGCTCGCGCGTGATCTCGCGCAGCTCGCGCGCGACGGCCTGCGCAGGCTCCGACACGCGGGTCGCCGCGATCCCGACGAGACCAACTTCCTCGACCCGGTGTTCGCGCAGCTCGAATTGGGCAGGAGCCCCGGTCAGGTGATCATCGAACGCTGGGAGGGAGTCTGGCAGCGCTCGGTGGATCGCCTTATCGAATACGCGCGCTATTGATTCCCGCGATGCACGCCGCTCGACCCCGGATCATGGTCGTCGACGACGAGGAAGCCATCCTCGAAACGATGAGCTTCACCTTCGAGGACGACTACGAGGTGCACACTTCCACGGACCCGCGCCGCGCGCTCGATCTGCTCGGCGCGAAGGGCCCGTTCGCCGTCGCGCTCACCGACCAGCGCATGCCGGACATGAGCGGCGTCGAATTCCTGACCGAGGTGTGGCGGCGGCATCCGACCACTGTGCGGATGATCCTGACCGGATTCTCGGACATGGACGCGATCATCCAGGCGATCAACGACGGCCACATCTATGCGTACATCAGCAAGCCCTGGGAACCCGATCAGCTGAAGCAGGTGATGAAGCAGGCGGTCGAGCACCACAAGCTCGCGGTCGAGAACGAGCGCCTGCTCGGCGATCTCTCGCGCGCCAACCGCTTCCTCGAGGCGGTAATCGACGAGCTCGACTCCGGCGCGATCGCGCTCGACCCCGACGGCGTGATCCGCGCCATCAACCGCCCGGTCCGCGAGTACTTCGGGCTCGAGCGCGATCCGCGCGGGCGCAAGCTCGACGAGTTGCTCGCGGAGAAGGGGCTCGAGGCCGTCCGGTCGGCCGCGGTGGCGGCGGTCGAGCAGAGCGGCGCCACCTACTACGATCTCGATCTCGAGAACCACCGCTTTCGCATCACGAGTCGTCCGTTGACCGCGAACGGCGAAGCGCTCGGTCGCGTGGTGCTGTTCCGGGAGGTCTCCCACGAGCCGTTGCGGCGCCGCTTCGACGACCTGGTCGGCGGGTGGGTGGCGTGCGACGGCCCGCTGCGCGCGCATTTCGAGCAGGGGCGCGGCCAGCTCGCCGAGCTCGGGGAGGCCGTACGGGGGGCCTCGGTCCAGACGCCCGGGATGAAGGAGCTCGCCGACCGGATCTCCCGCGCGCGCACCGCGCTCGAGAACTGGCTCGCGGTGGACGATGCGCTCTCGAATGAGGAGTTTCCGGACGCGCAGGTGCTGCAGGATCGCATGCGCGTTGCGAGTGCGCGCTGGCCGCTCGGCACCGAGCTGCCGTCGCGGGTCGCGGATCTCGCGCAGCGCGTCGCCGACTACTACGAGTCCGGCGAGCAGCTGCGCGAGGCGACGCTCTGAAGCTGGCCGTGGCCGCGCCCGCTCCCCGTGTCGCTCCCGCCGCGCCGCACCTCGAGCGGCTCGAGCTCCGGGTGGAGCGGCTGCGCCTCACGTTCCGCTTCACCTACGCATTCCACGCGCGCGAGGTGCGCTTCGAATGCGATCGGGGTGACGGCTACCGCCGCGTGTTCCCGGAGACCTTCTCGTTCCACGCCGACCGCCACGATCCCGCCGAGCTGTTCCTGCAGCTCGCCGATCTCGCCGAGAAGCCGCAGCTGCTCTCGGACGTGGCGCGCCGGCGCGACAGCGAGCTGCTCTCCGCGCGGCTGCTGGTAGCGGCTCCGCGCTACCTCGAGCGCGTGCTCCACCAGCTCGAGGCCGACGCGCGCCTCGACCCGAAGCGGCTCGAACAGATCTACGCCGATCTCGCGCTGCTCTCCGAGGTGATGGCGCGCTTCGCGGGCGGGCGCGAGGTCGAGGATCACCCCGGGCTGCGCACCGCGCAGTTCCATCTCCGCAAGCTCCTGTTCGGCGTGCTCGACCGCCTCGTGCAGCGCCGCGTCGACGCGAAATACCTCGACGGTTACATCAACGGGGAGGTCGAGCTCGTCGACCCCGTCGACGACCTCTCCGAAGCGGGATTCTTCCACGCGCTCGATCGCGGCGATCCCGAGACGGTCAACCGCGTACTGCTGCGGCTAGCGGAGCGCGCCTACTACCGCTGGCTCGAGGACGTGTGCCTCGATGAAAGCAATGGAGCATTCGAGGCGGAGAACTCGCCGTTCGCGAGCCGCGAGGCCGAGGTGCGCGCGGCGATCAGCCGCGGACACAGCGCGTTCGTGAGGCGCGGGCGCGAGCTCGCGCCGTACCTGCGCCGGCTCCGCAACCGCGACGTGCTGCGCCTGCTCGAGAAGCTCGAGTCCTGGTTCCTGCGTCAATACGACATCCACCATGCCGCCGCGATGATCAAGCACGCCGACAACGTGGCGCGGGGCAAGCTCGACGCGGATGGCGTGCTCTCGCGCCACAACACTCCCACATACGTCGCGGCGCTGGCGCTGATCGCGAGCCCGTTCGCGGCGGCGGCGATCTGGTACCGGTCGGCCCCGCGGTGGTTCGACGCGCTGTGCGCATTCGAGGTCGCGTTCGCGAGCGTGCTGATCGCGTACTTCATGCTCTACCGCTTCCTCTGGAAGCGCGACCTGACGTTCTTCCACGCCGCGGTTCCGCGCATCATGGCCGGCATCATCGTCGGCTACCTGCCGATCTTCTTCGTCGACGAGGTGTGGAGCCTCTCGGTCGAACCGTGGCCGCTGCTGCTCGCGATCGTGATCGGGCTGGGCTTCGCGACGCTGCTCTACCTGTACATCGAGGTGCAGCGCCGGCTCGGCGACAGCCGCGTGGCGTTCGCGCGCGCGCGGCAGATCTTCCTGCTCGGGCTGCTGCAGGCGGCCGCGATCGGACTGATCCTCACCGGCCTCGTGGGGCACTTCATGGCGACGCGCAATTGGCCCGGCGGGGGCCAGAACATCGCGGACGTTCCGATCGAGGTGCTGCGCACCGACGTGGCTCCGTTCCTGGGCCAGCTGCCGGTCGCGCTCGGGATCGACCCGTTCTACGCATTCCCCTCGGCGGTATTCCTGATGACCTTCATGTCGTTCTTCATCGGAACCTTCCTGCAGCTGATGTGGGAGGAGCTGCCGATCACCGAGCCGCTGTGACGCGGCGGCATCCAATCCGTACCCTCGTTTCCCACCTCCGAGCTGAAACGCACGCCATGGCCCGGATCCTCTTGTACTCGACATCGTGGTGCCCCTACTGCCGGATGGCCAAGCGCCTGCTCGCGGCGAAGGGCCAGCAGTGGGAAGAGGTGGACATCGAGGACGAGCCCGCACGGCGCGCCGAAATGGTCGAGCGCACCGGCCGCACGACCGTGCCGCAGATCTGGATCGGGGAGCGGCACGTCGGTGGTTTCGAGGACCTGTCGCGTCTCGACGCATCGGGCGAGCTCGACCGGATGCTCGCCGAGCGCGCGAGCGCATGAGCGGAGGCAAATGAGCGCGGAGCGTCGCCGAGTCTTGATCGTGGGCAGCGGGCCGGCCGGGTACACCGCGGCCATCTACGCCGCGCGCGCGGAGCTCTCGCCGCTCGTGCTGGCGGGGTGCCAGTTCGGCGGCCAGCTGATGCTGACGACGGACGTGGAGAACTACCCGGGATTTCCGGAGGGCGTCTCGGGCCCCGAGATGATGGAGCTGTTCCAGAAGCAGGCCGAGCGCTTCGGCGCGAAGGTGCTGCTCGAGGACGCCACCGAGGTCGACTTCGATCAGCGGCCGTTCCGGATCGCGACGGCCGAGCAGCGCTTCACCGCCGACGCGGTGATCCTCGCCACGGGCGCCACCGCGAAATGGCTCGGCATCCCGTCCGAACAGCGCCTCACCAACCGCGGCGTGTCCGCGTGCGCGACCTGCGACGGCGCGCTGTACCGCGGCAGGGCGATGGCCGTGGTCGGTGGCGGCGACACTGCGATGGAGGAGGCGCTCTTCCTCACGCGCTTCGCGCCGCGCGTGACGGTGATCCATCGCCGCGATGCGCTGCGCGCGTCGAAGATCATGCAGGAGCGCGCGCTGCGGAACGAGAAGATCGACTTCGCCTGGAACTCCGAGGTCGAAGAGGTGATCGGTGACGAGTGCGTGACGGGTGTGCGCATCCGCGACACCGTCAGCGGCGAGAGGCGCGTCCTGCCGGTCGAGGCGCTGTTCGTCGCAATCGGGCACCAGCCGAACACGGAGCTGTTTCGCGGAAAGATCGAACTGGAACCCACCGGATACATCCGCGTGACGCGCGGGACTCGTACTTCCGTCGAGGGCGTGTTCGCCTGCGGGGATGCAATGGATCCGACTTATCGTCAGGCCGTCACCGCTGCGGGAACGGGCTGCATGGCGGCGATCGACGCGGAGCGCTGGCTCGCGGAGCACGGGGGCGCCTGATTTGGAAGCCCGCCGACCGGCGGGGGCTAGAATGGGAGAGCCATGGGCATCTCTCAGGTCTCTCAGGAGACGCTCGAACGGCTGATCGCGCGCTCGACCGACATCGTCGTGGCCACCGACCGCGCCGGGCGCGTCATCTACTACAACGACGGCGCGTCGCGAATCCTCGGCTACAAGATCAACGAGATCCTCGGACACAACGTCGTCACGCTCTATCCGAGCCTGGCCGAGGCGAAGCGGGTGATGAAGGCGATGCGCGGCGAAGGCCACGGCGGGCGCGGCATCGTCGAGACGTTCCAGACCACATTCCGCTCCAAATCGGGCCAGGACATCCCGGTCGCGATCTCCGGCACGCTGCTGCACGACCCGAAGGGCAACGAAGACGGCACGATCGGGTTCGCGAAGGATCTGCGCGAGATCCTGCGCAAGGACCAGCTCGCGACGCTCGGCGAGGTGGCGGTCGGGCTGTCGCACGAGATCAACAACCCGCTCGGCGTGATCGTGAACCAGCTCGAGCTGCTCGAGCGCGACCTGATCACGCTTGCGGGCGAGAACGACGTCTCCGTCGAGTGCGAGCGGATCGACGCGATGCGGCGCGAGGTGGGCCGGATCTCGGGCGTGCTCTCGCGGCTCGGCGAGCAGGCCGAGAGCGAGACCTACGAGACGATCGACTACGTCGGTCCGTCGCGCCGCATGATCGATCTGCGCGAGAAGCGGACCGCGGTCGCCGAGCCGGTGCTCAAGGGCGTGCGCGTGCTCGTGGTCGACGACGATCTCGGGATCTGCCAGAGCGTGCAGGAGATCCTCGAGGCTGCGGGCTGCGAGGTGTTCACCGCGCACGACGGCGCCGCGGGCCTGCGCTGCGTCGAGTCCACTCCGCTCGACATCGTGCTCTCGGATGTCGTGATGCCGGAGATGGACGGCTACCAGCTCTACACGGCGATCCGCAAGACCCATCCGGAGCTGCCGGTGCTCATGATGACCGGCTTCCACTACGACCGGGAGCACGTGATCAAGCGCAGCCGCCTCGAAGGCCTCGAGGGGGTGATCTTCAAGAAGCCCGTGGATCCGACGCGCCTGATCGAAGTGATCCGCGAGACGGTCGGGAAGGGATAGCCCTCGTCACGGACGCGGCGTGCGCGCCGCGCACACCGCGATCACCGAGCGCGCCCCGGCCGCGCGCAGTGCGCGGGCCGATTCGCGAAGCGTGGCGCCGGTCGTGACCACGTCGTCGACCAGCCACAATCGCTCGGGCACGCCGCGGCGCGCGCGCAGCGCGCCGCGCACGTTGCGGGCGCGCGCGGCTGCGTCGAGACCAGTCTGGCTCGGAGTGTCGCGCACGCGCTCGAGCGCGGTGGCGTCGAGCGGGGCGCGCACGCTGCGCGACACCGTGCGCGCGACGGTGAGCGCCGGGTTGAAGCCGCGCGCGCGCAGCCGGCGCGGGTGGAGCGGAACGGGCACCACGAGATCGGGCGCGGGTCCCGGAGCACGCCGCGCCGCGCGCGCCGCGAGCTCGGCCGCCGCCGCGAGCGGACCCGGTGCGAGCCCGCGCAGCCCGCGCGGCGGGTACTTGAACGCGTGGATCCAATCCGAAACGGGAGGCTCAAGCCAGACCGCGGCGACCGCGGCATCGAGCGGACCGATCTCCGCGCACACTCCCGCATGCGCGCGGTGGAGCTGACAGCGCGGGCACGCATCCGCGGCGATCGCGGGCACCGACGCTTCGCACCGCGGGCAGAGCACCCTTGCGGGTGGCGCGCTCGCACCGCATCCGGCGCACGCGCAGGGCAGCAGCGCATCGAGCACCGCCCAGAGCCAGCCCACAGCCGCGGATCCCCGTCGCGGGACCGGGGCAACTCCGATGCTAGCGGGTTGCTGCACGCGATGAGCCGAAGCGATTCCGAGGCGGATCGGAAGGATAAAATCACCTCAAAATATCTAATAATGGGAATAAATTGCGATGAATTCGGCCTGCGGCAGCCGATATCTTTCCCAGTGATGGGCAATGGCCTTCCGCGCAGCTTCGCCGACCATCCGCGCTCCGTGGGCGAGACCTACGGCGAGCACTTCCAGATCGCGGTCGGCTTCGGGCTGCGGCTGATCGCCGCGGGGCTGGCCTGCCTCGTCCATGCAGCCATCCCAGCGTGGTTCACGCGTTCGGGAAGCCGCGCTGTGGGCGCGCTCGCGCGCGAGCTCGAGGAGCGGACGCGCCGGGCGGATTACGCCCTGCGGACCGAGCCGCCCTGCGAATCGAGCGCGGACACGGGCAGCGCCGGGGCGTCGCTCCAGAGCCGCTCGAGGTCGTAGGCCGCGCGCACCTCTTCCTGAAACACGTGCACGATCACGTCGCCGAGATCGATCAGCACCCAGCGCGCCTCTTCGTAGCCCTCGACGCCGAGCGGATTGTCGCCGCCCGCGGTCTCGGCCTCGCGGATCGCGTCGGAGATCGCGCGCGCGTGGCGGTCCGAGGTGGCGGTCGCGATGACGAAGGTATCGGCGTAGGAGGTGAGCTCGCTGACGTCGAGGGCGACGAGGTCGACTGCCTTCTTGTCGAGGGCGGCCTCGGCCACCCGGTTCGCGCGCGCGAGGCGCTCCTCTCTGGTTGCCATCCTTCTCCTTACGACTTCTCCTTACGACCCGTCCACAGCGTAGACCCGGCTCGTCTCGATGTCGCGGCGCACCGCTTCGGGGACGAGGTAGCGGATCGAGGTGCCGCGCCGGATCCGGTCCCGGATGTCGGACGACGACACCGCGAGCGCCGAGATCGTCACGGCGCGCACGCTGCCGCCCGTGGCGCGGTGACGCGCGGCGTCACCCGCGGGCGAGAGCTCGAAGTCCGCGCGCAGCGCGCCGGGGATCCAGTCCGCGAGGCGGCCCGGCGTACCCGGCCGCGCCATCACCGCGAAATCGGCGAGCGCGAACAGCTGTTTCGGCTCGCGCCACGTGTCGAGCTCGGCGAACGCGTCGCTGCCGATGATGAACACGGGGTGCGCGGGCGCATTGCGCTCCGCGAGCGCGCGCAGCGTGTCCACCGTGTACGACGCGCCGCCGCGCGCGATCTCGATGTCGCACGCGGCGAGGCGCGGGTTTCCCGCGCACGCGGCCTCCACCCAGGCGAGCCGCTGACCGGCCGGCGCGAGTGGGGCCCCGCTCGCCTTGTGCGGCGGACATGCGGAGGGCACGAGCAGCACGCGCTCGAGCGCGAGCCCCTCCGCCACTTCCTCCGCCGCGCGCAGATGGCCGAGGTGGATCGGGTTGAAGGTGCCGCCGAACACGCCGATCCGCGTCATTCGCGCAGCTGGCCGTCTCCGCGCAGGATGTACTTCTGCGCCGTGAGCCCCTCGAGCCCCATCGGGCCGAACGCGTGCAGCTTCGAGGTCGAGATCCCGATCTCGGCCCCGAGCCCGAGCCGGAAGCCGTCCGCGAACGCGGTCGAGCAGTTGACGCCGACCGTCGACGAGTTCACGCGCCTCAGCCACGCCTGCGAGCTCGCATAGCTGTCGGTGACGATCACGTCGGTGTGGGCGGACCCGTAGCGGCGCACGTGGGCGATCGCGGCGTCGAGGTCGTCTACCACGCGCACCGCGAGGATCGGCGCGAGGTATTCCTCCGACCAATCCGCTTCGCTCGCGGGCACCGCGTCGCCGAACAGCTCGCGCGTGCGCGCGTCGCCGCGGATCTCGACGCCCGCCTCGTGGAGCGCCTTGAGCAGGCCCGGCAAGACGCGCGCGGCCGCGCCCGCGTGCACGAGCAGGGTCTCGAGCCCGTTGCACACGGCCATCTGACGCAGCTTCGAGTCGAGCGCAATCCGGCGCACCATCTCCTCGTTCGCGCTCGCGTCGACGAACACATGACACACGCCCGCGTCGTGCTTGATCACGGGGATCCGCGAGATCTCCGCGACTCTGCGGATCAGGCCCGGCCCGCCGCGCGGGATGATCAGGTCGACGAGGGCGTCCTCGCGCAAGAGGTGGTCGATCGCCTCGCGGTCGCTGTTGGGGATCACGGCGACCGCGTCTTCGGGCATGCCGCCGTCGCGCGCCGCGGCGCGCAGCTCCTCCGCGAGCGCGAGGTTCGAGCGCAGCGCCTCGCTCCCGCCGCGCAGGATCACCGCGTTGCCCGCCTTCACGCACAGCGCCGCCGCGTCGACCGTCACGTTCGGGCGCGATTCGTAGATCATGCCGATCACGCCGAGCGGGATCCGCATTCGCCCCACCTCGAGCCCGTTCGGCCGCACCGAGGTCTGCTCGACACGCCCGACCGGGTCCGGCAGCGCCGCCACCTGGCGCAGCCCCGCGATCATGTCGCGCCACTTCGCATCGGACAGCTCGAGCCGGTTCGCGAGCGCCGCCTCGACGCCCAGCTCGCGCGCCTCCGCCACGTCGCGCGCGTTCGCGGCGCGGATCCGGTCGCGCGCGGTCTCGAGGCGCTCGGCGGCGCGCAAGAGCCACGCGTCCTTGTGTGCGGACGAGAGCTCGGCGACCTGCTCCGAGGCGCGGCGCGCCTTCACGGCGATCTCGTGGACGAGCGCTTGGAGGTCCATTCGTCGGCCTACTCGGCTCGCGGCTCCACCGACGAGAGCACCAGATCGTCGCGGTGAATCACCTCGCCGCCGTTCGAGTATCCTAGCACCGCGTCGATGCGCTGCGTCGGTAGGCCGGCGATCCGCTCGATCGCCTCCGAGGAGTAGGCGACCAGACCGCGCGCGATCTCCACGCCGCGCGCGTCGATGCACGCCACGGGATCGCCTATCCCGAATTCGCCGCGGATCCCCGTGATGCCCGCCGGCAGCAGGCTCTTGCCGCGCTCCACCAGCGCGCGCGCCGCGCCGTCATCGATCACGAGTGCGCCGCGCGTGCGCGTGGTGAACGCGAGCCAGTGCTTGCGGCTCGCGAGGCGGTCGGAGGCGAGGAACAGCGTGCCGACCGGCTCGCCCGCCGCCACGCGCAAGAGCACGTCCTTGAGGCGGCCGTTGCACACCACCGTGGATGCGCCGCAGCGCGCCGCCGCACGCGCGGCCTCGAGCTTCGTGGACATGCCGCCGCGGCCGAACGCGCGCTCGGATCCACCCGCCGCGCGCACCACGGCGGGACCGATCTGCTCCACCACGTCGAACAGCGGAGGCAGCGGCTCGCCCGCGCGCGGCGGCTCGCGGTACAGGCCGTCGACGTCGGACACGATCACGAGCAGCTCCGCCCCGACCAGGTTC
>DATFWW010000087.1:0-17457 GCA_035258825.1 Myxococcota bacterium
TCGCGCCGGGCGCGCTCGTGGTGGCCGAGTGGCCCGAGCGCGCGCCGCGCGCGTGGCCCGACGACCGGCTCGAGATCTCGTTCGCGCGCGGTGCGGGCGAGTCCGAGCGCGAGCTCGCCGCGCGCGCGCGTGGGCCCGCCGCGACCGCGCTGCTCGCGCGGTGGCGCGAGGCGGTTGCTCAACGGACGTAGTTTCCCGCCACCTCCGTGTAGCCGAGCGCCTGGTAGGTCGCGTCGATGAGGCTCTGCCCACGCGGGTTGAGCAGCGTGCCGTTGCCGTGCTTGTTCATCACGTAGCCGAGCGAGAAGTCGGCGCGCGGGTCGGCGAGCCCGATCGATCCGCCGAACCCCGAGTGATGGAAGGCGTCCTCGGACACGATGCCGCTGTCCTGGTTGCCCGGCGTGCCGCGCCGGTTGTCGATCGACTTCACATAGCCCAGCGCGAAGCGCGACGGGATGAATCCGAACTGGTCGAGACCCGCCGAATTCACGCGCGACATGCGGACCAGCCCGCCGCGGCCGACGAGCGGGAGCGCGAGGCGAGGCTGGACGAGCAGCTGGTACATGCGCGCGAGCGCGCGCGCGTTGGTGAAGCCACCCGACGCGCCGATCTCGGTCTGCGCTCGCGCGGCCGGCGACTCGGCCTCGCCCGGATTCAGGAAGCCGCCGTTGTTGAACAGCACGAGCGCGGGGATCGAGGTGGGGTCCGTGAAAGCCTGGATCAGGTAGGTCGGAAACGGCGGGGGCGGCGGACCGGCCAGCATCACGGTCGCCAGCCGCGGCAGCTCGCTGTCGGGCAGGCCCATCTGGAAGTCGATGCCGAACCGCTCAGCCACCTCGGTGCGGAAGAACTCGCCGAGCGTCTTGCCCGAGATGCGGCGCACGAGCTCGCCGACCAGGAAGCCGAACGTGAGCGCGTGGTAGCCGTGCCGCGAGCCCGGCTGCCAGAACGGCGCCTCCGCTGCGAGCGTGTCGGTCATGAACTCGGTGTCGTAGAACGCGCCGGCCGGCAGCGGATCGCGCACCGCCGGGACTCCGGCCTGGTGCGAGAGCAGCATCGCGACCGTGGTCGCCTCCTTGCCGCTCTGCCCGAACTCGGGCCAGTAGTCGGTCACGAGCGCGTCGAGATCGAGCAGGCCACGCGCGGCCATGATGTGGGCGCACAGCGCCGTGGCGCCCTTCGTGCACGACCAGACGTGCACGATCGTGTCCTCCTGCCAGGGCGCTCCCGTGTCGACGTTCGCGGTGCCGCCCCAGAGGTCGATCACGCGGCGGCCGCCCGCGATCACCGAGACGGCCGCGCCGACTTCGCCGCGTTGGGTGAAGTTCCGGGTGAACTCGTCGCGGACCCGCTGAAAACGCGGATGCCAGCAGCCCGCGACGACCCCGCCCGCGGGCTCGCGCACGAGGCCGTCGGGCGTGAATCCCGCGGCCGCCGCCGCGGCGGCCGTGCCGCGCAAAAGCGGAACGGAGAGCGCGCCGGCGGCGGCGCCGATCAGCAGGCGGCGGCGCGTCAGGTCCACTCTCTCGCGGTCGTGGGGGGCGTCGATCGGGGTCGGGGCCTCGCGCTTCGGGTCGTCGTGTGCCATGGCATCGTCCCTCTGTGGTCGTGAGACATTTATTATATTTGTCTCTTGTGAGATATTCGAACAGAATGTCTCATCTCGTCAAGGGGGATTTTCGCCGTGACGGCACTTTCGAAGAAACGCAAGCCGCGTCGGGAGCTTTCGGGGCTGCGCCCCGTCGCGACGCCCGCCGATCTGCGCGCCGGCGCGCGCCGTCGATTCCTCGCGAGCGAGCGCCTGAGCCTCGAGGAGCTCGCCGCCGAGCTCGGCATCTCGCGCGCCACGGCCTACCGCTGGGCCGGCAACGTCGAGCAGCTGGCGGGGGAGGTGATCGCGACGATCGTCGAGGACACGCACGCGCGCACGCTGCGCGAGGCGCGCGGCCGCGGCGCCGACCGCATCGTCGATTCGCTCGCGCGCGGCATGCGCTACATCGCGGCGTCCGCGCCCTACCAGGCCTTCCTCGCGCGCGATCCGCAGAAGGCGCTGCGCATCGTCGCGTCGAAGGAAGGGCCCGTGCAGGCCCGCACGATCGCACTGAACCAGCGGCTGCTCGAGGAGGAGATCGCACACGGCGCGCTGGATCTGGCGGTCGATCCGCACACGATGGCCTACGCGCTCGTGCGGATCGCCGAGTCGTTCCTCTACGCCGACATGATCGCGGGCGAGAAGCCGGACCTCGACAAGGCGGTGGAGATCGTCAAGTTGATGTTGCGCTAGTTCGCGGCGGTGCGGCGTACGAGCCCGTCGAGCGCGAGCTCGACGCCCTCGCGCACCATGTGCTCGTCGCCGAACAGGTCTTCGCGGACCTCCACGGCGTAGTCCTGGTAGCCGTCGCCGGGTGCTCGCAGTCGATCGACGAGATCGAGCCCACCGATGCCCTCGAACACCTTCTCTCCCTCGGCGGAGAACGCGAACACCTTGAGCGAGACCGCGCGGACCTCACCTCGCACGAGCCGGGCCGGCCCGTCGGGTCCGAACCCCGAACCGGTCTTCTCCACCGAGCGCTTGACGCCGTCCCATTTGGCCGCGCTCGATCCCGTGCGCGCGGCGTGGAATCGCAGGTAGGGAATGATCAGCGTCTGGTAGTCGTGGTCGCGGCGCAGGTGCTGCGCCATGATCGGCGCGACGCCGGCGAATTTGTCGCAGTCCTTCGCAGCGCGCGATCGGCACTCGCTCTCCGATTCGCGCCACGCGGCGAGCGCGTCCTTGTATCCGATCGATTCGATCGCCTTGCCGTGCTCGGCCAGATAGCCGAGCAGGGCCTCGTCGACCCGGTGCGCGTCGTCCGCCAGTTCCGCGGGCATCGCCGCCACGAGGTTGAGTGGCAGCACGACCGCGCGCTGGAACTCGGCTCCGCTCTTTTGGTACAGGTGATTGCGCGGGGCGGCGCATCCGCACGCGACCGCCGCGATCAGCGCAGCGCGGCAGACGATCCGGATCGGGGATCGCCGACGAGAGCCTTCCACGGCCCTAGATTCTACCTCGGCCGGGCCAGCGCGAGGCGCCGGGCGCTAGCCGCTCGCCGGATCCTGCGCGACCCTAGGCGCGCGCCGCCGCTCGCGCGGTGCACCATCCGCTCACCCCCCAGCGGTCCCGGCCCGAAGGAGTCCCGTGGCTCTGATCGTCCAGAAGTACGGCGGCACGAGCGTCGGGGACCCGGACCGGATCCGGAACGTCGCGCGGCGCGTGGTCGAGACCGTGAAGGCGGGCCACCGCGTGGCGGTGGTGGTGTCCGCGATGAGCGGTCAGACCGACCGGCTCGTGGCGCTCGCGCGCGACCTCGGCGGCGACGATCCCGACCCGCGCGAGTACGACCAGATCGTCTCGACCGGTGAGCAGGTGACGATCGCGCTGACCGCGATGGCGATCCAGCGGCTCGGGCAGCCCGCGCGGTCGTTCACGGGTGCGCAGATGGGCATGCGCACCGACACCGCGCATACGCGCGCGCGGATCGAGAGCATCGACACGGCCGTGCTGCGCGACGCGCTCGACCGCGGCCGGGTCGCGGTGCTCGCGGGCTTCCAGGGCATCGACGAGGCGGGCAACGTCACCACGCTCGGGCGCGGCGGGTCGGACACCTCTGCCGTGGCGGTCGCCGCTGCGCTGCGCGCCGACGTGTGCGAGATCTACACCGACGTCGATGGAGTGTACACCGCGGACCCGCGCATCGTGCCCGCCGCGCGCAAGCTCGACCGGATCTCCTACGACGAGATGCTCGAGATGGCGAGCCTCGGTGCGAAGGTGCTGCAGATTCGGTCCGTGCGCTTCGCGATGCGCTATGCGGTGCCGCTGCACGTTCGGTCGTCGTTCAACGATTCGACCGGGACCTGGGTGGTTCCGGAGGAGCAGGTGATGGAAGAGCTGGTGGTCTCGGGTGTGACCTACAACCGGAACGAGGCGAAGATCCGCGTGCGCGGCGTGCGCGACGTGCCGGGCGTCGCGGCGCGGCTGTTCTCGCCGCTCGCGCGGGACGGCGTGGTGGTCGACATGATCATCCAGAACCTGTCGCAGGACGGCGCGACCGACATGACGTTCACGGTGCCGCGCGACGCCTACGCGCACTCGCTCGAGCTCACGCGCAAGACCGGCCGCGAGATCGGGGCGCAGGCGGTCGACGGCGATCCCGAGATCGCGAAGGTGTCGATCGTGGGGCTCGGCATGCGCGACCACGCGGGAGTCGCGACGCGCATGTTCCAGGCGCTCGCCGACGAGGGGATCAACATCCAGCTGATCTCCACCAGCGAGATCAAGGTGTCGGTGGTGATCGAGGAGAAGTACACCGAACTCGCGGTTCGCGCGCTGCACGCGGCGTTCGTGGAGGCCGGCGCGGAGGCGCCGGCAGCCGAGCGCTGAGACGGCTCGCGACCGGCGAGATCAACGCCGGCTTCTGGCTGGCGGTCGGTTTGCTCGCGCTCGAGGTCGGGCGCAGCGCTCCGGCGCCCGCGGGCGATCGGCTGCCCGCGTGCGAGCACCCGGCCGAGCTCGAGGCGAGCGGCGGCCACACGCGACGCGTGACCTGCGATGGTGCCGGCGCCGAGTTGCGCGGGCCCGCGCGCGTGCTGTTCGGGCTCGGCCTCGATCCGAATACCGCCGATGCCGCGGCGCTCGAGGCACTGCCCGGTGTCGGCGCCGCGCGCGCGGAGGCGATCGTGGCTGGCCGCGCGCAGGGCGCCTACCGCTCGCTAGCGGATCTCGGCCGCGTGCGCGGGATCGGGCCGGTGACCCTGCGCCGCGCTGCGCCGTGGCTCGCGTTCCCGGTGGCCAACCGAGCGGGTAGGCTGGCGGGAGACGAAACGAGCCCGGAGGCGCCGTGAGCCTGCTCGAATGGCCCGCGCGGATCCGCGACTTCCTCTCCCACCAGCTCTGGGAGATCGAGCCGGAGCGCCGCTCGCGGCTGTCCGCAATCCGACTGCTGCAGTTCTCGATCATGCTGGTCGAGGGCTTCGTGCGCGACCGACTTCTCCTGCGCGCGAGCGCGCTCTCCTACTTCACGGTGATCTCGCTGGTGCCGCTGCTCGCGGTGGTGGTGGCGATCGCCAACGCGGTGGGCATGGGGAGCACGACCTTCGTCGACTGGCTCGTGGGGATGATCTCCGCGGGCGCTCCCGGCGCCGCCGCGATGATCCGCGCGCTGGTCGAGCACGTGGACTTCACCGTGTTCGGCACGCTCGGCGCCGCGGTGCTGTTCGCCACCACCGTGCTCGGGCTCGGCACCGTCGAGGGTTCGCTCAACGACATCTGGGGCGTCGCGAGCGGACGCGGGTTCGCGCGGCGCTTCGCCGACTACCTCGCGGTGCTCGTGGTGGCGCCGCTGCTCGGCGGCCTCGCGCTCTCGCTCGGCGCCTCGATCGAGCAGCACTGGCCGGCATCGCGGCTGCCGGCGATTCCCTTCGTGGCGGACCCGGTCGGCGCGTGGATCCCCGTGGCGATGCTCTCGGTCGCCTTCACGTTCCTGTACTGGTTCCTGCCGAACGCCGCGGTGCGCGTGGTCTCCGCGGCGATCGGCGGCGCGTTCGCGGGCATCGCGGTAACGCTCGCGCAGTCCTACTACGTGCACTTCAGCATCGGCGTCGCGCGCGCAGACGCGTTCTTCGGCAGCTTCGCGCTGCTGCCGCTCCTGTTCGCGTGGATCTACTTGTTCTGGGCGATCGTGTTGCTCGGCGCCGAGGTCGCGTTCGCCCACCAGAATTTCGCGCTCTACCGGCAGGAGGTTCGCGGCGCACCGGCCACCGCCGCCGAGCGCGAGGCGATCGCGCTTCAGATCGCGCTCGACGTCGCGCGCTGCTTCACCGCGAGCGCGCCCGCACCGCATGCGAATGCGCTCGCCGACGAGCTCCAGGTGCCGGTGCGCACGGTGCGTGCGGTGGCGCAGCAGCTCGTCGACGCGGGCATCCTCTCCACGCGCGCCGACGCAGGCCAGGAGCAGGCCTTCCAGCTCGGCCGCCCGGCCGAGGCGATCAGCGCGAGCGATGTGCTGCTCGCGGTGCGCGGTCGCCGCAAGCCGAACGCGAGCGCCGGGGACAGGGCCGCGTACGTGGCGGGCCTGCTCGACGAGATCGAGGGTGCCGCGCACAAGGGCGCGGGCGACCGCTCGCTCGCGGAGCTGCTGCGCGATCTCGGCGCGCCCGGGCCGATTGACCCGTCTGCGGTGCGCGGTTAGGGTGCATTCGTGAGGCGGATCTACCTCGATCACAACGCGACGACGCCCGTGCGCGGCGAGGTGGTCGACGCAATGGTACGCGTGCTGCGCGACGTGCCCGGCAACCCGTCGAGCGTGCACGCGGAGGGCGCCGCCGCGCGCGCGGAGCTCGACCGCGCGCGCGCGCGGGTTGCCGCGCTGCTCGAAGTGGCGCCGGCCGAGGTCGTGTTCACGGCGGGCGCCACCGAGGCGAACAACACCGCGCTGGCCGCGGTGGCGGCGCGGCCGGACGGCCGCCGCCACGTAGTGGCGACGGCGGTCGAGCACCCGTCGGTCGACGCCGCGCTCGGCGCGCTCGAGGCGCGCGGATGCCCGGTGACGCGCGTGAGGGTCGGGCGCAGCGGCCGCGTCGCCGCGTCCCACGTCGCCGCGGCGATCCGCGACGACACCGCGCTCGTCACGGCGATCTGGGCCAACAACGAGACGGGCGTACTCCAGCCGATCGAGGAGATCGCAGCGATCGCGCGCGCGCGCGGCGCGTGGATGCACAGCGACGCCACGCAGGCAGTCGGCAAGCACGCGATCGCGCCGGGCCGGCTGCCAATCGACCTGCTCTCGCTATCGGCGCACAAGTTCGGCGGGCCGAAGGGCGTCGGCTGCCTCGTCGTGCGCGGAGGCATCGCGCTGCCGCCGTTCCTGCGCGGCGGTCCGCAGGAGCGCGGGCGCCGCGGCGGTACCGAGAACCTCGCGGGGATCGCGGGGCTCGGCGCCGCGTGCGAGCTTGCGCGCCGCGAGCTGACGGAGCGCGTCGCGCGCTATGCGCAGCTGCGCGATCGGCTCTGGGACGGGATCGCCGCGAAGGTGCCCGGCGTGTCGCGCAACGGCGACCCCGATCACGTGCTCGCCAACACGCTCAATCTCTCGTTCCGCGATACGCCGGGCGAGCTGCTGCTCCAGGCGCTCGACGTGGAGGGGATTGCGGTGTCCGCGGGCGCGGCGTGCGCGTCGGGCTCGGTCGAGCCCTCGCACGTGCTCGTGGCGATGGGCTTCTCGAAGGCGGAGGCGCGCGGCACGCTGCGCTTCAGCGTCGGCCACGGCACGGACGAGGCCCAGATCGACGCGGTGCTCGCGATGCTGCCGGACCTCGTCTCTCGCGCGCGCGGGGCGAGCGAGGCATGAGCGCGCGCCGCGTCGTCGTGGCGATGTCGGGCGGCGTGGACTCGTCGGTGGCCGCCGCGCTCGTGGTCGAGCGCGGGGACGAGGCGATTGGCGTGACGATGAACCTCGCCGGGTCGAGCTCGCGCTGCTGCTCGCTCGAGGACGCCGACGACGCGCGCCTCGTCGCCGACCGGCTCGGCATGCGCTTCTACGTCGCGAACTACCGCGAGCGCTTCCAGCGCGAGGTGATCGATGAGTTCGCGCGCGCCTATCTCGCGGGACGCACGCCAATCCCGTGCGTGGCGTGCAATCAGAGCTTCAAGTTCGAGTACCTGCTCGAGCGCGCGAAGGTATTCGGCGCCAGCGCGGTGGCCTCGGGGCACTACGCGCGCGTCGATCGCGACCCAGAGACCGGGCTGCGCAGGCTGCGGCGCGCGGTCGATTCCCACAAGGACCAGACCTACTTCCTGTTCGGGCTCTCTCAGGCGCAGCTCTGCGCCGCGGACTTTCCGCTCGGCGCGATGACCAAGGCCGAGGTGCGCGAGCGCGCGCGCTCGCTCGGGCTCGCCACCGCGGAGAAGCCCGAGAGCCAGGAGATCTGCTTCGTTCCCGACGGCGACTACGCGGGCGCGGTGGAGCGCGCGCAGCCGGGCGCGCTGCCGGGTGAGGGCGAGATCATCGACGCCGCGGGCCGCGTGCTCGGGCGCCACCGCGGCATCCACCGCTACACGGTGGGCCAGCGGCGCGGGCTCGGCATCGCGTCCGAGCGGCGGCTCTACGTCACGGCGATCGACGCCGAGCGCAATCGCGTCGTGGTGGGCGGCGAGCGCGAGCTCGAAGCGCCGGCCGCACGCATCGAGCGCGTGAGCTGGATCGCCGGCGTTGCACCTCCTCCCGGAACCCGCGCGGAGGTGCGGATCCGCCACCAGCACGCGCCCGCACCGGCGCGCCTCGAGCCCGGCGCCGAGGCGACCGTGGTGCGTTTCGACGCGCCCGTGAGCGCGATCGCGCCGGGGCAGGCCGCGGTGTTCTACCGCGGCGATGTCGTGCTCGGCGGCGGCTGGATCGCGGGGGCCGCCGCGTGAGCTCGGGGCGCGAGCCGTGGGTCGGAGCGCCCGAATCGGCCGATCCCGTCGATCTGCTCTCGCGCGCGCTCGGCTACGAGTTCCGCGACCGCGACCAGCTGCTCACCGCGCTCTCGCACGCCTCGTATGCGCACGAGACGCGCGGCGACCGCGGCAACGAGCGGCTCGAGTTCCTCGGCGATGCGGTGCTCGACCTCGTGGTCGGCGAGGCGCTCTACACGGCGCACCCGGAGTGGACCGAGGGGCAGCTCACGCGCTCGCGCGCCTCGCTCGTGCGCGGCGACGCGCTGGCCGAACGCGCGCGGGCGCTCGGGCTGCCCGCGCTCGTGAAGCTCGGCCGCACCGAGCTGCGCTCGGGCGGCGCGGAGAAGGATTCGATCCTCGCCAACGTATTCGAGGCGGTGATCGGCGCGCTCTATCTCGACGGCGGGCTCGCCCCGGTGCAGGCCTACGTGGCGGGCTGGTTCACGGGCGATCCGGAGCACTCGCTCGTGGCGGATGCGAAGACCTCGTTCCAGGAATGGGCGCACGCGGCGCTGCGCGCCACGCCGAGCTATCACACGCTCGGCGACACCGGCATCGAGGACGACGCGCAGCGGTTCACTGTGGAGGTGCGCGTCGCGGGCGAGCCCTGGGGCACCGGCACCGGTCGCAGCAAGCGGTTCGCCGAGCGCGCGGCGGCGGTGGCGGCGCTCGCGCGACGCCCCCACCACCCGTGACCGCGCATCGCGCGGGCGTGGTGGCGATCCTCGGGCGGCCGAACGCCGGGAAGTCGTCGCTGCTGAACGCGATCCTCGGTGAGAAGCTCGCGATCGTCTGCGACAAGCCGCAGACCACGCGGAGCCGGATCCTCGGGATCAAGAACCGCCCGGGTGCGCAGCTGCTGTTCGTCGACACGCCCGGCCTGCACGGCAGCTCCCGCACGCTCAACGCGATCCTGAACAAACAGGCGGAGGAGGCCGGCGACGACTGCGACGTGGCGCTCGTGTTGTTCGATCTGCTCGCGGGCTTCGGCGCCGACCACGCGGCGCTGATCGCGCACCTGCGCGAGCGCGGCACACCCGTGGTGGTGGCGGGCACGAAGCTCGACCGCGCGGGCGCACGCGAGGTCCCGTTCCCGCCTTCTGGTCCTGGTTCGCGGTCGGCTCGCTGCGCGGGGCTCGAGCCGGGCGCCGACGCCGCGCTCCGCGTGTCGGCGCATTCGGGCGAGGGCGTCGAGTCGCTGCTCGACGCGCTCTGCGCTCGCCTGCCGGAGTCGCCGCCGCTCTATCCCGAGGACGATCTCTCCGACCGGCCGCTGCGCTTCCTCGCCGCCGAGCTCGTGCGCGAGGCGGCGACCGATGCGCTCGAGCAGGAGCTTCCCTACGCGCTCGCGGTGGAGATCGAGCAGTTCGACGAGTCGCGCATCGACCTCGTGCGGATCCGCGCCAATCTGATCGTCGAGCGCGCGAGCCAGAAGAAGATCGCGATCGGGGAGGGCGGCCGGCGGATCAAGCAGATCGGTATTCGCGCGCGGCGCGAGATCGAGAAGCTCGTCGGCGTCCAGGTGCACCTCGAGCTCTGGGTGAAGGTGGAGCCGAATTGGACGAAGCGGCCGGCGCGCATCAAGGCGCTCGGGTACGTTTGAGCGCCACGCGAGCGCGAGGTGATCGTGAAGCGAGAGAAGGACGCGCTCGAGCGGCTCGCCCAGATTCGCCGCGGCGGCGACCCGAAATACCACGAGAAGGCGAAGAGCGAGGGCAAGCTGTTCTGCCGCGAGCGGCTGGCGCTGCTGCTCGATCCGGGCTCGTTCGTGGAGGACGCCGCGTTCGCCAACAGCCTCGCGGGCGATCTGCCCGCGGACGGCGTGGTGATCGGCTCCGGGCGCATCGACGGCCGGCCCGTGTGCGTGATGGCGAACGACTCGACCGTGAAGGCGGGCTCGTGGGGCAAGCGCACGGTGGAGAAGATCCTGCGCATCCAGGAGCGCGCCGAGCGCAGCGGCGTGCCGCTCGTGTACCTCGTCGACTCCGCGGGCGCGCGGATCACCGACCAGATCGAGATGTTTCCGGGCCGGCGCGGCGCGGGGCGGATCTTCCACAACCAGGTGCGCATGTCGGGGCGCGTGCCGCAGCTCTGCCTGCTATTCGGCCCGTCGGCCGCGGGCGGCGCGTACATCCCCGCGTTCTGTGACATCGTGGTGATGGTCGAGGGCAACGCGAGCATGTATCTCGGATCGCCGCGCATGGTGGCGAAGGTGATCGCGCAGAACACCACGCTCGAGGAGATGGGCGGCGCGCGAATGCACTGCACCACCTCGGGCTGCGGCGACATCCTGGTCACGACCGAGCCCGAGGCGATCGCGGCCGCGCGCGCCTATCTCTCGTACCTGCCCGCGCACTGCGATGCCGAGCCGCCGTGCACCGACGCCGCGGCGCCGGTCGCGAGCTGCAACGACCTCGAGGCACAGATTCCCGCGCAGGAGAACAAGCCGTTCGACATGTGGCGCGTGATCGAGCGGCTGATCGACGCCGACAGCTTCTTCGAGATCAAGGCGCTGTTCGCGAAGGAGCTGATCACGGGCTTCGCGCGGATCGACGGCCACCCGGTGGGCATCGTCGCGAATCAGCCGAAGGCGAAGGGCGGCGTCTTGTTCGTCGACTCGGCCGACAAGGCGGCCCGCTTCATCTGGCTGTGCGACGCGTTCGGCCTGCCGATCGTGTTCCTGGCCGACGTGCCGGGCTTCATGGTCGGCGTCCAGGTCGAGAAGCAGGGGATCATCCGCGCGGGCGCGAAGATGATCTCGGCGGTGTCGTCCGCGACCGTCCCGCGCTTCTCGATCATCGTGCGCAAGGCCTACGGCGCGGGGCTCTACGCGATGAGCGGGCCGGGCTTCGAGCCCGACGCCACGCTCGCGCTACCGGGCGCGATGATCGCCGTGATGGGGCCCGAGGCGGCGGTCAACGCGGTCTACTTCAACAAGCTCGAGGCCATGCCCGACGCGGAGCGCGCGCGCGAAGAGGAGCGCCTGCGCGCCGAGTTCCGCGAGGACATCGACATCGAGCGGCTCGCGAGCGAGCTCGCCGTGGATGCGGTGGTGCCGCATCGCGATCTGCGCAGCGAGCTGGCCGCGCGGCTGCGCGCCGCGTGGGGCCGCCGCGATCCGCTGCCGGCGAAGCGGCGCATGATCACGCCGGTCTGATCCGCGGCCTCCGGCGCTTCGACGCGGCAGCAGCAACGCGCCCGCAGCGAGCGAGACGGCGACGCCGGGCTCCGGCAGCCGGTAGACGAACGCCCTCGTTCGTATTCGATCCCGCTGCTTGGTCATAGAATGCAACACCGGTACACCGGTAGCCGCCGCTCCCGCCGAAGCGCGGAGGCGCAGGCTCGCGCGTGCCGACTAGCGCGCTCTGAGGCCCGCGCGCTGCAGCGCATTGCGCACCGCGCTCGGACCCCAACGCCCGCGGCGCGGAGTCGGGAGCTCGAGCTCCTCGAGCAGCGCCCCGAGATCGCGCAGCGACGCGCCCGGATTCGAGAGCAGCAGCTCGCGCAGCGCGGGCGCGAGCGCCTCGGCGTGGGCGTCGGCGCGCGCGCGCAGGGCCGCGACACCCGCGCGCGAGCCGATCTCGGGCCGCGGCGAGCCGAGCTTCACGCCGCGCCGGCGCGCCTCTCGCAGCGCGACGCGGCTGCGGTCGGAGGCGGCGCTCTGGGCGTGGTGCGCCACGTCGCGCAGCAGGCGGAGCACGGGGCGCCGCGCCGGCCCGGAGTCGGCCGAGAGCAGCGCCACGCGCGCGCCGAGCAGCGCGTCGAGGAACGCGAGGTCCCCGCCGACCGCGGCGAGGCTCGGCACCAGCAGGGCGGCGCCCGCGTCCCGGCAGCGCGCGAGCGCCCGCGCGAGCTCGGGCCGCGCGCGCCCGCGGCGCACCTCGACGAAGGGCTCGATCACCACGAGGCGCCGAGCGCGCGCGAACTCCGCGGTCGCGCGCGAGAGCTCGGCGAGGCGTTCGGACGCGCCCCGGCCGGTTCCGGGGACCGCGTAGTAGGTCACGACGCGGGTCGCGGAAGCCATTGCGTTCGGAATTTAAGCGATTTGTTGGGAATGAAACAGAGGGGCTTCAGAGATTCGCATAGCGCGCGAGGTCGTAGACGCCGGCCTCGACCGGATTCGCGCGGCGAAGATCGCCGCGCAGCCAGTCGGACATCGCCCAGAAGCGCGGGTCGGATCGACGGACGCCGTAGCGCGCGGCGAAGTGTTCGAGGTCGCGCGCGTCGACGAGTCGGAGCAGCTCGCGCACGAACCGCTCGACGTCGCCCGCGGCCAGCTCGAAGAAGAAGTTCGGATAGCTGCCGAAGTGCCCGCGCACGACCGTCACCGTATCGTCGGCGGGCAGCCGGCGGTCATCCTCGCCGAACAGGAACGCCACGTTGGTGTGGGCGTCGTTGTGGACGAGCGTGTAGACGAGATCGCGCGCTCCGGTCGCGTCGACGCGCACGCGCAGGACCGAGACCTCGGGCAGCAGCCGCACCCAGGGTCCCTTCACCGCGGCGATCTGCTGGAGCGCGCGCTCGGCCGCGCGCTCGACGGGCGTGGCGTCGGGCCGGTCGCACGGCGGCGCCGCGCAGCGGTTCAGGAGATCGGGCGGCCCGCTCACGGAGGCGGAGCGCGCCAGCAGCTGCTCGATCAGCTCGCGTTTCGGGTCGCCGGTCGAATAGGGGATCTGGGTGCCGTGATCGAGCGCGCGCTGGCGGTCGGTCAGCAGGTAGTCCAGCTGGCGCGTCGCGCCGACGTACCACGACGCGCGGATCTCTGCCCGGCGATCGGGAGGCAAGAAGGCGAGGAAGGTGTTCTCGCTCTGCATGCGCAGGTGGTCCATGTAGAGCCGCGTCGAGACCTGGTGGCGCACCTTCCCATACACGTCGTAGCCCGCGACGAGGTTGTAGTAGATGCGCTCGAAGATCGGGTAGTCCATCACCCAGGCGGTCTTCGGGATCTCGCCGACGAAGCCCGCGAGCACCTCGGCGTTGTCGAAGTTGCGGAACACGGTGAGCAGCGCGTTGCGATTTGCGCCATCCCCGTCCCAGATCCAATCGAGGGTGGGTCCCCGGCGCTCGGGGTCGATCCGGTCGTAGAGCTCCGCGCGCGACTTCATGTAACGGCGCTGCTTGAGGTCGTACTCGACCCAGAGCCGGACGAGCGCGAGCTCCTCGGCGTGCTCGGCGGGCAGGTCGAGGAGCTTCGCGTTCCTGCGCAGAAATTCCGGATCGACGACCGACGGGTCGCGGTCCGGATCGATGAACGCGATGAAGAAGTGGTCGTCGATCACGTCCACGGCCACCTGGCCGCGGCAGACGGGCCCGCGGATGAACGTCATCACGAAGTAGCGCGCGTCGTCGAGCAGGAACTGGTAGCGGCTGCGCGGGGGGATCTCCGCGAACGCCAGGAACGGATTCGACGCCTGCGCGGGCGCATAGCTGGGGAAGTGCGTCGCCTTCCAATCGCCGCCGCGGAAGAGCTTCTGGAGGCGCGCGAGCCGGGCCGGGCCGAGCCGGTACACGATGTGGGTCTTGTGGACGATCGTCTCGTCGATCGGGCGCAGCCGGTACCAGAACTGCGGGCCCGGGTCGTCGTAGGGCCGCACCGTCGCGATCTCGTCGATCGGCTCGCCCGGCGCCGTGCGCGATCGCACGATGCGGTAGAACGGCCCGTCGGCTCCACCCTCGGCGAACGTGAGATGGGCCACGAACCAGTGCTCGTAGAGGTACCGCGCCACCACGCGCTCCTCGAGCGACGCGCCGTTCAAGAACGACTCCCAGATCGCCACGTCGGGGGAGGCGGGCGCCGCGGCGGGCGTGGGCCCGGGCGCGCCCTGGTCCAGCCACGCGGAGAGCGCGGCCAGCTGCTCTCTCGCGAGCGGGGCCGTGCCGTAGGGCATACCGCCGTCGGGGTGCTCGCGCGCATAACCGTCGAACTCGCGCGGCGCGGCACAAGACAGCGTGCGGTCGATGTCGAGACCCACGCTCGCGGGCAGCCGCTCGCCGGCGGCGAACGGACGCGCGGCCGCGAGCGAGAGCATGCGCGCCATCAGCGCGCCGCCCGACTCGGCGCCGTCGAGCACGGAATGGAAGCCCTTCGCGTGCCACTGCTCCGCGCTCCGCGCGTCGACGCCGAGGCGCATGGGCGATGCATTCAGCAGCCGCGTGTTGTCGTACACCGGCCGCTTCGTGGCACCGCGTTCCGCGCCGGCATACGAGCCGAGCTGGAGCTGGCACGGGGCGTCGTAGCAGGCGTGGCAGACCACGCAGCGCGCGTCGAGCACGGGCTTCACGTCGCGCTCGAACGAGATCGGCGCGGTTGCGCTCCGCTCGGGCGGCGCCGCGATCTCGGGCGTTTCGTGCGCCGGCCTCGTGCAGGCGGCGCACGCGGCCAGGACCGCCAGCGCGAGCAGTAGGCGTCGTCGCGGCATCGAATGCGACTTCCTTTCGCGGGAGACGGGCGCCAGCGTAGCGCCATCGGGTCGCGATCACGGCCGGTCGCACGCGCGCGCCATTTTCGAGTAGATTGGCAGCCCGGAGGGGGGAAGAAGGGGAAGCGAATGGCGTCGCGCGCCGCACTGCTCGGCCTGCTCGGTCTGCTCGTGGGCTGCCAGTCGATCGAAACCCACCACAACGCCGATCCCCAGGCTCCGTTTGCGAGCTACAAGACGTTCGCCTGGGTGACGGAAGAGCCGCTGATCCAGCCCGGCGTGGGATCGGTGCCGGGCTCGCGGCCTGCCGATCCGCTGCTCGATCCGCTGATCCGCGATGCGGTGGAGCGGAACCTCAAGGCAAGGGGCTACGAGCAGCTGCGAGATCCGAAGATCGCCGACCTGGTGGTCTCGTTCTCGGTCGGCGCCCGCGACAAGATCGAGGTCGATTCCTATCCCGTGACCGCGGGTTACCGGTACCAGGTCTACGGCGGGTACCGGACGGACGTGCGCACGTACACCGAGGGCGTCCTCGCGCTCGACTTCTTCGACGGGCGCACCAAACGCGCCGTCTGGCATGGCTATGCCACCAAGCGGCTCAGCCAGTCGCCCACGCCCGAGAAGCGGCTCGCCAACGTGAACCAGGCGACGGACGCGATCCTCGCCGAGTTCCCCTCGCACACGGCGCCGCCGCCCAAGTAACAGCCGCGGCGGACCCGGTGCGGCGCGCGCTGGCGGATCCGCCGCCGGCTGTGCTAGCCAGTTGACGTGAGCTGGCAAACCGAGACGGGGAACGCGCCGGAGCAGCCCGCGCGCCGCGGGGCGCGTCCGGGGCCCGAACGCGACCTCACGATCGCGGAAGTCCGGTCGCGCGCGGGCGTTTCGGCGCGCACGCTGCGCTACTACGAGGAGGTCGGCCTCTTGCCCGGGGTGCGCCGGCGCGCGGGCGGCCGCCGCGTGTACGGGCCGGACGAGCTGGAGCGGCTGCACTTCATCTCGCGGCTGAAGACGCTCGGCCTGTCGCTCGCCGAGATCAAGGAGCTGAACGCGGTCTACGCGATCGCCGGCTCGACGCGCGCCATGCTCGGCCGGCTCGACGAGCTGCTCGCGCGCCACCGCGCCGACGTCGAGGCGCGCATCGCGGAGCTCGTCGCGCTGCGCGGCGAGATCGACGCCTATCGCGCGCGCGTGGGGCACCGGATCGGGCGTGCGCCCTCGAGTGGCACACGGCGGAGGCGGAGCGCGTGAGCCCGGCCGCCCCGGTCGTTCCGCTGCGCCCGCTGCGCGAGGCGGACCGCGTGCGCGTGGTGACGGCGGCGTCGCTGTTCGACGGCCACGACGCCGC
Source organism: Myxococcota bacterium (assembly GCA_035258825.1). GTDB lineage: Bacteria > Myxococcota_A > UBA9160 > UBA9160 > SMWR01 > JAHEJV01. Next base: position 16,238 of record DATFWW010000087.1, read on the forward strand.
GATCAACATCATGCGGCGCCTGCTCCAGGCGCAGGGCGCCGAGGTGATCCACCTCGGGCACGACCGCTCGGTGGAGGAGATCGCGGTCGCCGCGGTGCAGGAGGACGCGCGCGCCGTGGCGGTCTCCTCGTATCAGGGCGGCCACATGGAGTTCTTCACCTACCTCGTCGAGCGGCTCGGCCAGCTCGGCGGTGCGCACATCCGCGTGTATGGCGGTGGCGGCGGCACGATCGCGCCCGACGAGGCGCGCGCGCTCGAGGCGCGCGGCGTGGCGCGGATCTTCGGGCCCGCCGAAGGCCGCTCGCTCGGGCTCGAGGGCATGATCCGCTCGCTGCTGGAGGAGTGTCGCGGCGCGGCGCCACGCGCGCGGCCCGACGTGGCCGCGCTCTCGCCCGCCGCGCAAAGCGCCGTGGCGCAGTGGATCACGCAGCTCGAATCGGCCGGAGAGGGCGATCCCGAGGCGGCGGCCTGGCGCGCCGCGCTCGGCGCGCGCCGCACGCGCCCAGCGGCGCCGGTCGTCGGCTTCACGGGCACGGGCGGAGCGGGCAAGTCGAGCGTGGTGGACGAGCTCGTGCTGCGGCTGCTCCGCGCCCGCCCGGACGCGACCGTCGCGCTGCTGCTCGTCGACCCGACGCGGCGGCGCACGGGCGGCGCGCTGCTGGGCGATCGGATCCGCATGAATGCGATCCACGGGCCGAACGTGTTCGTGCGCAGCCTGGCTACGCGCCGCGCCCACCTCGCGCTCTCGCGCACGGTCGGCGACGCGCTGTGCGTGCTCCAGGCGGCCGACTACGACCTCGTGATCGTCGAGACAGCGGGCATCGGGCAGAGCGACTCGGAGATCGTCGACCTGGTCGACACCTCGGTCTACGTGATGACGCCGGAGTACGGCGCGCCGTCGCAGCTCGAGAAGATCGACATGCTCGATCTCGCCGATTTCGTGGTGCTGAACAAGAGCGACCGCCACGGCGCGCTCGACGCGCTGCGCGACGTGCGCAAGCAGTGGCGCCGCAACCGCGCCCAGTTCGCGGCCGCGGACGCGGACGTGCCCGTGTTCGCGACGATCGCGCGGCAGTGGAACGACCCGGGCGTCGACCGGCTGTTCGCGGCGCTCGCGCCGCGGCTCGGCCTGGCGCAGCCGTCCGATCCGGTGCAAGCCACCGACGCCGATCCGAGCGGCGGGCTGATCCCCGCCGCGCACATCCGCTATCTCGCGGACA
>DATFWW010000088.1:0-7703 GCA_035258825.1 Myxococcota bacterium
CTTCGCTGGAGACGAGCTGCGCCTCGCTGTGGATAACGCGTTCGCTGCCGTCCGGGAGCACCACGCGAAAGTCGGCGATGAAGGGGCTGCCCGTGCGCCCGGAATCCAGGACGCCCCCGATCAGCGCATCGCGGTCGTCCCGGTGGATTCTCGACAGGAACGCCTCCGTATCGAAGGGCTTGTCCGATTCCTCGAGACAGTAGAGCGCGCGCAGCTGCTTGGAGCCGAGGATCTCGCGCGTCGCGAAATCGTATTCGAAGCTGCCGATCCGCGCGCGGCGCTGCGCGTTGTCGAGATGCGCGCGGCTGCGCGTCAGCTCCTCGAGGTTCGCCGCCACCTGCGCCCGTGACGCCTGGAGGTGGTCGAGCATGTCGTCGAACGCGTGTGCGACGTCGCCGATCTCGTCGCGGCGCTCGCTCGCGATCCGCGCGGCGAAGTCGCCGCCGCGGATCCGCTCGGTCGCGTGCTGGATCGCCCGGATCGGCGACACGAAGCTGCGCGCGAACAGCCCCGACGCGAGCAGCGACAGCACCAGAGAGACGGCGCCTGCAAGCGCGAGGTTCTCGCGCGAGTGGCGCAGCGCCTCGCGCTCCGCGCCGAGATCCGCCGCGACGCGCAGCTCGAGCCCCGGCAGCGAAGCGACCACGCGCGCGAACTCGCCGCGCGTCTCGGGAGTGCCGAACGAGAGCGGCGCGCCGCACAGGTCGGACCAGCGCGCCACGATCGGCTCGTCGACCGAGTCGACCGCGACGAGGCGCCCGAGCGGGCCCGCGTCGGTGCGCAGCTCGGTCGCGGTGATGAAGTAGGGCTGGCCCGCGTGCGCGGAGAGCCCGCCATCCTGCGCAGCGACCGCGGCCTCGGTGAGCTGCGCGTCGCCCGCGGAGGCGATCACGCGCCCGTCGCGGTCGACGAACGCGATCAGCTGTGCGCCCTCGCGTCGCTGGAGGTCGCCCGCGTAGTAGGCGAGCGTCGGCGGGTGCTGGACCTCGAGATTGGCGCGCAGCTGCGGAGTGCCGGAGACCGCGCGGTAACGCTCCTCGAGCGCGGTGCGGTGGGCCGCGACCAGCTGGCCCGCGGCGCGCGCGGCGCGGTCGAGCCGCGCCGCGGCGGCGCGCTCGAGGTCGCGCGAGAGAGCGCGGTCCTGGAGCGCGAGCGAGACGGCGCTCGAGAACGAGACGAGGCCCGCGAGCGCGAGGAGCAGCCGGAGCCCGACCGTCCACCGGAACCGACCGCGCTGCGCGCGGCTGCGCGACGAGCTGCGCATGCGCCATTGCTCCCACGGCGCCCGCCGACGTCCGGCGGGCGATTACCGACTCTTCGTGAGAGCGGTGCGGTGCCTTGAGCCCGCGCTGGGGCCGAAATTTCACGACCCGGTCGGGCGGGTGCCGATCACCTGTGCCGATTCGAGCTCCGCAACCTCGGTCTCGGACAGGCCGAGCAGCCCGCGCAGGATCTCGTGGTTGTGCTCTCCGAGCGTAGGCGCGGGGCTGCGAAGCCAGCGCGCCACGCTCGCGAACCGGAACGGCGGCGCGCACACGGGGTGCGCGCCGACCACGGGGTGCGAGATCAGTTCGTAGAATCCCCGCGCCGCGAGCTGCGGGTGCCGGAAGGTGGTGCGCGGATCGGTGACGGGCGCCGCGGGCACACCCGCCGCGACGAGCTCGGCCACGGTGGCATCGCGGTCGCGGTCGGCGGCCCAGTGCGCGAGCTCGGCGTCGAGGAGGTCGTGGTGCGCGCGGCGGCCTGCGTGGTGGGCGAGGTCGGGCGAGAGCGCCCAGGCCGGGCGCCCGAGCGCCCCGATCAGCGCCTGCCACTGCGCATCGCTCTCGACCGACAGCGCAAGCCACTGCTCGCGCCCGCGGCACGCGTACAGGTTCTGCGGTGCAGCGTGCGGCGCGCGGTTGCCCTCGCGCTGCAGCACGACATCGTGCGCGCCGTGCTCGACGATCTGCTCCGCGGCTGCGTTCAGTGCGCCCTCGACCATCGCGCACTCCACGAGGTGGCCGGTGCCGGTGCGGTCGCGCTCCGCGAGCGCGACGAGCGTCGCGAACGCGGCGTGCGTACCCGCGAGCGGATCGCACGGGCCGCGCTGGATGCGCGGCTGGTCGTGCGGGTGGCCGGTCAGCCAGGCGAGTCCAGTGATCTGCTCCATCGTCTGCGCGAACCCGACGTGGTCGCGCCACGGGCCCGACAGCCCGAACGCGGGCATGCGCACGAGGATCGTGCGCGGGTTCATCGCGCGTACGCAATCCCAGTCAAGCCCGAACTGCTCGATCACGCGCGGCGAGAAGTTCTCGACGAACACGTCGCAGGCGGCGATCACGCGCTTGGCGAGCGCGAGACCGCGCGCGTCGGCGAGGTTCAGCGTGAGGCCGCGTTTGTTGGTGTTCGCGGACAGGAAGATGTGGCTGTACTCCCACCAGCTCGGGAGGTGCCCGATCAGCGCGCCGCCGGTCATGCGCATGCCGTCGGGGCGCTGGATCGCCTCGAGGTGGATCACCTCGGCGCCGAGCACGGCGAGCATCCAGGTGGCCGAGGGCCCCGCCCACCAGGCGGTGGCGTCTAGCACGCGCAGGCCGGCGAGCGGGAGTGGATCCAGTGCGCGCGCAGCGCGCAGGGCGTTTCGTTTGTGCGCCGGCGGTTCGATCGAGTCCGTGTGCTCGCCGAGCTGCGGGCTCGGTCGCGGCAGCGGCGGATCCCGATCGTCGACGCGATAGGGCGGGCGCGGCTGGAGGAAGCCGCCCGACGGGTTCTTCACGAACACGCCGCGCGCCGTGAAGTGCTCGTGCTCCTTCACGCTGCGCCCGTCGTTCACGGGCGCCACGGGGATCCGCAGGAGCGCTGCGCGCTCGACGATCTCGGCCGTGGTGTGCTGCGTGGTCCACGCGCGCACCGCCGCGTTCCACTCGTCCATGCGCGCCCATCGGCCGGTGATCCGCGCGAGCTCCTCGTCCTCGAGCAGGTCGGTGCGCTCGATCAGCAGCAGGAAGTCGCGGTATTGCTGGCGCGAATTGGTGTTGAACCCGACCCACCCGTCGAGGGTGGGCTCGATCGAAGGCAGCTCGATCGTGCGCGCCGGCGTCCCCTCGACTCTGGGCCGACCCAGCATGCTGTTCAGGAGGTCCGTGTACATCGTGCCCGCGATGTTCATCACCTCGAGCAGCGAGAAGTCGACGTGCTCGCCGAGCCCGCGCTCGGTCGCGCGGCGCACCGCCGCGAGCCCGGCCACCGCCGCGAACGTGCCGCCCACCCACTCGGTGGTGCGCCCACCCGCCATGATCGGCGGCTGCGAAGCGAGTCCGCGCGTGCCGATCGAGCCGCACTCGGCCTGCACGGTGAACTCGGTCGAGACGCGGCCGGAGTAGGGCCCGGTGCGACCGAACGGCGTGATCGAGAGCACGACCAGCCCCGGGTGCTGCTCGACGCGGTGGGCCGCCTCGAAGCGGTCGTGCTCGAAAGACTCCACCACGAGGTGTGCATCGCGCACGAGCGCCTCGACGTGCGCGTCTCCGGGCGCCCCGACCACCGAGCGCTTGCCCGCGGCGAGGAACTGGAACAGCGGGCCGTCGCGGCGGGCGAGCTCGCGTCCGCTCGCGGTGGAGCGGCGCAGCGGGTCGCCGCCGGGCGGTTCCACCTTCACCACATCGGCGCCTGCGTCGCAGAGCAGCTTGGTCGCATAGCCGCCGGCGATACCGGTCGAGAAGTCGATGACGCGCAGGTCGCGCAGGGTTTGCACGGATCGCTCCACCTCGGCGGTAGACATCATTCTAACAGCACGGGCATTATGTTCCGCGATGCGACGCCGCCGGCTCCGGTCCCTCGTCCTGGCCGCCGCGCTCCACGGTGCGGGTTGCGCCGCGACGAGCTGGCCGATCGACCCCGGCGATCCGGTGACCCTGCGCGCGGACGAGGGCCTGCTCGTGGTGCACGTTCACACCAACCGGCCGCTGCGGTCGATCGACATCGGTGGCGTACAGGCGGCCGAGAACCTGCCCGAGGGAACCGAGGTCCGGCTGATCGGCATCAGCGCGGGTCGCTATCGCTGGGCCGAGATCCAGCTCCAGAACGTTCCGGGCGGGACGTACTACGACACGTTCCGGTTTCGCGATGTCGAGCCGTTCCGCTTTCACGTGCAGCCGGGCGTGATCAACTACGTCGGGATGGTGGACATCGAGCGCAGCGACGCGCTCTCGGTGACGATGAACTCACTCGATCGAACCGCGATCGCGCTCGAGCAGCTCCGCAAGAGCTATCCGGATCTGCTCGCCCGATACCCGGTCGTCTATTCCGGGCCGGCCCGGAACGTATTCCTCGATCGCTATCGCAGCTCGGTGGCGCACCCGAACGACGCGGTCCGCGCCGTGCAATCCGCGCACTCGGACCGGACGACCGAGGCGCTGTTCCGCCCGCCCGCGTTGCTGTGGGCCGCCCTGAATCCGTCGGGCACGCTGTGCCTCATGCAGGGCTACAACGGCGGGACGCAGGTGGTCACCGTCCGCAATACGAGCAACGGAGCGAGCACGACGGTGTTCAGCTATTCGGGCCCGATCGCCGTCGTGTGGGAGGACGACGACACGCTGATCGCCCTGACCGGGGACGGAGAGCGGCGCGTGGTGATCGACCTCGAACCGCTCGAGTTCGGCGTCGTGTCCAAGCAACACGAGATCAAGGCGCGCGGCTGGCTGATCGACCCTCTTCCGCTCGCGCCCGACGAGGTGCTCTGGGCCGATTGGGACGGAAAGCAGAGCTCGGTTCTGCGCACTCCGGTCTCGGAGCTCCTGCACCCGACGGCTGGTCTCGAGGATTTCCAGGAGCCGGGCCCCGATGCGCTGAGCTCGGGAGCCAAGAGGTGGCGTCGTCCCGAAAGCGTCGGCAGCAAGGTTCGCGATCGAATCATCCAGATCGACCCCAGGTACAAGATCGCGGAGCTGCGCGATCGCGTGCTGCAATGGATCTCCGATGCCCACGGCGTGCCGCGCGCCGCGATCACGTTGGCGAGCGAAGAGCCGGTCCGGATCGCCCTGATGTACCGCGACGAGGGCGCGAGCCGCTGGCGCGAGCTCGGCAGGTGGAGCGCGATCGATCCGTTTCCGCTGCCGGTCGGCATGGCACCCGACGGCCGAGACCTGCTGGTCGCGAGCGCAGAGGGAAGCGACACGATGGCGCTGCGCCGCTTTTCGGTGGAATCGCGGAAGCTCGGCGAGGTGATCTACGCCCGGCCGGGTGTCGACCTGACCGGAGTCGTGTTCGGCTACCAGAGCCCCGAGGTGATCGCGGTGTACTGGGAGGAGGCCGGGATCCGCCGCTATCACTACTTCGACGCGTTCGATGCCGCGCAGCAGGACTGGCTCAGCGAGCTGCACCCGGGTGAGGCGGTCCACCTCACAAGCCGCAGCGCCGACGGCCGCCTGTTCACGATCCTCGTGAGCGGGCCGCGCAATCCCGGGCAATACCAGCTGCTCGACTCCGCGAAGCACACGACGGAGGACCTCGGCGCGACAATGCCCTGGCTCCGCGCACCGCGCCTGGCTCCGGTGGCGGCGATCGACGTGCGCGCAAAGGATGGGAAGTCGATCGAGGCGTTCCTCGCAGAGCCGGGCAAATTCAGCGGCAAGCGGCCTCCCCCTGGTCGTGATGCCCCACGGCGGTCCGATCGGCGTACAGGACACGCGCGAGTTCGACCCGGTGGTGCAGTCGCTCGCCGCACACGGATATGCGGTGCTCCAGGTGAACTACCGCGGATCGTCAGGCAAGGGAACAGGCTTCCGCGAAGCGGGCATGGGCTCCTGGGGGGAGGGCATCGAAGACGACATCGAAGCCGCACTCGATACCGTGGAGTCGAAGCAGCTGGTGGACGGCGATCGCGTCTGCATCTTCGGCGGCAGCTATGGCGGCTATTCGGCGCTGATCGGCATCACGCGCCGCCCGCAGCGCTACCGCTGCGCGGCGGCGATGGCGGCGCCGACCGATCTGCTCCTGATGTCGAGCGAATACATCGGCAGCGCGGAGGGCCAGCGCGCGTTCGAGAAGATCGTCGGCAATCCGGACACCGATCGCGAGCACCTGATCGCGATCTCGCCGGCATACCGCGCGGCGGAGATGAACGTGCCGATCCTCCTGATGCAGGGCGACCAGGATCGCGTGGTCGATCCCGAGCACGCGTACCGGATGCGCGAGATGCTCGAGGCGAACGGGAAGCCCTACGAATGGATGATCATCGAGGGAGCGACACACGATCCGACCGCCGGGCAGTGGCAGCAGCTGATGGACCGCGTGGATCGATTTCTCGCGCAGTACCTGCAGAGGTCGGCCGCGGAATGAACCGCTCGACTGGATTTTCCGGTCCACCCCGATCACCCCGCGGCGCCGCTCGCGCGCAGCGCGGCGATCTGCACCGGGGTGCGGCCGAGCTCGGCGAGGATCTCGTCGGTGTGCTGGCCGTGTTCAGGGGCCATCGATCTCGGTGCCCAGGGTGTCCCGCCGAAATCGACCGGAGTTGCAGGCAGCTTCGTCGTCGACTGGCCGTCAGGCACATCCACGAAGCCGCCCGCGGCGTGCACCTGCGGGTCGGCCATCACCTCGTCCACCGTCTGCACGGGCGCCCACCAGAGGTCGCGCTCGGCGTCGAAGATCTTCCCCCAGTCATCGCGCGAACGCGTCGCGAAGATCCGGTCGAGCTCACCGATCAACACTCCCGCGTTCTGGGCGCGCGCCTGCGGAGTCGCAAAGCGGGGATCATCGATCCATTCGGCGTGCCCGACCGCGCGCGCGAGCGGCGGCCAGTGGCGTTCGCCCTCGAGCCCGACGATCCAGAACCACTTGCCGTCGCAGTCGCGGTAGTTGTTGATGCACGGGTTGCCCATCGTGGCGCGGTTCGCCACCGCCATCCCCACGCCATAGCGAACGGCAACGGAGAGGTCGAAGCTGATCGTGTAGAGGCCCTGGCGAAGCAACGACGTCATCACGAGCTGGCCCTTGCCCGTGCGCTCGCGGTGGAACAGCGCGGCTGCGATTCCGCCCGCGAGCGATTGCCCCGAAGTGTGGTCGCCCATGCCGCCGCGCTGGAAGGGCGGGTGGTGGCCAGGCGTCGTGAGCAGGCCGGCGAGGCCCGAGCGCGCCCAGTAGCCGGCGATGTCGTAGGCGGCCTTGTCGGCGTCGGGCCCCTCCGTCCCATAACCGGTGATCAGGCCGTAGATCAGGCGCGGATTCCGGCCGAGCAGCGTCGCGTGATCGAGGCCGAGCCGGGCGAGCGCAGCAGGCCGCACGTTGGTGACGAAGACATCGGCTCGATCGCAGAGCTCGAACGCAATCTCGCGCGATTCCCGCTTCCCGAGGTCGAGCGCGATGCTGCGCTTGCTGCGGTTGTCGTTCTCGAAGATCGGGTTCCAGGGCAGATCTGCACCCAGCATGCGCGAGAAGGTGCGCGCGGGATCCCCGATCCCGGGCGGTTCGATCTTCACCACGTCGGCGCCCCAGTCCGCGAGCACGCCGCCCGCGGCCGGGCCCGCGACCCAGACGCCGATCTCCACCACCGAAACGCCCGCCAACGGTCCCGGCATGCCGCGCTCCTCCTCGATGGAGAGACCCTACCAGCGATCCGCGCCGGGTGACTCGGAGTCCGTAACTGCCCGCCGTATTTCGGATTGACTCCGACCTCCAGTCATCGCACCCTAACCCCTTCGCCCTCCCCCCCGGCCGCCACT
>DATFWW010000089.1:0-5554 GCA_035258825.1 Myxococcota bacterium
GACCGCGGCGGCTCCGGCGGCGAGCGCGACGAGCGCGTGGCGCCAGCCGAGCCACTCGATCATCCAGGCGGTCGCCGTCGGCACGATCAGCGCGCCGGCGCTGGTTCCCGCGTGGGCCAGCGAGAGCGCAGTGCCGCGCCGCAGCGCGAACCAGTTCACGAGCATCACCTGCACCGGCATCATGCCGTACATCGACATGCCCACCGTGGCGCAGGCGAAGCCCGCGCCGAGCTGCCAGAGTGCCGCGCCGCGCGAGAGCGCGAGCACCGAGACGAACATCAACGCCACGCCCGCGAACATGATCGCGCGCAGCGGCCCGCGATCGAGGGCGGCGCCGAGCGGAGGTCCGGCGATCGCAGCGGCCAGGAGCGCCAACGACATCCCGAGCCCGAGCTGGGTGGTGCTCGCGCCGAACTCCTCGATCAGCGGCGTGGCGACCACGCCGTAGGCGCCGAGCAGCGGCAGCGCGAGGCCCTGCGCGATTCCGCCCAGCGCGACGAGGCGCCAGCCGTCGAAGCGCGGTGCGGGGACCGGGGCGAGCGGAACGGGGGTCGCGGCCGATGCGGACACGCGCGCATGGTACCCGCGGGCTACGAGCTCACACCCGTGTGAGCGGCGAGCAGCCGCGCGAACCACTCGCGGAAGCGGCGCTGGCGCGCGGGGTTGTTGGCGCGGCCGAAGCTCGCGTCGAGGAACGGCGCGAAGATGCCGTCGCCCAGCATGGCCGCCGCGGCGAGTCGCACGACGAACTCGGTGTCCTGCTCGCTCGGCGGCGGACGCCGTTCGGACTGCGCCAACTCGACGCGCCGCGCGTGCACGAGGTCGGCGAGCGCGCGCAGCAGCCTCTGCTGCGCTTCCGGATCCGGGCTGGCGACCTGCAGCACCCGCCAGGCCAGCATGCGCGCGTGACCCGCGTCGCCGAGCGTCGCGAACGCGCGCTCGATCACGTCCACCACCGCCTCCCCGCGCGCGGGCTGCGAAGAGATCGCCTCGACGAGTTCGGCCTCGAGCCGGGTCATGGCACGCCGCTCGAGCGCCTGGGTGAGCCCGTCGCGGGAGGCGAAGTGGTGCAGGATCGCGGGGTGCGAGATGCCGACGTCGCGCGCGATGTCCTGGAGTCGAATCGCCTCGGGCCCGCCCTCGCGCAGCCGCTTCTCCGCGGCGTCGAGGATCAGCTGCTGCGCCTCCGCCGCGCTGCGGCGAACCCTGCGCTTGCGCCTTGCCGGCACTCCGAGCTCCCTCGCCTATTGACAATATTGTCAGTATCGATAATCTGCCCGCCATCCGTCAAGCGTGAGTGCGCCCATACCGAGGAGTCTGCATGGACACGCGACGCTCCGACCGGATCCACCCGCTCGACGCGCTGCGCGCGATGCGCGGATTGCTGCGCAACCCCGACGACACCGCCCTCGTGTTCGAGATCATCGAGGCGCTCTCGGGCCGGACGCGCACGAAAGTGTACGACCGCTTCTGCCGCACCGAGTCGGGCAAGCGCCTGCTCGCGACGCGGCCGAAACTGCTCGCGCAGCTCACGAACCGCGACGCACTGCTCGCGCTGCCGCCGGGCACGCTCGGGCGCACCTACGGCGAGTTCATGTCGCGCGAGCAGATCTCCGCCGACGGGCTCGTCGACGCGAGCGCGGACTGGCTGCGCGAGGACCTGCCGGCCGACCGCCGCTGGTTCGCCGACCGGCTGCGCGATACGCACGACCTCTGGCACGTCGTCACCGGTTACGGCCGCGACCTGGTCGGCGAGGCGTCGCTGCTCGCGTTCACCTACGCACAGACCCGCAACCCCGGAATCGGCTTCATCGTCGCGGTTGCCTATCTCAGGGCGCGCGGAATCAATCGCCCCGCGCGGCGCCTGCTGCGCGAGGGCTATCGCCGCGGCAAGCACGCCGTATGGCTGCCCGGCGTCGAGTGGGAGGAGCTCCTGGCGCAACCGCTCTCGCGCGTGCGCGAGCAGCTCGGCGTCGGCGAGCCGCCCGCGTATCAGCCGGTTCGCTCCGAGGGCGCGCCCGCGCTGGCTTGACCAGGCGCGAGACTCCACACCGTCGCGCGCGTGCGGAGCCCCGCGTCGACGAGCGACTGGATCTGCGCGCGGAGCTCCTCGGTGAGGCGCGAGAGCAGGAGCGCGTCGCGCGCGGCGTCGGGTGCGAGGTCGGCGTAGGAGATCGGCTCGCCGAATCGGATCACCCATTGCGACGGCAGCGGCAGCGCGCCGAGCGGGCCGAACCACGGAAACGTCGGCGTCACGGGCACGAACGGCAGCCCGAGCGCTCGCGCGGGCGCTGCCATCTTGTAGAGGATCGGGTGTGCCTCTTCCGCACCGACCACACCGACGGGCACGATCGGCACGCCGCACTCGACCGCGAGCCGGACCACGCCACCGCGCCCGAAGCGCGCGAGCCGGTAGCGATCGCGGAACGGCTTCGCGGCTCCCTTCACGCCCTCCGGAAACACCGCGACGCTGCAGCGCGCCTCGAGCAGGCGTTCGACGTTTTCGCGACAGGCGCGAACGCCGCCCAGCCTGGCGAGCCGCGGCTGCACGAACGGCAGCGTGATCAGCCAGTCCGCCACCGCAAAGCGCGGCCGCTCTCCGCGCGCGCGCTCGACCGCATGCGCGATCATCAGCGCGTCGTAGGGCAGGATCCCGGCCGCGTTCGCGACGAGCAGATAGGGACCTCGCTCGGGCAGACCGTCGATCCCGCCGACCCGCACGCGCCAGAAGCGGTCGAATACGAAGTCGAGCAGCGGCCGGAGCGCGCGCAGCGCCTCCGCGTCCATGCCGAACTCGTCGATCTCCGCGCTGCGCTCGTGCATGCCGAACGTCGCGAGGCGCTCGCGCAGCTGATCGAAGCCGCGCTCCCAGGCCGCGGGCAGCGAGACGCGCGGGACCGCAGATCGAACGGGAACGGGAGCGCGCGTGAACCGGCCGCGGATCTCGCGGCGCAGATCGGCGAGCGCCGCGCGCGCGGCGATGCGCGCGGGATCGTCGCCGGAAAGGGGTCGCATCAGATCGCCATCGCGGTTCATCGCGTCACCGGTAGCGGCGCATGCGCCGCGACGAGACGAAGGAGATCCAGGCCTCCTTCGTGGAGTAGGCGGGCTCGCCGAACGCGTCCCAGCCGCGGCGGCCATCCGCCACCCAGAGGTAGCGGAGATAGTCGAAGAAGGCCGCGGGTGGGTCGCCGGACTGACTCTGCCAGGGAGAGGACAGGCGGTCGAGCAGCAGCGACGGCAGCGGAAGCGTGCGCTGACCCGCGATTCGGAACAGCGTCGAAACGGGCAGCACCCCGCTGCCGACCACGTTGAACACGCCCGCGTGCGAGGTGAGCAGCGCGCGCTCGAACGCATCGAGCAGGTCCTGCTCGTGCACAAGCTGGATCAGCGGGTCGTAGCCGATCGGCAGCGGGACGACCGGGAGCGAGAGGTAGCGCACGATCCGATTCCAGAATGCCGGCCCGATCGCCCAGCACGCGCGCAGCACGCTGACCTCGACGTCGGGATGCTGCACGCGCCAGTCGCCGAGCAGCCGCTCCATCTCGATCCGATCGCGCACCGCGTGCGCACCGGGGTGCCCGCGCAGCGGGTGCTCCTCCGTGAGATAATTGGGATTGTCGGGGTGCGGTCCGTACCCCATCGTGGTCGACGCGACGACCAGCCGCCGCACCTTCGCCGCCGCGCAGGCGTTCATCACGCGCAGGCTGCCGATCGCGTCGAGCTCGTGATCGCGCTCGTGGTCGGGCGTCGGGTCGGTGCGGAACGCCGCGTGCACCAGCGCCTCCACGCGCTGCTTCTCGAGGATCGCCGCCAGGGTGGTGTCGGCGCGCGGCTCGGTGAGGTCGATGCGGTGGAACCGCACGCGCTCGTCGAGGCCGAGCGGGCGCCGCAGGTCGAGGCCGAGGATCCGGAGCCCGGGCGGGCCCGAGGAGAGCCGCAGCGCGAGCTCGCGGCCCACGAAGGACCGCAGTCCGAGGATCGCCACGACGCCCGGCTGGCTCGTCGACACCGTCGGTGATCTCCCTCCCGCGCGCACAGTCCGAGATACCATGCCACGGCGATGAATGCCCAGCGCGCCGTCGAGGTGATCGCGGATCCGCGCTACGCGGAGCACGCGGGTCCGCACGGACACCCCGAGCGCCCCGAGCGGCTCACCGCTGTCAACGCCGCACTCGACGCGTTCGGCCCCGAGCTCGCGCGGCGCGCGCCGCGCCCGGCGGAGACCGAAGAGCTGCTCGCCGTGCACGACCGCGCCCACGTCGAGCTCGTGCAGCGCGCGGCGCGTTCGGGTCCCGCGCAGCTCGATCTGGACACCTTCGTCTCGCCATCGAGCTACGACGTCGCGCTGCTCGCGGCCGGCGGCAGCATCGATCTCGCGCTGCGCATAGCAAGCGGCGAGGCGCGCGCAGGCTTTGCCGCTGTGCGTCCGCCCGGCCACCACGCCGAAGGCGATCGCGCGATGGGATTCTGCCTGTTCAACAACGCGGCGATCGCGGCGCGCGCGGTGCAGCGCGAGGCAGGCGTCGAGCGCGTGCTGATCCTGGATTGGGACGTGCACCACGGAAACGGGACGCAGCACACGTTCCAGGCCGATCCGTCGGTGCTCTACGTCTCGACCCACCAGTACCCGTTCTACCCGGGCACCGGCGCATTCGGCGAGATCGGATCCGGGCGCGGAGAGGGCGCGACCGTGAACATCCCGATGCCTGCGGGCTGCGGCGACGCCGAGTACGTCGGCGTGTTCCAGCGCATCATCGCGCCTGCGGCACGCGCGTTCCATCCCGACTACTGGATCATCTCGTGCGGATTCGACGCGCACGAGGACGATCCACTAGCGGCGATGCACGTCACGCAGTCGGGTTATGCGGCTCTCACGGCAATCGTCCGCGCACTCGCCGATGAGCTGTCTTGCGGAAGGATGTTATTCGTGCTCGAGGGCGGTTATTCGCTGCTCGGATTGCGCGAAGGCGTCGCGGCGACGATCACGGGCCTGCTCGCCGATGCGCCCGCACCGCCCGCGGCGCGCGGCCTCGCGCCCGGCAGTGCGCTCGAGAAGCTCGTCGCGCGCGCGGTCGCGGTGCACGGCGCGCGGATCCCGGGCCTGGGCGCCGGCTAGCCGACCTCCGCACGGGGCTTCATCACGGCGCCGAAAAGTGGGGATGGAAGCCCACGATTGGCGGGTCCCGAGAATTTTTCTCGGGAGCCGGGATGACCCGGCCCCGCCCTCAGCCTCTTGTGGGATTGCTCGAGTCCTACCGCGACATCTTGTGGTCGAAGACTCGCAACTTCGGACGAAAACGCGCGCGGACGCAAAAAAAGTTCTTGCATGAAGTGGCATAGGGTGTTACAAGACACCCGTCCGGTGGGATTCAGTGGTAAGTCCAAAGACTCCGATCCAGCCCCGTAGCCACCACCCGCCAAGAGGACGGTTCCCGCGCACCGCACCGCAAATGTTCAGGGGCCGCTACTTGCACACGATCGACGCGAAGAATCGGATGAGCCTCCCGGCAGGGTTCAGGTCCGAGCTCCAGCGGCGCAGCGATCACCCGCC
>DATFWW010000090.1:0-18484 GCA_035258825.1 Myxococcota bacterium
CCCGCCGTTCAACGTGATCATCTCGAACGTACCCGGCCCGCGCGAGCCGCTCTACTGCGGCGGCGCGGAGATGCAGACCTACTATCCCGTCTCGGCGATCGCGGACGGCCAGGGCATGAACATCACGGTCACGAGCTACCGCGACCACCTCGACTTCGGGCTGATCGCGTGCCGCGAGCTCGTGCCCGACATCTGGCGGTTCAAAGAGCTGTTCGCCGAGTCGCTCGAAGAACTCGTGAAGGCCGCGGAGCAGCCGTCGGCGCGGCGCGCGCAGGGCGACTAGCCGATGCTGCAGGGATCGCTCCACCCGGACTTTGCCGCCGTCGGCGTCTCGCTGGCGCGGATCGTCCCGCGGCGCGGCGCCGGCGGCGCCGCCGTGTGCGTCTATCACCGCGGCGAGAAGGTGGTCGACATCTGGGGCGGCACGCGCGACGCCGCGGGCAATCCCTGGGAGGCCGACACACTCTCGCTCTCGTTCTCGACCACGAAGGGCGTCGCCTCGACGCTGCTCCACGTGTTCGCGGACCGCGGCCTGATCGACTACGACGCGCGCGTGGCGGACTACTGGCCCGAGTTCGCACGGGACGGAAAGGACGCGATCGCGGTGCGCCACCTGCTCTGCCACGAGGCCGGCCTCTACGCGATCGCCGACGTCGTGGAGCACGCGAGCGAGATGCTCGACTGGGACCAGATGGTGCGCCGGCTGGCTGCGGCGACGCCGCGCCACCCGGCCGGCGCGGCGCACGGCTACCACGCCCTGACCTACGGCTGGCTGGTCGGCGAGCTGGTGCGGCGCGTGGCCGGCATGAAGCCGATCAGCGAGCTGTTCGCGACCGAGCTCGCGGCGCCGCTCGGGCTCGACGGGCTCTACTGCGGCGTGCCCGCGGACCAGCAGCGCCGCTGCGCACAGCTGTTCGGCCGCCAGTTCAGCGGGCCCGTCGAGAGACGGCGAGCGAACACCGAGCGGATGATCGCGCGCGCGCAGCGCTGGCGCCGGCGGCTCTCGGCGGTGGGCGTCGGCTTCGACCCGACCGAAGCGCTCGCGGCGCTCGTGGCGCCCGGCATGGAGGAGCTCGACTACGACGGCGAGGCGTGGCGATCCGCGTCGGTGCCGGCCGCGAACGGGATGTTCACGGCGCGCTCGCTCGCGCGGCTCTACGCGTGTCTGGCCGCGGGCGGCGAGCTCGACGGCGTGCGCCTGCTCTCCGCGGAGACGGTGCGCCGCGCCAGCACACAGCAGAACCGCGGCGTGGGCCGCGTGATCCCGCTCTCGATGCGCTGGCGCCTCGGCTACCACCGCGCGTTCGTGCTGGGCGCGCGCGCGCCGACGGGCTTCGGCCACTTCGGCTTCGGCGGCTCGGGCGCGTTCGCCGATCCCGCCCGCCAGCTCGCCGTCGCGCTCACCGTGAACAGCGGGGTCGGCACGCCGCTCGGCGATCTGCGGATCGCGCGGATCGGCGGGGTCGCGGTGCGCTGTGCGGATCGCCGCGTGCAGGACCTGCTGCCCGCGCGCACTTCCACCTGAGGAGACCCGATGCAAGAGCTACGCGACCACAAGATCCTCGTCACCGGACTCACCGGTCAGGTGGCGCGCCCGATCGCGCTCGACCTCGCGCCGCGCAACGAGGTGTGGGGTATTGCGCGCTTCAGCAACCCCGCGCTGCGCACCGAGCTCGAGGCCGGCGGCGTGCGCTGCGAGACGTTCGATCTCGAGGCCGGCGACTTCTCCGCACTGCCGGCCGACTTCGACGTCGTGCTCCACTTCGCGGTCAGCCGCGCGCCGAAGCCCGACTTCGACCGCGACCTGCGCGCGAACGCGGAGGCGTCCGGCCTCCTGCTCGCGCACACGCGGCCGCGCGTGGCGTTCTTCCACTGCTCCACCACGGGCGTCTACGAAGCGAACGGGCACACCGTGTTCACGGAGGACAGTCCGCTCGGCGACAACCACCGCGTGATGATGCCCACCTACAGCATCGCGAAGATCGCCGCCGAGGCGGTCGTGCGCACGATGGCGCGGCGGTTCGCAGTGCCGACCGTGATCGCGCGGCTCAACACGCCCTACGGCGAGACGGGCGGCTGGCCCTGGTACCACCTGCTGATGATGAAGAACGGCGTACCGATCCCCGTGCACACCGATGCCCCGAGCCGGTACACGCTGCTCCACCAGCGCGACATCGTCCGCACGCTGCCGGGCCTCGTCGCCGCGGCGAGCGTACCCGCGCGGATCGTGAACTGGTGCGGGCGCGAGCACGTCTCGATCGAGGAGTGGTGCGCCTACCTCGGCGAGCTGACCGGCCTCGAGCCGAAGTTCGAGCCCACCTCGCGGACGCTCCAGAGCGTGATGACCGACGACGCGCGCATGCGCGCGCTGGTCGGCCCGGCGGAGGTACCCTGGAAGCAGGGCCTGCGCGAGATGGTCGAGAAGCTCGCGCCCGAGCTTCTGCGGTAGCTGCCGCGCGCCGAAGAGAAGGACATGAACGCGCCGCCCGCAACGCCGGTCTACGAGTGGGACTCTTCGATGTACCGCCTCGCCGTGGCGCAGCTCGACGCCGCGGCGCTGCGGATGGGCCTCGACGAGAACGTCTGGGAGCGCCTGCGCCACCCACAGCGCGCCCAGATCGTCTCGTTCCCGTTCCGGCGCGACGACTACAAGACCGTCGACACGCTGGTCGGCTACCGCGTGCAGCACCTGCTCACGATGGGCCCCACCAAGGGCGGCATCCGCTATGCGCCCGACGTGAACCTCGGCGAGGTCACCGCGCTCGCGATCTGGATGACCTGGAAGTGCTCGCTGATGAACCTGCCGTTCGGCGGCGCGAAGGGCGGTGTGTGCATCGACCCCACTCAGCTCTCACGCGCGGAGCTCCAGCGCATTACGCGC
The DNA here is from genome assembly GCA_035258825.1 of Myxococcota bacterium. Classification (GTDB taxonomy): domain Bacteria; phylum Myxococcota_A; class UBA9160; order UBA9160; family SMWR01; genus JAHEJV01. The sequence goes on from DATFWW010000090.1 coordinate 2,882, forward strand.
CGCTACACCTCGGAGATCATCGAGGTGATCGGCCCCGACCGCGACATCCCCGCACCCGACCTCGGCACCGACGAGCAGGTGATGTCGTGGATCATGGACACCTACTCGCAGCAGAAGGGCCACACGGTCCCGGGCGTCGTCACGGGCAAGCCGATCGAGATCGGCGGCTCGCTCGGGCGCCTCGAGGCAACCGGGCGCGGCGTTCTCGCGTGCGTGGTCGAGGCGTGTCGCCATCTCTCGATTCCGCTCGAGAACGCGCGCGTGGTGGTGCAGGGATACGGAAACGTGGGCGCCGCGGCGGCGCGCATCGCGAAGAGCCTGGGCGCGCGCGTGATCGCGGTGTCGGACGCAAAGGGTGGCCTGCTCGACACCAACGGGCTCGATCTCGGGAAGATCGACGCCTGGGTGCGCGAGCACCGCTTCCTCACCGGCTTCCCGGGTGCCGACGAGATCTCCAACGCGGAGATCCTCGAGCAGCCGTGCGAGGTGCTGATCCCCGCGGCGGTTCAGAACCAGATCACCGAGCGCAACGCCGGGCGGCTTGCCTGCCGCGTGATCGCGGAGGGCGCCAACGGCCCGACCACGCTCGAGGCCGACGCGATCCTCGACGAGCGGGGCATCTTCGTCGTGCCCGACATCCTCGCCAACGCGGGCGGCGTGACGGTCTCGTACTTCGAGTGGGTGCAGGGCCTCAACCAGTTCTTCTGGACCGAGGAGGAGGTCAACTCGCGCCTGATCAACCTGATGCAGCGTGCGTTCCGCGACGTGCTCGCGCTCGCGGGCACGCAGAAGAGCAACCTGCGCACCGCCGCGCTGATCCGCGGGATCGACCGCGTCAAGGAAGCCAAGCGCCGCCGCGGCGTGTTTCCGTGATCAGCGGTTAGTTGATCGACCCCGATTTCTTGAGCTCGGCGATCCGCTCCCACGGGATCCCGCGCTCGAGCAGGATCTCCTCGGTGTGCTGGCCCGCCTCGGGCCCCTTGCGCAGCGCCGGTGGCGTCTCGTCGAACTGCACGGGGTTGGCGACGAGCTTGAACGTGCTGCCGTCGCCCGATTCGACGTCGACGACCAGGCCGTTGGCGAGCAGCTGGGGATCGGACTGCAGCATGAGCAGGTTCTGGTGCGGCGCCCACTGGCCCTTCACCGTGGCGAGCCGCGTGCGCCACTCGGCAACAGTGCGCTGTGCGAAGATCGCGCCGAGTTCGGCCTTCACGGCGTCGCTGTTCGTCTTCCAGTCGTCGGCGGTCGCGAACCGGTCGTCGGTGATCAGGTCCGCGCGGTCGAGGTGGCGGCACAGGTCCTCCCAGTAGAAGTGACCCTGCAGCATCGAGAGCATGATGAAGCCGTCCTTCGCGGGGTAGGTACCCACGAGTGGGTTCAGGAAGATCGCGCCGGTGGGCGGTTTGAACTTGCCGCCCACCGCGAGCATCGCGCCGGTCAGCCCGCAGCCCATCGCCCATACGCCCGTGGAGAGCAGCGAGATGTCGACCACCGACGGCTCGCCCGTGCGCTCGCGCGCGAAGAGCGCCGCGGCGATCCCGCCCGCGATCGTCATGCCGCCCATCGAGTCGCCGTACGCGGGGCCGGGCGGCGGCGGCGGCTCGCTGTGGGCGGGGATCTTGCAGCCCATGCCGCTGCCCGCGCGCGCCCAGAACACCGTCGAGTCGTATCCGCCCTTCCCCGCCTCGGGCCCGCGCGCGCCGTACGCGCTGCCGCGCGCGTAGATGATCTTCGGATTCACCGCGCGCAGGTGCTCGACGTCGATCTCGAGCTTCTGGCGCGCCGAGGGCAGGAAGTTGGTGAGGAAGACGTCCGAGCTCTTCGCGAGCTCGTAGAGCAGTGCGCGTCCGTCGGGCGACTGGATGTCGATGCCGATGCTGCGCTTGCCGCGGTTCGCGTGCTCCATCAGGAAGTTGATCTGGCCCCGGTTGTCCGCGCCGCCCACCACGAGCAGGCCGCGCTGCGCGTCGCCGCGCGTCGGGTGCTCCACCTTGATCACGTCGGCGCCCCAGTCGGCGAGCACCGCGCCCGCGGCGGGAACGAACGTGTATTCGGCGACCTCGAGAACCCGGACCCCTTCCATCACGCGGTGCATCGCTGGCCTCCTGGCGGGAGCATCCTACTCCGGTCGCGAGGCCCCCGCAGGGCGCGGTCGCGCCTCAGCCCTCGAGAGCGTCCGGTCGATGCGGGGGCATGCGACTCCGCGCGCGCGCCATTCCGCTCGCGAGCCTCGCGCTCGCGCTCGGCTGCCAGAACCCGGCGTTGCCGGCCTGGCTGGCCCGCGCGGAAAAGCCCGCTCCCGCTCCCGCCCCAACACCCGCACCGAGCGCCGAAATCGACCCCGAGGTCCTCGCGCGAGCGCAGAACGAGCGATACGAGTACCTCGAGCGCGAGGTGGCGCGGCTGCGGGAGGACCTCCAGCAGGCGGAGGACTCGATCGTGCAGCTGGAGTCGGGCCTGCGAGGCCTGCACACGCGCGCGGACGCCGTGTCGGCCGTGGCCGAGGCGCGCATCGCGCTGGACCGCGTGAGCGCGGGCGTTCCGTGGCGGCGCGAGCGCGTAGCCGAGGCGCGCGCGAAGCTCGAGGAGGCGGACCGCCAGCTCGCGTCCGACCATCTCGGCGCGGCCGTGTTCTTCGCCTCGCGCGCGCGGCGCATCACCGATTCGCTGCGCGCCGAGACCCAGCAGGTGGCGAAGTGGCGCGAGCGGCGCGTGATCCGCGGCGATCGCGTCAACCTGCGCTCGGCACCGACCGAGACCGCGAGCGTCGTCGAGGTGCTCGTGCGCGAGACGCCGCTCTACCCGGAGCGCTCGCTGCCGGATTGGACGCTCGTGCGCACGCCGGATGGGCGCGTGGGCTGGGTGCAGAAGCAACTCCTGAACTGACCCCGTCTACGAGCCCGGGAACAGCACGACGCAGTCCTTGCCCTCGCGCTTGGCCTGATAGAGCGCGCGGTCGGCCTCGTCGAAGAATCGCTTGATGTCGGCGCAGTAGAGCGAGACGCCCACCGAAGTGGTCACGGTGATGCCATCGGGGGCGTGCGGCCCGAGCCCGTGGAACACCACGTCGGCGACCGCCTGGCGAACGCGCTCGGCCAGCTGCGCGGCGCCCTTCGCATCCGTCCGCGGCGCGAGCACCGCAAACTCCTCGCCGCCGTAGCGCGCCACGAGGTCGGTCTCGCGCGCGGTGTGGTTCAGGATCGTCGCCACGCGGCGCAGCACCTCGTCGCCGGCCGCGTGCCCGTGGCGGTCGTTCAGCCATTTGAAGTTGTCGATGTCGATCAGGAGCAGCGCGAGCGGCTCGCGGGTGCGGTCCGCGCGCTTTGCCTCGAGGCGCAGGCGGTCCTGGAAATAGCGGTGGTTGTGCAGATGCGTGAGCCCGTCGGTGAACGAGAGCTGCTCGAGGATCTCGTTCGACCGCTGGAGCTCGTCGTTCGCGCGCGTGAGCTCGCCGTTCGCGCGCTCGATCTGGTCCTGCTTGCGCTGGAGCTCGACCTGATTGCGCCGCAACCGATCGACCATCTCCCGCAGCGCGCGAGACAGCACCGCGATCTCGTCCTGGCCCGGCACCTCGGCGATCTCGATGTCGGTCTCGCCTTGGGCGATCAGGCCCGCCGTGTCGGACAGCGCGCGGATCGGCCGCACGATCGAGCGCGCGATCCAGAGCGCGAGCAGGCCGAACGCGATCACGATGCCGAGGTTGATCGCGAGCACCTCGCCCATCGCGCCCACGGCGGGTGCGAACGCGACGTCGTAGTCCTGCTCTACCGCGAGCGTCCAGTCGAAGCGCTCGAACCGCAGCGCGCAGCCCACCACGTGCGCGCCGTCCGGCGTCACGTAGTCCTCGACCACGGGCGTCGCCTGGAGCGCAGGGAGCGAGCGCTCGAAGGTCAGTCGCGCGGGCGCGCTCGGGCTGTGCGCGAGCACCGTGGCGGCCGGTCCGATCACGTACAGGCCCGTGCTGTCGTCGAGCTCGCGCGCAGCGAGTTGGGTCTCGAGCGAGGCGACCTCGAGCACCGCATGCAGCGTGCCGATCCGTTGCCCGCGGCTCGTGATCGGCGCGGAGATCAGCTGGAGCCGGCGATCGAGCGTGCCGATCACGGCGCTCACCGTCGTCGCATCGACGCTCGCGAGGTCCTGGAGCAACGGCGCCGGCAGCGCGAGATCCGAGCCCACCGACATGCGCACCCGAGCGCCCGGGTCCAGCACGAACAGGCGCCGGTACTGCGGGAAGCCGCGCTGGACGTAGGCGAGGTAGCGGCGCGCCTCGCCGGCGGCCGGCTCGGAGGCCCCTGGGCGCAGGCCCGAGGCGAGCGTGTCGCTCGACGCGAACGTCGCGATGTCGAGCGCGCGCTGCGCATACCACTGATCGAGGTCGTGCGCGGTCGATTCGAGCAGCCCGGGGAAGCGCTCGTCGATCTTCGCGCGCAGGAAGCGCTGCGTGGAGCCGATCGAGATCGCGGTGACCGCGATCCCGGTGACGAGCGCGGCGGAGAACACCGCCACCACGATCCGGGTCGGCAGGCTCGCGAAGCGCAGCTGCAGGGCCGAGCGCAGCCCGGCCGGAATCCGTTGCGCGTCCTCGACCGACACACTCCCCCCGATGCCTACCGATCGGCCGAGTAGAGGCGCCGCTTGAGCGGTTCGAAAACGAGGGAATGGCAGGGAGATCAACTACTTGGGCGCTGATTCCGCAGCCGCATGGCGCGCGCGAGCTCGCGGTCGCTCTCGCGGCGCCGGATCGCCTCGCGCTTGTCGTGGCGGCGCTTGCCGCGCGCGAGCCCGAGCTCCACCTTCGCGCGCCCGTTCTTCCAGTAGAGGCGCAGCGGGACGAGCGTGAAGCCGCGCTCGGCGAGCTTGCCCGTGAGCCGGCGGATCTCGCTCTTGTGCAGCAGCAGGCGCCGATCGCGGCGCGGGTCGGGGTTGTCGCGGCCGGCCTGCTCGTAGGGCGAGATGTGCAGGTGGACGAGCAGCGCCTCGCCGCGCCGCACGGTCGCGTAGGAATCGGCGAGGTTCGCGCGGCCCTCGCGCAGCGACTTCACCTCGGGGCCGCGCAGCGCGATGCCCGCTTCCAGGGTCTCGAGGATTTCGTACTCGAACTGCGCGCGCCGGTTCGTCGCGATGACGTCGGATTGCTGCGACTTCGGGCGGGCCACGGCGCGACAGAGTAGCGGCGGCCGTGAACGTTCGGACTAAGCCCCCGCGAGCACGGGCGACGGGCCGGCGACGTCGCGAATCTTGTTGCGGCGGTCGACGAACACGCGGATCCCCTCGAAGCCGCGGCACTCGGCGTCGTCGAGCTGCACGTAGCTGCAGATGATCACGAGGTCGTGCGGCTTGATCAGATGCGCGGCGGCGCCGTTGATGCAGATCTCGCCCGATCCGCGCTCGCCCTCGATCACGTAGGTCGAGAGGCGCGCGCCGTTGGTGATGTCGAGCACGTCGACCTGCTCGTAGGGCAGCAGATCGGCCGCTTCGATCAGATCGGCGTCGATCGTGATGCTGCCCTCGTACTCCACGTTCGCCTCGGTGACCGTGGCGCGGTGGATCTTGGACTTGAGCATGGTTCGCATCATGACGCTGCTCCTTCTGTCTTATAGTCTTCGCTCGCCTTCGGCTCGCTGCGCGAAACTTGCGCCTGCGGGTGCAGGACGCGGTTGTCGATCAGACGCACGGTACGCCCGCCCTCCGAGGTCGGGCGCACGAACACGGCCAGCGCGAGCAGGGTCGGACCCGCGAGCCGCGCGGGCGCGGGCGCGAGCGCGACGGGATCGCGCAGCTCGGCGTAGTCGATCTCGGCGCGCGGCGCCGCTGCGAGCTCCGCGCGCACGAGCGCGCGCACGCGCTCGACGTCGCGCTCGCCCGCGGCGACCGCGGCCTCCGCCGCGTCGAGCGCGCGCACGAGCGCCACCGCCTGGCGGCGCGCGTCGGTATCGAGATGGCGGTTGCGGCTCGACAGCGCGAGCCCGTCCGGCTCGCGCACGGTCGGCGCACCGGCGATCTCCACGTCGAGCAGGAGGTCGCGCGCGAGCTGCCGGATCACCGCGAGCTGCTGATAGTCCTTCTCGCCGAACACCGCGACGTGCGGCTTCGCGGCGCACAGGAGCTTGGTCACCACGGTGGCGACGCCGCGGAAGTGGCCCGGGCGGGACGCGCCGCACAGCGGCGCAGCGAGCGCGCCCACCTCCACCGTCGTCTGCGCGCCGGCGGGGTACATCTCCGCGGCGTCGGGAACGAAGACGAGATCGACGCCCGCCTCGCGGCAGACCGCGAGGTCGCTCTCGAGCGTGCGCGGATAGGCGGCGAGATCGCGGCGGTCGTCGAACTGGGTCGGGTTCACGAAGATCGACACCCAGACGCGGTCCGCGCGCTTGCGCGCCAGATCGAACAGCGAGGCGTGACCCGCGTGCAGCGCGCCCATCGTCGGGACCAGCGCGATCCGCTTCCCGGCGGCGCGCTCGGCATCGGCGCGCGCCTGCAGCGCTCGGACGGTGTGGATGCAGTCCATGATCGACCTAGCGGTAGGAGTGCTCCGGATCGGGGAACTTGCGCTCGCGCACCTCCTCGGCGTAGTGCCGGGCCGCCTGCGCCACCGCGACGCCGATCTGGGCGTAGGCCTTCACGAAGCTCGGCGTCCAGTCCGACAGGCCGAGCATGTCGTGCATCACGAGCACCTGGCCGTCGCAGTCGACGCCCGCACCGATCCCGATCGTCGGGATCGCGAGCTCCTGCGTCACCGCGCGCGCGAGCTCGGCGGGCATCCCCTCGAGCACCACGGCGAACGCGCCGGCGGCCTCCACCGCGCGCGCATCCTCGAGCACGCGCTGGGCGCCGTCCTCGGAGCGGCCCTGCACGCGGTGGCCGCCCATGCGGTGGACCGCCTGCGGCGTGAGGCCGACATGCCCCATCACCGGGATCTCGGCGGTGACGATCCGCTCGATCGCCGCCGCCATCGCCCGCCCTCCTTCGAGCTTCACCGCGTGCGCGCCGCCCTCCTTCACGCACCGCACGGCGTTGCGCAGCGCGTCCTCGGGCGAGATCTGGAACGTCCCGAACGGCATGTCCGCGACGACCAGCGCCCGTTGCGCCGCGCGCGCGACGAGCCGCGTGTGGTAGACGGTCTCGTCGAGCGTCACGGGCAGCGTGGTGTCGTGGCCCTGCACCACGTTGCCGAGCGAGTCGCCCACGAGCAGCACGTCGATGCCCGCCGTGTCGAAGATCCGCGCGAACGTGTAGTCGTAGGCGGTGAGCATCGCGATCGGCTCGACGCGGCCCTTGCGCTTCTGAAGGGACGGAACCGTCACGCGGTGCTCGCGTGCCGATTTCAGGGTGACGGTGGACATCGGGGTCCTCGGTCAACCTGTCGCTCCGCACCGGAAAACGCTGACGCGCCCCCCGAAATGTCTCCTCGATCACGTCCGCTAGGCGGACGCGCTTCCGGAGGCGCGGGCCGGCGCTCGTACCGCGGAGTCCGTTCGCGTGCGCCGGGACTCCGCTCGCGCGAGCTCGCCTGCTGGCTGCCCCCGTCTCGGTCCCGCAGGGATCCGAGCGTGCACTGGGCTGGGCTAGGCGTGTCTTGTGTTTTCCTGGCGCTCGGCGCTCAGGATTGGGGTTTTGGCTCGTAGGATGAGGATCGCGACTTGCGATTCCCCTCCGAGCCAGCTGGGAGTGTAAGGCGGGATTTTCTCGGCGGTCAAGGCCGCTGGACGACAGCCGGCGCCAGTGCGCGCGAGAGCGCCAGGAACGCCTCTGGCGCGAGGCTCTCGGCTCGCGCCCGCGGGTCGATCCCGACCGCGGTGCAGGCCTCGATCGGGTCGGGGAATCCCGCCCCGCGCAGCGCGTTCGCGAGCGTCTTGCGGCGCTGCCCGAACGCGGCGCGCACCACCTCCTCGACCCATGCGAGCTCGCCCGCGCCGATCCGCGCCCGCGCGTGGGGCGTCGCGCGCACGAAGCTCGAGCGCACGTTCGGGACGGGAAAGAAGAGCCCCGGAGCGAGGTCCCGTTCGCGGCGCAGCGCCGCGCACAGCCGGTACAGCACCGAGAGCGACGAGTACGCACGGCTGCCGGGCTCCGCGAGCAGGCGATCGGCGACGTCGCGCTGGATCATCACCGACCAGTCGCGCAACAGGCCGCGCAGGTCGAGCAACGCGCGCAAGAGCGGCGCGGAGATCGCGTAGGGCAGGTTCGCCACCACGCGCGTCGCGGCGCGCTCGCGCACGAGCGCGGGCCAGTCGAGCGCGAGCGCATCGGCGTGGCGCAGCTCCACGCGATCGGGAAGCAGCGCGTCGGCGCGCAGCGCGCGCACGAGCCCCGCGTCGACCTCGATCGTGAGCACGCGCTGCGCGCGCGCGGCGAGCGCGCGGGTCAGGATGCCGAGCCCCGTGCCGACCTCGATCACCGAGTCGTCCGGCAGCACACCCGCGCGCTCGACGAGCTCGGCCGCGACGCGCTCGTCGATCAGGAAGTTCTGGCCGCGGTCGCGGCTCGGCGCGAGGCCGTGGCGGGCGAGGAGCTCGCGAACGGGGGTTGAAGCCACCTTAGGGTTCTTCGTTCGGCGTCGCCTGTTCCGATCGCCTTCGCTCGCCTTCGGCTCGCTGCGCGAAACTTGCAGTGCGCGTCGGCCCTCGGCCTCCTTGCCACGGCGCGGCGCCGACGGGCGCGCGCGAGAACGCGTTCAGGGCGAGGCCGTGGCGCTCTCCGCGCGCGAGCAGGCGCGCACCCGCGGCGGCGATCATCGCGGCGTTGTCGGTGCAGAGCGCCGCAGGCGGAAACACCGCCGAGAACCCGTCGCGCTCGCCGGCCGCGGCCAGCTCCGCTCGCAGCCGCCGATTCGCCGCCACGCCGCCCACCACGGCGATCCAATGGAGTCCGACCTCGCGCACGGCGCGGCGCGCTCGCTCGACGAGCACGGCCACCGCAGCGCGCTCGAACGAGGCCGCGACGTCGGCGCGCTCGGCGTCGCCGAGCGCGCCACGCCGCTCGACGAGCGTCGCGACCGCAGTCTTGAGCCCGCTGTACGAGAAGTCGAATCCCGGCTGATCGACGAGCGGGCGCGGCAACGCGAACGCGTCGGGGTCGCCGCCCACGGCCGCGCGCGCCACCGCGGGCCCGCCCGGGAATCCCAGGCCTAGCAGCGCTGCGACCTTGTCGAACGCCTCGCCGACCGCGTCGTCGCGCGTCTCACCGAGCAGCGCGGGCTCCCCTTCGGCCCCGATCCGGTAGAGCGCGGTATGCCCGCCCGAGACCACGAGCCCGAGATACGGCGGTCGCAGCGCCGGGTCGGCGAGCTCGGCCGAGGCGAGATGCCCCGACAGGTGGTGCACGCCGACGAGGGGAATGCCGAGCCGGTACGCGAGCGCCTTGCCGAACGAGAGGCCGACGAGCAGCGATCCCACGAGCCCGGGCCCGGCCGTCACCGCGATCCCGTCCAGCTCCTCGGCCGGGATCTTCGCGTCGTCGAGCGCGCGCTCCACGACCTGGTGCACGGCGCGCACGTGGTCGCGCGAGGCCAGCTCCGGCACGACGCCGCCGTACGGCCGGTGCACCGCGTCCTGGCCCTCGACGACGCTCGCCGCGATTTCGACGCCGTCGCGCACGACGGCCGCCGCCATCTCGTCGCACGAGCTCTCGACGCCTAGCACCCAGGTGGGCGGTGAGCTCATCCCGTGCGGCGCTCGAGCTTCTCCTGCTCCGACTTGCACTCGATGCAGAGCTCGGCCACCGGGCGCGCCCGCAGCCGCGCGAGTCCGATCGCCTCGCCGCACATCACGCAGTCGCCGTACTCGCCCTGGTCGATCTTCGCGAGCGCCGCGTCGATCTTCGACAGCAGGCCCTGCTCGCGCTCGCGCAGGCGCCCGGCGAACTGGAGCGTCACCTCCGACGAGGCGATGTCCATCTCGTCCGGAAAGTCGTCCGGATCGACGTGGATGTCGCCCGACAGTGCGCGCTTGGCGTTGCCGAGGATCAGATCGCGCTGATCCATCAACAGCTTGCGAAACCGCTGCAGTTCCCGCTTGTTCAACTCAGCCCTCCGCGCGCCGGCTGCGGCGCGCCGATCGGTTCTCGGTTGCTCACGTCGTGCATGCGATCAGCCCGAACCCAGCAGCTGGAGCTGGCGCTTCGCCTCCGGCGCCCGTGCCGAGTTGGGATAGTCCCGCAGTACCTTCTCGAATGCGTTGCCCGCAGCGGTGCCGTGACCCATCCGAAGCAGCGCCTCACCCTGTCGGTAGAGCGCGTCCGCGGCCTTATCTCCCGACGGATACTGGCGCGCGACGTCGTCGAACCGCAGAACCGCGGCAGAGAAGTTGCCCTGCTTGAAGTAACAGTCGGCGAGCCAGTAGGTCGCATCGTCGGCGTATTCCGAGGACGGGTAAGTCTGCAAGAACTTGCTGAAGAGGTCAACACAACCGGCGGCGTCGCCCTCGCGCCATTTGGTGTGCGCGGCGCGGTAGGCCTGCACTTCCTGGGAGTCCCCACTCGGGGCCGGCGCGCCGGGCGCCGCTGCGTCGGGCGCGGCGGCCGTCGGCGTTCCTCCGCCTCCTCCATTGGCCTCCTTGCGCGCGGCCTTCGCCTCGTCGAGCGCCTGCTTCACCTGGCGATCCATCTCTTCGAGGCGACCGTTCAGGCCGTCGACCGTGTGGCGCAGCTCTTCGACTTCCGATCCGAGCTCGGCGACGCGGTCGCGACCCGTGCCCGTCTTTGCGCCGCTGCCGTGCTCCAGCGCACTCACGCGGCTCTGGAGCTTGCGCATCTCGGCAGGCGTCGCGCAGCCGAGCGCAGCGATCATTGCGGCTCCCATCCACATGTACGTCACACGGCGCATACCCCCTCCTCAGCGCGTGTACGGGCCCCACGCGGGGCTCGTGTTGTTGCCCGCGGCCGCGGTGATGCGCCGCAGGTTGGATCCGTCGCGGTCGACCACGTACAGGTCGGCGAGCCCGCGGCGCGTCGAGCTGAACACGATCGCGCGCGAGTTGGGCGCCCAGCTAGGTCCCTCGTCGCTGCGCGGATTGGTCTCGAGCGGCACGTTGGTGACGCCCTCCGGATCGATCATCCAGATGTCGAACTGGCCGTTGACGCGCGTCTCGTAGGCGATCCAGAGCCCGTCGGGCGACCAGCTCGGGTTGGTATTGTAGGAGCCGTCGTAGGTGAGCCGGCGCACGTTCCCGCCGTCCAGGTCCATGATATAGACCTGCGGCGCGCCCGTGCGGTCGGAGACGAACGCGATCCGCTTGCCGTCTGGCGAGAACGAGGGCGAGACGTCGATCGCGCGGTCGTTGGTCAGCCGGCGCAGATCGCGGCCGTCGAGACCCACCGTGTAGATCTGGCTCGCCTCGCCATCGCTCATCACGAGCGCCATGCGCTCATGGTCGGTTGCGAACACGCCGCGGTACTGCGCGCGCACATCGCCGAGCCGCGCGAGCAGACGACCGGGTTTGCCCTGACCGCGACTCGACAGGAACAGGAACGGCCGGCGCAGATAGCGGTACGACGTGTAGATGATCGCGTCGCCGTCGGGCGACCAGTTCGGGAAGTTGTTGAGCGAGCGGTTCGCGGTGGCGGCGCGCGCGTCGCTGCCGTCCGCGTTCATCACGTAGATCTCCTTGTTGCCGCCGCGATCCGACACGAACGCGATCTCGGTGCCCGACACGCCGCGCACGCCGATGAACGCCTCGACCACGTCGTCCGCGAGCCGCCGCGCGGTGGAGTCGAGGTTCTCCCCGCTCTGCTGGTACCGGCGCCGGATCAGGCGCTTGCACTGCGTCGGATCCCAGACGCGGAACGAGATGCCGATACCGTCCGCGCGCCGCGTGACCTCGCCTTCGAGCAGCCCGTCGGCGCCGATCTGCGACCAGTTCGGGCACTCGAGCTGGGCGTCCTCGCGGCCGGGCGGCGTCGTGACGGGGCCGAGGAATGCTCCGTCCTCGATCTTCGTGAACACGTTGGAGAACTCGAGCGCGCGGATCACCTTGGCGCGGAAGTCGTCGATCATGCGCGCGTCGGGCTTGGCCGGGTCGTCGGCGAAGCGCTGTACGGCGATGCGATAGGTCTTGTGCTCGCCCGCGTTGACGATCACGGGCGCGCGTTCCTGCGCCGCGCTCCGCAAAGCCGCGCCCGCGATGGCGAGCAGGACCCCGATGGCGATCGCGCGCTTCACAGGCTGTCCCCCGGTTCGAATTGCAAGGTCCAATCTCCCGCCTCCGGCGGCGGCGGCAGCGGGCTCGCCTTCGCCAGCCCCCGTAGGACACCGTCGTCGTACCAGGGATTTCCGGATTTCTTCGTGATGCGCGGCTCTCCGACGATGTTGCCAGCGCCGTCGAGCGAGACGACCACGAGCGTCTGGAGCGGCTGCGTGCGGAACCCGGGCGGCACGATCCAGATCCCCTTCATCTTCTGTCGCACGCGCGCGCGCCAGGCCGCTTCCTGGGGCGAGATCTCGCTCGTGCCCTGGGAGGGCGGCCCGGTCGGCGCCGCCGCGGTCTGCACCGGCGGCGCGGGTGCGGCGGGTGCGACAGCGGGCGCGGGCTTCGTCGTATCGGAGTTGCGCATCTCCGCGAGCAGATCGTCGAGGCTCTTCTCCTTCTTCTTCGGAGGCTCCTTGAAGACCTCCTTCTCCGGCTTCGGCTTGGGCTTTTCCTTCGGCTTCGGCGCGGTCGACTTCTCCGGCAGGACGATCTGCTTCGGCTCGGGCGGCGGCGGGGGCGGCGGTGCCGGCACCGCTTCGGGCGGAGGCGCGGGCGCGGGTGCCGGCGCAGGTGCCGGCGCCGGCGCGGGCTTCGGCGCGGCGGCGGGAGCGGGCGGGTTGGGCGAGATGAGCTCCACGCTGATCACGCGCGGCGGCTCGCGCTCGCCGATGTGCGGCGAAACGAGGACGAGCCCCAGCGCCCCCGCGTGCAGCAGGACCGACCACACCACCATGCGCCGGAACTCACGCCGCGCAGGCGGTACCTCTCCCTCTCCGCCTTCGCCCCCCAGAAAACAAGATCTCCCGCGTTATTCAGGCTCGGTCACCATGCCGAGCTTCGTCGCGCCCGCGAGTCGGGCCGCCGCAAGCGCCTTCACCACGGACCCGTAGTTCGCGGCCTGGTCCGCGCGCAGGAACACGCCCTTGTCGTCGAGCCCGGAGAGGATCGCCTGCAGCTTCGCGCCGAGCTCCTTCTCGCTCACCGTCGTGTTGGCGAGGTAGTAGCTGCCGTCCTTCTTCACGGTGATGATCAGCGGCTCGTTGTGTACGCGCAGGTTCTGCGTGGTGGTCTTCGGCAGATCGACGTCGATGCCCTGCTGCATCATCGGTGCCGTGACCATGAAGATGATCAGCAGCACGAGCACGACGTCGACGAACGGCGTGACATTGATCTCGGCAAACGGGCGCCGATCCCCTTTGATCGCGGCCACGGGCTAACCCGCCTGCCGCTGCGCGACGCCGGCGAGGCGGCGCAGATCGCCCTCGTACTCGGCCGCGAACAGATCGATCGAGGCCGTGATGCCCCGCAGGCGCGCGCTGAAGTAGTTGTAGGCGACCGTCGCGGGGATCGCGGCGAACAGGCCCACCGCGGTGGCGATCAGCGCCTCGGCGATGCCGGGCGCGACCACGGCGAGGCTCGCCGAGCCCGCGCGCCCGATGCCCTCGAACGCGTTGATGATCCCGACCACGGTGCCGAACAGGCCGATGAACGGCGCGGCGCTGCCCGTCGTGGCGAGGAACGAGAACCCGCGCTCGAGCCGCAGCCCCTCGCGACTGCTCGACCACGACACGTTGCGCGAGAGCATCACGAGGTGGGGCTCGGTGAGCGTCACCGGGCCGCCGCTCGTGCGCGCGAGCCGACGCAGCTCGTTGTAAGCGCCGAGGAACACCGCGGCGAGCGGGCTGCGGTCGAGGTCCTTGGCGGCCGAATACGCCTCGTCGAGCGAGCCGGCGTGATAGACCTCGAGGAAAGCCTCGCTATCCTGCTGCGCGCGCCGGAGCTCGCGCATCTTGAACGCGATCACCGCCCACGACATGATCGACAAGCTGATCAGGCCGAGGAGAACGAGCTGCACGATGAAGCTCGCCTGGAATACCAGGTCGAGTACACCGAGGCTCACGAGACGTCCCCCATCGCCGTCCCGACGACAAACCTCATGTGATGACTCACTGCGTTGAACGGGGGGCGAGTCTAGGTAAGGGTCCGCGCCGGTTCAACAACCAGGCGGCGGCGGGCCCGACGCGCAACAGGGCGCGCCGAGAGGAGTTCGAGTGATGAAGGTCACAGTGGACGCGCGCGCGCCCAACGCAGCCCAGGTGGATCTGCTCGCGGTGCCGATCGCGAGCGACGAGGTGCGCCGATCGCGGCTCGCGCCGCGGCTCGCCGCGATCGATCGCTCGATCGGCGGCGCGATCGCCGCCGCGGTCCAGTCCGGAGACTTCACGGGCAAGGCCGGCCAGCAGGTGCTCGCCTATCCCGATCGGCGCCGCAAGGCGAAGCGCGTCCTGCTCTCGGGGTTGGGGGATGCCAAGGCGATCGACGCCGAGGCGCTGCGCGCGGCGTCCGGCACCGCGGTGAGCCGCGCGGCCGGGGCGCACTCGACGCGCGTCGCGCTCGTGGTGCCCCCGCTCGGCGCCGGCACCGACCCCGAGTCCTGCCAGGCGCTCGCGGAGGGCGCGGTACTCGGCGGCTATCGCTTCGACGCCTATCGCGAGAAGAGCGAGGAGACGGCGTCGCGCGTCTCGTCCGTGGCGCTGCTCGTGCCGCGCGACCAGAACCTGCGCGCGAGCCGCGACGCCGCGCGGCGTGGGATCATCATCGCCGACTCGCAGAACGCCGCGCGCGAGCTCTCGAACCTGCCGCCCAACGTGCTCTCGCCCGAGCAGCTCGCGCAGGAGGCGCGGACCGTGGCGCGCGAGACGGGGCTCGCGATCCGCGTGCTCGACGTCGCCGAGCTCGAGAAGCGCAAGATGGGTGCGATCCTCGCGGTCGGCGGCGGCAGCTCGCGCCCGCCGCGGCTCGTGGCGCTCGAGTACGCGCCGAACGGCGCCGCGAAGAAATCACGCCCGTTCTGCATCGTGGGCAAGGGCATCACGTTCGATTCCGGCGGCATCTCGATCAAACCCGCGCAGGGCATGGACGAGATGAAGCACGACATGTCGGGCGCGGCGACCGTGATCGGCGTGCTGCGCGCGGCCGCGCTGCTCGAGCTGCCGATCCGCGTGGTGGGCGTGATCGGCGCCGCCGAGAACCTGCCTGGCGGTAAGGCCTATCGGCCTGGCGACATCGTCACGTCGGGCTCGGGCAAGACGATCGAGGTGCTGAACACCGACGCGGAGGGCCGCGTCGTGCTCGCGGACGCGCTCCATTATGCGAAGACGGAGTACGACCCCGCGGCGATCGTCGACCTCGCCACGCTCACGGGCGCCTGCGTGGTCGCGCTCGGGCGCTGGGCGACCGGGCTGTTCGGCAGCCACGCGGGCCTGATCGAGGCGATCCGAGCGGCCGGAGAGAAGACCGGTGAGCTGGCCTGGCCGATGCCGCTGCTCGACGGCCACAAACGCGAGATCAAGAGCGAGGTCGCCGACGTCAAGAACAGCGGCGGGCGGAATGCCGGCGCGTCGACCGCGGCCGCGTT
>DATFWW010000091.1:0-2873 GCA_035258825.1 Myxococcota bacterium
CCGCCGCGAACAGCACGCCCGTCAAGAGCTCGATGATCGGATAGCGCAGCGAGATGCGCGCGCCGCATCCGCGGCAGCGGCCGCCGAGCCAGAGGTACGAGAGCAGCGGCAGGTTGTCGTACCAGCGCACGGGCGCATGGCAGATCACGCAGTGCGAGCTCGGGCGCGAGATCGACTCGTCGCGCGGAAGGCGGTGGATCACCACGTTCAGGAACGACCCGATGATGATCCCGAACAGGAGCGCGAGGCCGATCCAGACGCGGTCGGGCACCGAAAGCGCCACGTCCATGAGCGCGGACGTTAGCAAGCGGTCAGCGCAGGTCGCGGCGCTCGAACACCGCCACGGCGGCGAACAGCACGAGCGCGAGATAGCCCGCGCCGTAGAGCGCGGGCAGCACGACGTCGGACGCCGTCACCGGCAGCAGATGGGCCGCCGCGGACGCGAGGTTGAAGCTCTCGAGGTCGGGCAGCACGCGGTGGAGCAGCCAGGTCACCCACTGGAATGGGATGGACTCCGCCTGCGCGCCGAGATCGCGCAGCTCCCGCGAGAGATGCCCGACGCCCCAGATCCCCGTGGTGAAGAACGCGGCGAGCACGGGCGTGGTGAACGCCGAGAAGAACGTGGCGATGCCCACCACGAGCGCGAGCTCGACGGCGGACAGCGCGAAGAAGGCGAGGTGCGGCACGCCGAGCGGCGCGCCCGTGGCGAGCGAGACCCCTGCGAACGCGACGCCCATGATCGCCATCTGCAGCCAGATCGTGAGCGTGAGCCCGAGGAACTTGCCGACCAGGAACTCGCCGCGAGAGAGCGGCTTCGAGAGGATCGTGTAGACCGTGCGGCGGTCGACCTCGCGGTGGATCAGGTTGATCCCGACCAGGATCGCGATCGCGACCCCGAAGAACCGCACGGAGGCCATCCCGACGTCCTGGAGGATCCGCTCGCTCTCGACGTACGAGAGCGTCGCCACGACGGCGCCGGCGCCGATCATCAGCACGGCGAAGAAGAGGAGCCCGTACAGGAGCTTGCTGCGCACCGACTCGCGCACCGTATTGACGGCGATCGCCCAGATGCAGACGAGACCTCGCGGCGTTCTCATCGGCGGCTCTCCTCGACTGCGCTCATGAAGATCTGCTCGAGCGACGCGCGATTCGGCGCCACTGAGAGCACGCGCGCGCCGCCCTCGAGCAGCAGCGCGAGTGCGTCATCGACGTGCTTCTCGGGCACGCGCACCTCGATGCGATCGCCCATGCCGTGCAGCTGCGCAGCGAATCGCTCCTCGAGCACCGCGCCGACGTGCGCGGGGGCGCTCGTGATCAGGAGGTCGGTGCAGCGTTCGCCGGCGAGCGCGAAATCGTCGATCGCGCCCTCGTAGCGGATTCGCCCGCCGGCGATGATCGCCACGCGATCACATACCAGCTCGACGTCGTGCAGGATGTGGGTGTTCATGAACACCGTCTTGCCCCGGTCGCGCAGCCGCAGGATCAGATCGCGTACGTCCTTGCGGCCGATCGGATCCAGCCCGCTCATCGGCTCGTCGAGGAACACGACGTCGGGGTCGTGGACGAGCGCCTGAGCGATCCCGAGCCGCTGCTGCATGCCCTTGCTGTAGGTGCGGATGCGCGCGCCCGCCGCGTGGGCGAGCCCGACCTGAGCGAGCAGCTCGTCGGCGCGCGCGCGCCGGCGCTCGCGAGAGAGCCCGCAGAGTTTCGCGTAGAAGTCGACCGTCTCGCGTCCGGTGAGATAGTCGTAGAAGTACGGGTTCTCGGGCAGGAAGCCGACGTGTCGCCGGAACGCGGTCTCGGCCACGTCGTGTCCCAGCACGCGCGCCGATCCCGACGTCGGTCGGATCAGACCCATCAAGACCTTCAGCATCGTGGTCTTGCCCGCACCGTTCGGGCCGACGAAGCCGAAGATCTCGCCTTCGCGCACGCAGAACGAGACCTCGTGCAGGACGCGTTTGGTGCGCAGGCCGAAGCCGGGCCGCACGTCCTTCGTGACGGCGTCGACACGCACGATCTCGGTGCTGCTGCTCATGCACCGCCCCCATTCGCGTTGGCGCGCCACGCGCGCCGCTGCGCCTCGTCGTGCGGGTCCACGTGGACCCGGTACCGGCGCCCGTAGTACGAAGACACGATCTCCCCGGTCGCGGGGTCGATCTTCCAGTGCTGCCCCGCGATCTCCGGGTGGGCGGGCGGCTCCGCGGCGAACAGCCGCAGCGGCCCGCTCCAGAGCTCGGAGATCGAGCCGAGGTCGCGGCCGTTCCGCTTCTGGAACTCGACGCGCGCCCGGTCGAGCAGGCGCGCGCGGCGCTCCGTCTCCACCTCGTCGAACACTTCGAGGTATTCGGCCCGCGCGTACTCGTCCTGCGTCTGGGCGATCAGCTGCTGGAGGAACAGCACCGCCGTGTCCAGGCTGTCGCCCGAAGCGCGCAGCCGCGCGATGAACGAGGGGAGGTAGTACGGCGCGTCCGGGAAGCGCATCGCGCGCTCGAGCTCGTCTGCCGCGCGCGCGTTGTCCTCGAGGTAGAAGAACAGGTTGTAACCGAGATAGAAGCGGTTGCGCCAGTCGAGCGGGTGATAGGCGATGCCCTTCTCGAGCAGTCGATTGGCGTGCTTCACCTCGTCGAAGCTGCCGGTGAGCCAGAGCGCCGCGAACCGGTAGGGATGATCGGCCCACGGATCGAGCCCGGTGACGAGGTCGACCACTTCCCCGACGATCTCGTTGCGCTCCGCGACCTTGTCGGTGTTGCCGACCAGCTCGAGCGCCTGGATCCAGTAGTAGTCCGCGATCACGGGCTCGAAGCCGAACGCGAGCGCGCGCGCACGCGCGGGCGTGGGCACGTGCAGGCGGCCGCTCGCGGCCGCCGATGCGG
>DATFWW010000092.1:0-16062 GCA_035258825.1 Myxococcota bacterium
TAGCTGCGCGCGGGTCTGTCCTCGAAATCCGTCTCGATCGGCCGCGCGCCGAGCCGCTCCGCGAGCGCGAGCTGCTCCGCGTCGGCGCTCGCGAAGTCGACCAGGCTCGCGCCGAGCGCGACCGCCGCCTGCGCCGCGTAGAGCGGAATGCTCGGCAGTCCGTGGCTCGCGATCAAGAGCTCGCTCCCGGGCAGCGCGGCCAGGTGCGGCGCCACCGCGCGATAGCCGTCGGGCGCGTTGTCGGACGCGCTCGCGAGCGCGACGGGATCGAGCGACGACGAGATCGGCCGGAGCATCGCCGCGGCGTGTGGCACGCGGATCAGGTCCGAGAGCATGCCGCCGTACTCGACGCCCGAGAGCGGCTGCATGCCGTAGTCGGAGAGCGTGGGCAGCCGCTCGCAGAGCGCCGTGCGCCCGGCCGCGCACGCGGCGCACGCGCCGCAGCTCACCTGGAACGACACGACGACGCGCTGGCCGATCTCGAGCCCACGCACGGCGTCGCCGAGCGCGGTCACCTCGCCGACGCACTCGTGCCCGAGCGCGTATGGACCCCGGAGCGGGAACAACCCCGACGCGAGGAAGCGGTCGATGTCGCAGCGCGCGACGGCGAGCGGGCGAACCAGCGCTGCCCCGTCGCTCTCGAGGCGGGGTTCGGGAACGTCGCGCCATTCGATCTTGCTCGGGCCGAGACAGGTGAGCTGTTGCATGCCGCCAGGCTGGCGGGGCCGGCGCCGCGCGGCAAACGCTCAAATTGCATCCGCGGTTGCAGGCGGCGCATCCACCCGCGCGAGCCGGTCCACGAGCCAGTCGCGCAGCGCGGTGATGCGCGGAACTTCGAGGCTCTCCGGGCGACACACGAAGTGATAGGTGGCCTCCGATCGGGCCGTTTCGCGGAACGGGCGGCACAGGCGCTTCGCGGCGATCCGCTGC
This sequence comes from Myxococcota bacterium, assembly GCA_035258825.1. Classification (GTDB taxonomy): domain Bacteria; phylum Myxococcota_A; class UBA9160; order UBA9160; family SMWR01; genus JAHEJV01. The sequence goes on from DATFWW010000092.1 coordinate 931, forward strand.
GCGCACAGGATCGCGGTCGAGATCGCGACGCCCTGGCCCGACTCCGCGGCCGACAGCGCGATGCTCACATGGTCGTAGGTGACCTGTCGGCGCGGCTCGAACGAGACGCCGGCCGCGCGCAGCCATTGCGCCCACGCGTCGGGTGTCTGCGCGACGTGGATCAGCGCGTGGGAAGCGAGGTCGGCGGGGCGGCGCAGCGCGGGATCCCCCGCCGCGAGCGCGGGGCTGCACACCGGAAAGAAATCGAGATCGAGGATCGGCTCGCTGTGCAGACCGTCCCACGGACCGGTGCCGAAGCGGATCGCCACGTCGATCGCGTCGCGGGCGAAGTCGGCATAGCGCAGCGTCGCCTCGAGCTCGATCTCCACGTCCGGATGCGCCGCCTCGAAATCCCTCAGGTTCGGGATCAGCCAGCTCTCGCTGAACGACTCGAGCGCGCTCACGCGCAGCGGACGCCGCCGAGCTCCGAACCGATCCTGGGCCGACTCGAGCTGCGCGAGCGCTGCGTCGACCGCGGCGAGATAGCTCCGGCCCTCCTCGGTGAGCGCGAGGCCGGGATGGCGGCGCTCGAACAGCGCGACGCCGAGATGCTCCTCGAGCGCCTGGATCTGGCGCGAGAGGGCCGACGGCGAGACGTGCAGCTCCTCGGCGGCGCGCTTGAAGCTCAGCGCGCGCGCCGCACGCGAGAACGCGCGCAGCGACGACGTGGGCGGAAGCTCTCGGGGCATCGGTCGACCGCGCGGCGCGACGGAGCGGACCCACTCTAGCCCGGTTCGCCTTCGATTCGCATCGGATCGCGTTCCACCGCCGCGAGCCGCCGCTCGAGGTAGCGCCGTTCCGGACCGGTGCCGACGCGCTCGAGCGCGCGACGGTAGCAGCGGGCCGCCTCCTCGGCGCGGCCGAGGCGGCGCAACAGGTCGGCCTCGGTCGCCCAGAGCAGATAGTAGTCCGCGAGCTCGCTGCGGCGCTCGAGCTCGGACACGAGCGCGAGCCCGACCGCGGGTCCGTCGGCCATCGCGATGGCGATCGCGCGATTGAGCTCCACGACCGGTCCCGGCCGCTCCCGAGCGAGCTGGTCGTATCGCTCCGCGATCGCGCGCCAGTTCGTCGCCTCGGCGCGCGGCGCACGCGCGTGCTCGGCGGCGATCGCCGCCTGCAGCGCATAGGCGCCCGCCGGCGGGACGACCAGCGCGGATGAGGCGAGCGCCAGACCCTCTTCGATCTGCACGCGATTCCAGCGCGTGCGGTCCTGCTCCTCGAGCAGGACGAGCTCGCCGTCGGCGGTTGTGCGCGCCTCGCGGCGCGCATCGTGGAGCAGCATCAGCGCGAGCAGGCCGCGCGCCTCGGCCGAGCGGGGGATCTGTTCGGCGAGCAGGCGCCCGAGCCGGATCGCCTCGCGCGAGAGGTCCGGGCGCAGGAGCGCGTCGCCGTGGCTCGCCGAATAACCCTCGTTGAAGACGAGGTAGACCACGGCCATCACCGCATCGAGCCGCTCGGGCAGGAGCTCCGGCGGCGGCACTTCGAACGGGATGCCGGCGGAGGCGATCTTGCGCTTCGCGCGGACCAGCCGCTGCGCGAGCGCCGCGGGCGCGATCAGGAACGCGCGCGCGATCTCGTCGGTGGAGAGGCCGCACAGTGTCCGCAGCGCGAGCGCCACCTGTGCATCGAGCGCGATCGCGGGATGGCAGCAGGTGAAGATCAGCCGCAGCCGCTCGTCGGGGATCGCCGCGTCGGTGAGATCGGACAGCCCGGGCTCGCTGATCGACTCCGCCGTGTGTCGCAGCTCGGCGCGGATGCCCTCCAGCCGACCGGCTCGCCGCAGCACGTCGATCGCCTTGTGGCGCGCGGTGGCGACGACCCACGCGCGCGGGTTCTTCGGGTACCCCTCGCGCGGCCAGCGCTCGAGCGCGACTGCGAACGCGTCCTGGACCGCCTCCTCCGCGACGTGGAAGTCGCCGATCGCGCGGATCACGGCCGCGAGTACGCGCCCGAACTCTTCGCGATAGAAGCGCTCGATCTCGACCGAAGTGGTCAGAGCGACTCCCGCACGGGCCGGATCTCGACCGAGCCCGATTGCGCATCCGGCGCGCGCGCGGCGATCGCGATCGCCTCGTCGAGGTCGCGCGCGTCGATCAGCAGCAGGCCCAGCAGCTGCTCGCGCGTCTCCGCGAACGGCCCGTCGGAGAGCAGGGCCCTGCCGCAGCGCAGGCGGACCGTGGTCGCGGACGCCGTGTGCTCGAGCGCGTGGGACGAGCGGTGCCGCCCGGTGCTCGCGAGCTCGGCGGCGAGTGCGCGGCGATCGCGCTGGAGCGCCGCCGCCTCGGCGTCGCCCGCGCGCCGCCGCTCGGCCTCGCTCGCGTACAGGAGGAGCACGTACTGCATCGGCTTCCGGCTCAAACGGGATCGAAGAAGAGGATCTCGCGCACCTCGACCGGTCCCCAGCGCGCATGCGGGTAGCGCCTGGCGAGCTCGATCGCCTCCGCGCGGTCCACGGCGCGCACGACGCCGTAACCGCCGACCCCCTCCTTGGACTCTGCGAACGGTCCGTCGGTGACCAGCACTCTCCCTGCGCGCGGCTCGATCCGCGCCGGGAGCGGGTCGCCCGCGAGGGGCGCGGTCTCGATCATCTTGCCTTCGCGGTCGAGTCCCTCGCTGAACGCGAGCATCTCGCGCAGCTTCGCGCCGCCCGGGTCCGACAGGCCCGGTTCCTTGCGGAACACCATCAGGAACGGGATGCCGTGTTTCGTGTCCGTGTAGGTGTAGCGGCTCGCGATCGCGTGCAGCTCGACGGCGGCGAACTGCGCATGCGGACAGCGCCGCGCGACCTCGATCGCCTCGTCGCGGCCGGCGACGTCGATGATCCAGAATCCGCCGACGACCTCCTTGCTCTCGGCGAACGGACCGTCGCTCACGAATGACGTTCCGTCGCGCACGCGCACGCACGCGGCGTCGAACTCCCTCCCGAGTGGCGCGCCGCGCCGGAGGACTCCGCGGCTCGCGAGCTCGGCCGAGAACCTGCCCATCTCCGCGAACCGATCCGGATCGGGGAGCGCCCCCACCGGCCTCATGAACAGCAGCATGAACTCCATGGCGTCCCTCCCTTCTCTTCATACCTCAGTCGAACGTGATCGCCCCGAATCGACACGTCCTGCGGGGAGGTGTCGTTCCGGGTGTGGCTCGTTCGACTGGAGGGCAGGAGGAAGTGGTGATGTGCCCGGCCTGCCTCACGACAGCGGTGCTCGCGGTGGCGAGCGCCACCTCGGCGAGCGGACTGTCCGCGTTCGCAGTGAAGAAGCTACGCGCTCGGGACCGGCGCCCCGGCCCGCGCGAGGTCGAAAGACCGAGGAGAGCGAGATGAAGACCCACCGGATCGTGTCTCGCGACGAATGGCTCGTCGCGCGTCGGCAACACCTGGCGAAGGAGAAGGAGCTCACGCGGCAGCGCGACGAGCTCGCGCGGCAGCGCCGTGATCTGCCCTGGGTGAAGGTCGAGAAGCGCTACGAGTTCGACGGCCCCGACGGGAAGCTCGCGCTCGCCGACCTGTTCGGCCGGCGCAGCCAGCTCGTGATCTACCACTTCATGTTCGGGCCCGATTGGCAGGAGGGATGTCCCAGCTGCTCGTTCGTGTCCGACCACATCGACGGTGCGGTCCCGCATCTCGCTGCGCGCGACGTCTCGCTCGCGATGATGTCGCGCGCGCCGTTCGCGAAGATCGCGGCGTTCAAGAAGCGGATGGGCTGGCGGTTCGAGTGGGTCTCGTCCTACGGGAGCGAGTTCAACCGCGACTTCCACGTCTCGTTCACGCAGGACGAGATGGCGAGCGGCCGGGTGGACTACAACTACACCCGGCAGCAGTTCCCGAGCCAGGAGGCGCCCGGCCTCAGCGTCTTCTACCGCGACGCGGCCGGCGATCTGTTCCACACCTACTCCGCGTTCGGGCGCGGCCTCGACCCGCTCGTCGGCACCTACACGATCCTCGACCTGGTGCCCAAGGGCCGCGACGAGGATCACCTCGCGTTCACGATGGAGTGGGTCCGGCATCACGACCGCTACGGCAGCGGGGAGCTCGCCGACGCGGACCGGCCCTACTGGCCGGAGGAGGCGAACCGGACGGCGGCGGGCCGATGAACTAAAACAAGGAGGTGGCGGAGCTCGTCGCAGTCTTCTGCAGCGGCGCCTTCTTCGGTGCGGCTCTGTACATCAACGCCGCCCAACACCCGGCGGCGCTCGAGGCGGGCGCTGCATTCGCGATCCGCTTCTTCTCTCCGATGTATCGCCGCGCAGCTCCGATGCAGGTCGCTCTCGCCGTCGTCGGCGCCCTCGCGGGCCTCTGGGCGTGGTGGGGCGGAGCCGGATCCCTCTGGTGGATCGCGGCCCTGCTGCTGTTCTCGGTAATTCCGGTCACGCTCGTGTGGATCCAGCCCGTCAACGATCAGCTGATGGCGCCCGGGCGCGATCCCGAAGCGCCCGACACGGTGCGGCTCCTGCGCCGGTGGGGCTCGCTGCATGCGGCCCGCACGATCCTGAGCGGCCTCGGCTTCGTTCTGATGCTCGCGGGGGTTTCGCGATGACCGACGGATTGACGGGAGCCCTGACGTTCATCGCGGCGATCGGGAGCGCGCTCGTGGCGGGGGTCTTCTTCGCCTTCTCGAGCTTCGTGATGAAGGCGCTGGCGCGGATCCCGCCGCCACAGGGCATCGCCGCCATGCAGTCGATCAACGTCGCGGTGATCAATCCGGTGTTCATGACGGCGTTTCTCGGGACCGCGGGCGTCTGCGCCGCCCTCGCCGTCGTGTCGCTGTTCCGTTGGCACGAGCCCGGCTCCGGGTGCCGGCTGGTCGGCAGCCTGCTCTATCCGGTCGGGACGGTTCTCGCGACGATGCGCTTCAACGTTCCGCGCAACGATGCGCTCGCAGTGCTCGATCCCGCTAGCGACGAGGCCGCTCGTCTGTGGCCCCGCTATGTCACGGGTTGGACGGCCTGGAATCACGTGCGCACGGCCGCGGCGCTTGCGGCGGCCGCATCGTTCGCGCTGACGCTTCGAGCTCGTTGAGTCACCCGCACAGGAGGAGAGCGATGAATGGCCGCGGATTCGCGGCGGTGCGACTGGCGCGGATGAGCCGCGTGCTCACGGGCCACGTTCGAAGCGGGGCGGCACCGGGGCTGGTCGCCCTGCTCGCGCGCGGCGGCGAAGTGCACGTCGAGGCGATCGGCGCGCGGTCGCGCGGCGGTCCGCCGATCGCGCGCGACGCGATCTTCCGCATTGCATCGATGACCAAGCCCGTGACGGCGGTCGCGGCGATGATCCTCGTGGAGGAATGCCTGCATAAGGCTGGACGATCCGGTCGACGACCTGCTCCCCGAGCTCGCCGAGCGCCGCGTGCTGCAGGATCCGCGCGGCGCCCTCGAGGACACGGTCCCGGCGCAGCGGTCGATCACGCTGCGCGACCTGCTGACCTTCACGCTCGGGCTCGGCCACATCCTGCCCTGGGGCGACGCGCCGATCATGAAGGCGTGCCAGGAGCGCGGCATCCTGACGGGCCCGCCCCAGCCAGACCGCACGCCCGAGCCGAACGAGTGGATGCGGCGCCTAGGCGAGCTACCGCTCGCCTATCAGCCCGGCGAACGCTGGCTCTACGACCTCGGCACCGATGTCGCTGGAGTCCTGATCTCGCGCGCCGCTGGGCAATCGCTCGGCGCCTTCATGCAGGAGCGAATCTTCGACCCGCTCGGCATGACGGACACCGCGTTCTTCGTGCCCGAAGCGAAGATCGACCGCCTCGCCACCTCGTACGCGAACGGCGTGTACGACGAGGCGCGCGGCGGACAGTGGAGCCGCCCGCCCGCGTTCCCGTCCGGCAGCGCCGGGCTCGTCTCCACCGTCGACGACTATCACGCCTTCTGCCGGATGCTCCTAGACCGGGGCGAGCGGATCCTCTCTCGCGCGTCAGTCGAGCTCTTGACCGCGAACCAGCTCAGCGCGGGCCAGCGCGAGGGAACGGAGCTCTTCCTCGGCACGGACAAGGGCTGGGGATTCGGGATGGCGGTGGTCACGCGGCGCGGCCACCTCTCCTCGGTGCCCGGGCGCTTCGGCTGGGATGGCGGACTCGGCACCTCGGCCCACACCGACCCCGTGGAGGGTCTGATCGGCATCCTCATGACGCAGCAGGCGTTTCCGTCTCCGAAGGGCGCACCGCTGTTCGACGATTTCTGGGTCCAGGCATACGCCGCGATCGAATGATCGGCGATTGGCCCCATCGGATCGGCGCAGAGGTGGATCTGTTTGCGCGCGCCGACGTCGGCGAGTCTCGGCCGAGGAGGTGGCGCATGCCGACCGGAGATCGCATCGAGGCCCTGATCGCGCGCGTGGAGAACGGCGAGTTCGTCGCGGCGATCGAGGAGTTCTACACCGACGATGCCACGATGCAGGAGAACCTGGCCGCGCTGCGCGCCGGGCTGCCCGCGCTCGTGGCGAACGAGAAACGCGTGCTCGCGGCGTTCGAGAAGACGCGCGCGCGCTGCGTGCGGCCCGTCTTCGTGCAGGGCGACCAGGCCGTGATCCACTGGCTGTTCGAATTCACGGCCGCCGACGGCAAGGCCGTGCGGCTCGAGGAGCTCGCGCACCAGCGCTGGCGCGGCGACCGCATCGCCGAGGAGCGGTTCTTCTACGATCCGGTCCAGCTTCAGCCGCAGTAGTGACGCCTAGCGCCGCAGCGCCGTCTCGTAGGCGTCCGCGTCGGGCTTTCCGGTGCGCTCGCGGAACTCGGTCATCGAGTAGGGCCACTGCGTCACGACGCGCCCGCTCGACGTCCGGTAGTAGCCCGTGCACCCGGCCTGCCAGACGGCCACGCCCGCGATCGCGCGCTGGATCTCGTCGTTGTACCGCTCCATCGCCTCGGGGCGGACGTCGAGCCAGGCGAGATCCTCAGCGGCGATCCGCTCGATCAGGCGCAGCGCGTAGTCGACCTGGCTCTCGATCATCGCGAGGATCGAGCCGTTGTTGGTGTTCGGCCCGTAGAGCATGAACAGGTTGGGGAAGCCCGCCGTGGTGACGCCGAGCCAGGCGCGCGCGCCGTCGCTCCACGCTTCGTCGATGCGGCGGCCGCCGCGGCCGCGCACGTCGATCGCGGACAGGTAGCGCGTCGTCGCGAATCCCGTGGCGAGGATCAGGGTGTCGACACGCCGCGCGCGTCCGTCGGCGGTGACGACGGCGTCGCGCTCGATGCGGGCGATCGGCTCGGTGACGAGCTCGAGGTTCGGGCGGTTGAACGCGGCGTAGTAGTCGTTCGAGACGAGCGGCCGCTTGCACCCGAACGGGTGGTCGGGGCGCAGCTTGCGGCGCAGCTCCGCGTTGCGCACGACCTCGAGCGCCGCGAGGCCCGCGGCCTCGATCTTCGCGAGCGCCTCGGGGTCGGAGAACGTCATGCCCGTATCGACCTGCCGGTAGATCTCGCGGCGCAGCGCAAGTGAAGCGTCGGGGTCGCGGCGGAACTGCTCGAGCTGCTCCTCCGTGTAGGGATCGTCGACCTTCGGCATCACCCAGTTCGCGGTGCGCTGGAACAGGTGGACCTGCGCCGCCTGCTTCACGATCTCGGGCACGAGCTGCACCGCGCTCGCGGCGCTGCCGATCACGGCGACGCGCTCGCCAGAGAGGTCGTGGTCCCAGCGCCAGCGCGCCGAGTGGAAGCAGGTGCCCGCGAAGTCGTCGAGCCCGGGGAGATCGGGCCGCGCGAGATCGTTGAACATGCCGATCGCGCTCACCACGACCTCGACTTCGAGCGACTCGCCCGAGGCGAGCGCGAGCATCCATGCGCCGCGCTCCTCGCCCCAGGTGGCGGAGCGCACCGGGCAGCCGAAGCGGCAGTGCGGGAGCAGGCCGTATTTCCGTGCGACGTGCTCCATGTACGCGAGGATTTCGGGTTGCGGCGCGTACGGGCGAGACCAGTCGCGCTTGATCTCGAACGAAAACGAGTACAGGTGCGACGGGATGTCGCACGCGCAGCCCGGATAGCGGTTGTGGTACCAGGTGCCGCCGACGCCGTCGCCCTTCTCGAGCAGCACGAAGTCGTCGAAGCCCGCCCGCGCGAGGCGCACCGCCATGCACAGCCCGCCGGGGCCGGCGCCGATGATCGCGATGCGCGGCGTGCGTCTTCGGGTCGCGCTCACGGGTGCTCCTGCGTGCTCTGTGCTCGCCCCGCCATTACTAAATCATAGTTGACGATGATGTCAAACAGGCTTGAAAAAATGGCGAAGCCCGGATAGCCTGCCCGCGATGTCCCCGGTCGCTCGCCCCCGGCGCTCCCAGGCCCGTGCCCCCGCGTGGTCGCGCTACCGCGGCAACGCGCCGCGCCACCTGATCGCGATCGCGCGCGACCTGCAGACCCGCGCGCTGCGCGAGCTGCACGAGCGCGGGTTCGAAGGCGTGCGGCCGAGCTTCACGCCGCTGCTCACGCGGCTGTGGCAGGCGCCTCGACCGCTCACGGCGCTCGCCGCCGAGCTCGCGATCAGCGCGCAGGCGTGCAGCCAGCTCGTGGGCCACGTCGAAGCCGCGGGCTATCTCGAGCGGCGCAGGAACCCCGACGACGCGCGCTCGCGCGTCGCGCGGCTCACGCCGCGTGGCCGCGCGCTCGTCGAGGAGTCGGTGCAGATCCTGCTCGCGTGTGATCGCGAGTACGCGTCGCACGTCGGCGCGGGCGCCTATCAGCGCTTCACCACCGCGCTCGCGGTGCTCTACCGGGGGCTCGGCCTTCCCGTGCACGCGGACTCCACGCTGATCGCGCGCGGCGGGCGCTCCGCGGGCGTGCTGCCCGTGATCGCCAGTCACATCGAACAGCAGCTGCTCGACACCGCGATCGCGCGGGGCCACGCGGGCCTCAAGATGTCGCACGGCGCGGTGCTCCAGCACCTCGGACCGCACGGCGCGCGGATCCACGAGATCGCGCGCATCCAGCGCGTGAGCCGCCAGGCCACACACGCGACCGCGCGCGAGCTGGAAGCACTCGGCTACGTGCGCCGCCGCACCGACACGCGCGACCGCCGCGGCGGCGCGCTCGCGCTCACCGAGCGCGGCGCCCGACTGATCGCCGACTCGGTCGCCGCGATCGACGCGCTCGAGGGATCGTTCCGCGCGATCCTGGGCGAGCGCCGCTTCGCGCTCGTCGAGCGCGTCGCGAGCGATCTCTACGCATCGCTCGCGCTCGGCGCGAGCGCACCCGCAGCCGGCGCGGCGCTCGACATCGAGCAGCTCGCGGAGCGCCTGCGCGGCCAGCTCGGTGCCGCCGACGCGGCGCGCCTCGCCGCGCTGCTCTGAAGGATTGGAGGACACGCCATGACGAAGCGAATCTTCGACCGAATCCGCGCGATCGACACCGATACCCACATCACCGAGCCGCCCGACGTGTGGACGGCGCGCGTGTCGACCCGGAAGTGGGGCGACGCGGTTCCCCACGTGCGCCGCATCGACGGCCGCGACGTTTGGTTCATCCGCGACCAGACCGCGGGTGCGCCCGGCCTGATCACGATGGCGGGCTTCGACGGCTCGCTGCCCGACGGCCCGCTCGGCTACGACGACATCCCGGCGAGCGCGCACGATGCGGAGGCGCGCCTCGCGCACATGGACGCCGAGGGCATCTACGCACAGGTGCTCTATCCGAACCTGGGCGGCTTCGGCTCCGGCGGGTTCCTCAAGCTGAAGGAGCCCGAGCTCATGCTCGAGTGCGTGCGCGCCTACAACGACTTCCTGGTCGAGTGGTGCAGCGCGGATCCGAACCGGCTGATCCCGGTGGCGGCGATGCCGTTCTGGGACGTCGCGGAGTGCGTGAAGGAGGTGCACCGCGCGGTCGCAAAGGGCCACCGAGCGGTGCTCGCGGCGTCGCAACCCGACGCGTGGGGCGAGCCGATCATCGCCTCGAAGCACTGGGACCCGTTCTGGGCTGCGGTGCAGGAAACCGGCGTGCCGATCAGCTTCCACATCGGCGGAGGCGATCTCTCCGAGATGTTCATCGACACGAACGGTCTCGGCATGCGCGCGAACATGGCGCGCGTGTCGTCGATGATCTTCATGCAGAACGTCCACTGCCTCGCCGACCTGATCTTCGGCGGCGTGTGTCACCGCTTCCCGAAGCTCAAACTCGTGTCGGTGGAGAGCGGCGTCGGCTGGATCCCCTCCTATCTCGAGGCGGCCGACTGGCAGTTCGTGAACAGCCAGACGCGCATGGAGCACCCCGAGTACGATCTTCTGCCGAGCGAGTACTTCAAGCGCCAGATCTACGGCTGCTTCTGGTTCGAGTGCGAGGGCGTGAAAGCCGCGCTCGAGACGCTTCCCGACAACATGATGTGGGAGACCGACTTCCCGCATCCCACGTGCCAGCACCCCGGCCTCACGGGCGGACTCACCCAGCACCCGGCCGACTACGCCGAGCGCGCGTTCGCGGGCGTGCCCGACGCGACGGTGGAGAAGGTGCTCCACGGCACCGCCGCGGCCCTCTACGGGATCCAGTGATGGCCGAGCGCGACGAAGTGCGCGAGGGCCTCGAGAAGTACGTGGGCAAGCCGATGGGTCCGCCCTCGGTCGCGCCCGATCCCGTGAACGGGCCGATGATCCGGCACTGGGTCGACGCGATCGACGACCGCAATCCGGTCTATCTCGACGAGGCCTTCGCCAAGAAGACGCGCTTCGGCGGGATCGTCGCTCCTCCGGCGATGCTCCAGGCCTGGAGCATGGCGCGGCCGGTGATCGAGGGCATCGCCGAGCGCGGCGGCGCGGCGATGGAGATCACCCACGACAATCCGATCAGCGCGCTCAACGCCGCCGGCTTCACGGGCACGCTCGCGACCAACTCCGAGCTCGAGTTCGTGCGCTATCTGACGCCCGGTGACCACCTCTCCACCACCAACGAGGTGGAGTCGATCTCGCCGCGCAAGACCACGGCGCTCGGACAGGGCTATTTCGTCACCTGGGTCACCACCTACACCGCGGGTGACGAGGTGGTCGGACGCCAGTCGTTCCGCGTGTTCAAGTTCGACCCGCGCACGATCGGGGCACCGCGATGAAGATCTCCGTCGGCGACGAGCTGCCGGTCTTCGTGCTGCCGGTGACCACGACCGTGATCGTCTCGGGCGCGATCGCCTCGCGCGATTTCATGCCCGCGCACCACGACCCCGACTTCGCGCGCGCGCAGGGTGCACCGCACATGTTCATGAACATCCTCACCACGAACGGCTACGTCGCGCGCTTCGTCACCGACTGGGCGGGCCCCGAGGCGCGGCTGTGCAACATCAAGATCCGGCTCGGCGCACCCGCGATCCCGGGCAAGCCGCTGCGCTTCTCGGGCCGCGTCGAGAAGGTGAGCGAGGACCGCGGCGAGCGCGTGATCGAAGTGGCGGTGCGCGCTGCGAACGATCTCGGAGACCACGCCACCGGGACCGTCCTGCTCGGACTGCCGCTCGCGGAGGCGCGCCGTTGAGCGAGCTGGGTTTCGACCCCGACGCACTGCGCGCGAAGTACCGCGCCGAGCGCGACAAGCGTCTGCGGCCCGACGGCATCGCGCAGTACGTCGAGCTCGCGGGCGGGTTCGCGCACTTCGAGCGCGATCCGTACGTGACCCCGGGCTTTGCCCGCGCGCCGAAGAGCGACGAGATCGACGTCGCGCTGATCGGCGCGGGCTTCGGCGGGCTGCTCGCGGGCGCGCGGCTGCGCCAGCTCGGCGTCGATCGCATCCGGATCATCGAGAAGGGCGGCGACGTCGGGGGCACCTGGTATTGGAACCGCTACCCGGGGCTCGCGTGCGACATCGAGTCGTACGTCTATCTTCCGCTGCTCGAAGAGCTCGGCTACATGCCGATCGAGAAGTACAGCCGCGGCCCGGAGATCCTCGCGCACTGCCAGGCGATCGCGAAGAAGTACGACCTCTACCGCGACGCGTGCTTCCAGACCTCGGTGACGGAGATCCGCTGGGATACTGGCGCGGCGCGCTGGATCATCGCGACCGACCGCGGCGACGCGATGCGCGCGCGCTTCGTCGTGCTCTCGAACGGCTTCCTGCACAAGCCGAAGCTACCGGGCGTGCCCGGCCTCGAGGCGTTCCGAGGTCACGCCTTCCATACCTGTCGCTGGGACTACGCCTACACCGGCGGCGATGCGAACGGCAATCTGGTCAACCTGCGCAACAAGCGCGTCGGCATCATCGGCACCGGCGCCACCGCGGTACAGTGCATTCCCCACCTCGGTGCGAGCGCGGGCCACCTCTACGTGTTCCAGCGCACGCCGTCATCGATCGGCGTGCGCGCGAACCGCCCGACCGATCCCGCGTGGGTGCGCGGCCTGGAGCCCGGGTGGCAACAGAAGCGCATCGACAACTTCCAGATCGTCACCGCGGGTGGCTTTGCGACCGAAGACCTGGTGAACGACGGCTGGACGGTGATCTTTCGCAAGATCCTGGCGATGATGTTCTCGGAGGAGACCCCTGACGTCTCCCGGGAGGCGATCGCGCGCAACACCGAGCTCGCCGACTTCATGCAGATGGAGGAGATCCGCACGCGCGTCGACGAGGTCGTCGCGGATCCCGCCACTGCCGAGGCACTCAAGCCCTGGTATCGCCAGTTCTGCAAGCGGCCATGCTTCCACGACGAATATCTCCAGACGTTCAACCGCCCGAATGTCACGCTAGTGGACACACGCGGAAAGGGCGTCGAGCGCGCCACCGAGAAGGGGGTCGTCGCGAACGGAGTCGAGTATCCGCTCGATTGCCTGATCTTCGCGACCGGGTTCGAGGTGGGGACTGACTACTCCCACCGCTCGGGCTACGGGATCGTCGGCCGCGACGGGCTCTCGCTCACCGAGAAATGGGCCGACGGCGTGCGAACGTTCCACGGGCTGCACATGCGCGGCTTCCCGAACTGCCTCATGATGAGCACCGCGCAGTCGGGCTTCACCGCCAACTTCCCTTACGTGATCGACATCCAGGCAAGGCACATCGCCTATCTCGTCGAGCGCGCGCTGCGCGAGGGGATCGACGAGCTCGAGACCAGCGAGCAGGCCGAAGCCGAATGGGTCGCGAAGGTCGTCGAGGTGGGCAACCGCTCCACCGAATTCGCCGAGTCGTGCACGCCCGGCTACTACAACGCCGAGGGGCAGCCGAACGCGCGGCTGCGCCAGGGCGCGTTCTTCATGGGCGGGCCGACCGAGTTCGCCGACACGCTCGCTGCGTGGCGCGAAGAGGGGGGCCTCTCGGGAATCGAGACGAGGAGGAGATCGTGATGGCGCAAAGCCCGTTCGATCCCAACCGCTACCGCTGGCGCACCGCGACTGGCGATGCCAGCTCCAGCTACAAGATCGACCACGACCAAACAGTGCTCGGCCACGACCGCGACGCGGGCACGCTCGACATGCTCGCGGCAAGGTGTTCCTGAACGTGACGATCGACTGACTCGTCGAGGATTTCGAGGAGAACGCTCCGAGATGACTCGTTCGCGAAAGGCGCACATCGCCGGCATCGGCGAGACCCGTTATGCGCGCTGGGGAAGGATCGGCGACGTCACCGAGCACGCGCTCGCGCTCGAGGCGATCACGCGCGCGGTCGCCGACGCGGGTCTCACCGTCGACGACGTCGACGGCCTCGCGTCGTTCGCCGACGACCGCAACGAGGCGATCTACCTCGCCGCCGAGCTCGGGCTGCCCGCGCTGCGCTTCGGCAACATGGTCTGGATGCCCGGCGGAGGCGGCGGATGCGCCGCGGTCGGCAACGCGGCGATGGCGGTCGAGACGGGCCAAGCCGAGGTCGTCGTCGTCTACCGATCGCTGTGCCAGGGTCAGTTCTTCCGCTTCGGCTCGGGCGGGCTCGACGCGTCGGCCCCCGTCGCGGCGCCGCCGAGGCCGACCGTGAGCCAGACCGGCTCGCTGATGATGGCGTGGATGGCCTTCGCGATGCCCTACGGCCTGATCCAGGCGGCCGCGGCCTATGCGCTTCCGACGCGCCGCCACATGCACCTCTACGGCACCACGAGCGAGCAGCTCGGCCGGATCGCCGTGACGTTCCGCGAGCACGCGAGCCGCAACCCGCGCGCGGTGATGGGCCGCAAGCCGATGACGCTCGCCGATCACCAGGCGTCGCCGATGATCGCCGATCCGCACCGCCTGTTCGACTGCTGCCTCGAGAGCGACGGCGCCTGCGCGCTGGTGGTGACCACCGGGGAGCGCGCGCGAGACCTCGCGAAGCGACCGATCGAGATCCTCGCGAGCGAGCAGGGCACGCCGAAGGGCTTCGCGTTCGGGCCGTTCACGAACGCCAACGTCTCCGACGAGCTCTACGCCACGGGCGGGTGCGAGGAGATCGCGCAGCGCCTCTACGGCAAGGCCGGGGTCGGGCCCGGCGACGTCGACGCAGCGCAGATCTACGACCACTTCACCGGTTGCGTGCTGATGCAGCTCGAGGACTACGGCTTCTGCAAGCGCGGCGAGGGCGGCGCGTTCGTCGAGAGCGGCGCGCTCGCGTGGCCGAACGGGAGCCTGCCGACCAACACGCACGGGGGCAGCCTCTCGGAGGCGTACATCCACGGGCTCAACCACGTGGTCGAGGGCGTGCGCGCGCTGCGAGGCGACTCGGCGAACCCGGTCGAAGGCGCCGAGGTGTGTCTGGTCACGAGCGCGGCGTGCGTTCCGTCGAGCGCCGTGATGCTGGGGCGGAGATGAGCGAGCGATTCTTTCCCGACACGATGCCGTCGCCGGTCGCGGACGCGACCACGTTGCCGTGGTGGCAGGCGGCGGCCGAGCACCGCCTAGTGGTGCAGCGCTGCACGTCGTGCGGTCACACGCGCCTCCCGCCTGCACCCGTGTGTCCCGCGTGCCGGTCGACGCAGTCCGAGTGGCAGACCGTATCGGGGCGCGGCGAGCTCTACACCTACACGGTCGTGCACCGCCCGATCGCGGCGGGCCAGCCGCTGCCGACGGTGATCGCGGTGATCGCGCTCGAGGATGCGGGCGGCGTGCGCATCATCTCCAACATCGTCGGCGCCGATCCCGCCGCCGTGCGGATCGGCATGCCCGTCGAGCTCGTCTGGGAGGACATGAGCGAGGATCTCGCGATCCCCCGCTTCCGCCCTCGGACTCGTTGAGGGGCTGGCGCGGGGGTCCGG
>DATFWW010000093.1:0-17059 GCA_035258825.1 Myxococcota bacterium
ATCGAGGGTTCGGCTCACGCCACAGCCGTCCGTCGTACGTCTCCACGACGACCTCGTCGCCCTCACGCCCGCGGAGATAGGGGTGGTCGAGCGGGACCTTGCCTTGCGGCGTGTCTAGAACGTACTGCGGGATCGCGAACCCGCTCGTGCGCCCGCGCATCGCCCGGAACAGCGCCACGCCGTCCTCGATCGGAACGCGGAAGTGGGCGGTGCCCTCGAGCAGTTGCGCCTGATAGCAGTAGTAGGGCCGCACGCGCAGCCGCACGAGCCCCTCGCACAGCGCCTGCATCGTCGCGGCGTCGTCGTTGATGCCGCGCAGCAGCACGCTCTGGTTGCCGATCGGGATCCCGGCATCCGCGAGCCGCGCGAGTGCCTCCGCGGCCTCGGGCGTCAGCTCCTTCGGGTGGTTGAAGTGCGTGTTGAGCCAGAGCGGGTGGAAGGACGCGAGCATCCCGCAGAGCTCGTCGGTGACGCGGAACGGCAGCGTGACCGGCAGCCGCGTGCCGAGCCGCACGATCTCCACGTGCGGGATCGCGCGCAGCTCATCGAGCAGCCACGCGAGCCGTTCGTCGGAGAACACGAGCGGGTCGCCACCCGTGAGCAGCACGTCGCGGATCCCGGGCGTCGTGCGGATCCAGGCCAGCGCCACCTCGAGCTCGCGCCTCTTCATCGCCCATTCCGGCTCGCCCACCATGCGCTTGCGCAGGCAGAAGCGGCAGTAGAGCGCGCACTCGTTGTTGACGCAGAACGCGATCCGGTCGCGGTACACGCGGATCACGTTCTTCACGGGTGAATGTGCGACCTCGTCGAGCGGATCGGCGAGCCCGGCCGGATCGTCGAGCTCCGCCGCGTGCGGCACCACCTGCCGCCGGATCGGGCACGCGGGATCCCCGGGATCCATCAGCGACGCGTAGTAGGGCGTGATCACGAAGCGGAAGCGGTTCGCGAGGCGCTCGATGCCCGCGCGCTCCTCCGGCGTCGGGACGAGGAAGGCCTCGAGCTCGCGCGCGGTGCCGATGCGGTTGCGCATCTGCCAGGTCCAGTCGCGCCAGTTCGGGTTCGCGCGCAGGTCGGAAGCGGTGGCGAGCGCGCTCACGCGAGACCCAGACGCAGCAGTCCCCCGCCGAGAACGTCGGCGATCAGCTCCTCCGCCGCGCGGCCCGCGATCTCGGCGAGGATCCCGAACGACCCGTCGGGCGCGAAGGTCGGCAGCGGATTGATCTCGAGGAAGTTCGGGCGCCCGTCCGCGTCGAGCTTGAAGTCCGCGCGCGCGAAGTCGCGGCACTCGAGCGCCTCGAACGCGTGCAGCGCCAGATGCGCGAGCTCGCGCTCGAGCGCCGCGTCGAGCGCGCCGGGCGTGTGCGACCGCCAGCCGCCCGGCGGCGCCGCGTGGCGCTCGACCGCGTGCAGGCCGATCCCCGTGACCGGCTCGAGCGCGCGCTGGAGCACGGGCAGCGCGCGCGGGGGCGCGTAGCCGACCACGGTCACCGTGTATTCCGCGCCGGGCAGGAAGCGCTCGATGAGCGCGGGCTGATCGTAGTCGCGCTCGATGAGCGCCACCGCGTGCGCGAGCGAGGTCGGATCGTCCACGCGCGAGTGCGGGCCGATGCCTTTGGCGGTGCCCTCCCATCGCGGCTTCACGAACAGCGGAAAGGTCCACTCGGCGTGTGCGAGATCGGCCGATCCCACCACGCGCGGGTCCGGTACCGGCACACCGGCCGCCGCGACGATCCGATGGGCCCAGGCCTTGTCGAGCGAAGCGGAGAGACAGAGGCCATCCGACCCGAGGCACGGCACGCCCGCCATCTCGAGCAGCGCAGGTGCCCAGGCCTCGCGGTTGCGGCTGCCGTACCCCTCGGCGATCGAGAGCGCGACGTCGAGCGGCGGCAGCTCGCCCTTGCCCAAGGTCGCGAGCAGCGCGTGTGGATTGCCGAGCCGGATCGGCGCGTGCCCGAGCCGGCGCACCGCGGCCTCGAGCAGCTCCACGGTAGCCTCGGGCTCGTACTCGGCATCGAGGTCCGCGGGTGCCGCGGGGCGCGGCGGATGTGTCCCAAGTAGATCGAACACGATGCCGAAACGGAGACCTGTCACGGCCGCAGGATACCGCCCGCCTGCGCCGATACCCGGAGCTAAGGTCTTCCGCCATGTCGAGCATCCGATCCGTGCCCCGTCCGGAGGTCGCGCCTTCGAGCGTCGCGTCGGCGTGGCTGCTGGTCGCGCTCTGGACGGCGCTCGTGTGGTGGCTCGGCAGCGATCTGTTCGGTGCGGGGACGACGTCGCGCCTGCTCGGGCCCCTGCTCGATTGGCTGATCCCGGGCCTCCCGCCCGACCGCCGGTTCGCGATCCTGATGACGATCCGCAAGATCGCCCATCCGAGCATCTACGCCGTGCTCGCCGGGCTCGCGTTCCGCGCCTCGCTGCTCTCGGGAGTCTCGGGCCTCGTGCGCGGAGCGGCGATCGCGCTCGCGATGGCGATCAGCGTCGCGGGACTCGACGAGTGGCGCCAGACGCAGACCCGCACGCGCACGGGGGCCGCGTCCGACGTCGCGCTCGACGCGGCGGGAGCCTCGGCCGCGCTGGCGGCGCTCGGGTTCGCGCGGCGCCGTGGTAGGTTGGGAGCCGCCGCCGAGTCCGAGCGAGGAGCGCGATGACACACAAATACGACGAGGTGGTCCGCAACCTCACCGGTCCCGGCGCGCCGTTCGAGGTCGTCACCGAGACGGTGCGCGGGCGCGCGATGAAGACGTTCAAGAACCGCGAGCGCTCGCTGCGCGAGAAGGTCGCGGCGGCGGCGGCGCGCGGCGACCTCCCGTTCCTCGTGCAGGGCGAGCGGCGCTTCTCGTACGGCGAGTTCGCGCGCTGCGTCTTTGGTGCGGCCCGCGCGCTCGCGCGCGATCACGGCCTCGCGAAGGGCGATCGCGTCGCGATCCTCTCCTACAACTGCCCCGACTGGATCATCGCGCTGTTCGGAGCGACCTCGGCGGGCGGCATCGGAGTGGGCCTGAACGGTTGGTGGGCGGCCGAGGAGCTCGAATACGGCCTCGTCGATTCGGGCAGCCGTTATCTCGTCGTAGACGAGCGCCTATTCCCGCGCGTCGCACCGCTGCTCGGGCGGATCCCCGGCCTCGAGACGGTCTTCTACATCGGCGATCACGCGCCGACCGGGACCGTGCCGATCGCCGAGCTGCTCGCGCCGAACGACGCGCCGCCGACCACGCCGATCGACGAGGACGACCCGTTCGCGATCCTGTACACCTCGGGCACCACGGGCCGCTCGAAGGGCTGCATTACGACCCACCGCGGCACGATCGCCCAGGTCACCGGCATCCTGTTCGCGAACCTCGTGAACGCCGCGGTGTCGGGTGCCGCGCTCCTTCCGCCGAGCGGCGCGCAGCCGGCTTCGCTGTTCACATCGCCGTTGTTCCATGTCGGCGGGCTCCATTCGATCGTGTGCACGCAGATGACGATCGGCGCGAAGCTCGTGTTCAACCGCGGGCGCTTCGATCCGGAAGAGGTGCTGCAGCTGATCCAGGACGAGAAGATCTCGATCTGGGGCGCGATCCCCACGATGCTGCACCGGGTCGTACACCACCCGAAGATCCGCGACTACGACCTCGGCTCGCTGCGCGGCATCTCGTTCGGCGGCGCGCCGACGCCGCCCGAGACGATCGAGCGCGCGCGCGAGGTGCTCCCTACCTCGCCGAGCTTCGCCAACGCCTACGGGCTCACCGAGACGCACGGCGTCGCGATCGTGAACGGCGGCATGGACGTGCTCGAGCGCAAGACCTCGATCGGCCGGCCGCTGCCGATCCTCGACGTGAAGATCGTCGATGCGGAAGGCAAGGAGCTGCCCGAGGGCCAGCTCGGCGAGCTCCTGATCTACGGCCCGACCATCACGCCGGGCTACTGGAACCGCCCGGATGCCACGGCCGAGACGGTGCGAGACGGGTGGCTCCACACGGGCGATCTCGGGTACCGCGACGCGGACGGCTATTACTTCGTGGTCGACCGCGCGAAGGACATGATCCTGCGCGGCGGAGAAAACGTGTATTGCACCGAGATCGAGAACTGCCTCGCCGATCATCCCGAGATCGACGAAGCCGCGGTGATCGGCGTGCCCGATGCCGAGTTCGGCGAGCGCGTGAAGGCGATCGTGCGGCGCGTACCGGGTTCGGCGCTCGGTGAAGCCGCCGTGCGCGCACACGTCGCGGCGCATCTCGCGAGCTTCAAGGTGCCCGAGTTCGTCGAATTCACCGACGAGGCGCTGCCGCGCAATCCGGCCGGGAAGCTGCTCAAGAACGCGCTGCGCGGGGGCGGCGCGGTTCCGTTCGACACCTCGGGCGGCGCCTAGCGTCAAAATTCCTGCACGGTTCCGCTGTGCGCGCAACGCGCGTGCGCGTCCGGAATTCCGGCGTATTTCGCGAATATTTCGATTGCAAGCGCTGCGCGTGGGAGTACACTGCCGATCGACGGTCGCGGCTCGCGGTGCAAGGAGACCGAGGTCTCGGTTCCGCCGCCGAAATCATCCGGCCGCAAGGGGCCGTGACCGGCAATCGGCGACGGTGGAATCGAGCAGAATTCGGGGTGCACGGCCCCGATCCGCGGCGAAGAGCCGCCGACGGCGCGGAGCCGTACACCCATCGGAGACATGGAGCGGGGAAGTTCTTCCCGGACCCGGGAGCTTCCACACGACGCGCGGAGACAGAGGCGGGTTCATTCCGGTCGAACTAGCGGCCGGGTGACGTGGGTTGATCCCACCGCCGAATGGCCGATGACAAGCGTGCCACTCCGCCGACCCTGACTGGGCCGCCCCGACGGAGGCCCGGGAAGACCCCGCCGCCTCGGACACCCGTTCGGCGCGACTTCGGGTCGGGAATTCACGCCGGAGCGCGCAGCTCGTCTCCGCGGAGCTCGATTCGCTCCGCGTTCGCGAGCTCGGTGCCGGGGTGCAGCGCGCGCACGACGCCGAGATGTGTCACCACGATCAGACGCGCGCCCGGATGCTCCGCGGCGAGCGAGCGGAACGCCGTGCGCACGCGGGCGCGGATCTCCGCGCGCGACTCCCCGCCACCCGCGCGCACGTCTGGATCCTCGGCCTCGAATCGGCGCAGCAGCTCGGGATCGCATGCGGCGATCTCTGCGCGCGTGAGGCCCGCCCAGCGGCCGACGTCGAGCTCGCGCAGCCGCGCGTCCCGCCGCGGCGCAAGGCCGAGCGCGCGGCCGAGGATCTCCGCGGTCTGCCAGGCGCGGCGCAGGTCGCTGCAGAGCAGCGCGTCGGCGCGCTCGTGCGAGAGCGCGCTCGCGAGTGCCTCCGCCTGCGCGGCGCCGCGCGCCGAGAGCGGTGGGTCGGCCTGGCCCTGCCATCGGCCGTCCGCGTTCCAGAGCGATTCCGCGTGGCGGATCAACACGAACGAGGTGCGCGCCACCGGAGCGGCGACGCGATCGATTGCCGTGCGCAGCGCGCGGACCGCGAGCGCGCGGTGCGAGATCTCGTTCTTGCGCGCCGCGGGGAGCTCGGCCATCGAGACGGCTTCGCCGCGCGGACGGAACACCGGGTCGTACCCGAAGCCGCCGCTGCCGCGCGGCGCAGCGAGGATCTCGCCGCGGCATTCGCCGCGCGCCGTCTCGACCGCGCCTTCGGGCGTGACGAGCGCGGCCATGCATACGAAGCGCGCGCCGCGCGCGCGCGCGCCCGCGAGCTCGGACAGCAGCAGTGCAACGCGCTTCTCATCGGCGAGCTCCGGCCCGCCGTAGCGCGCCGAGAACGGGCCGGGCCTGCCGGCGAGCGCGTCCACCTCGAGCCCGGAATCGTCGGCGAGCGCCGCGCGACCGGTGGCGAGCGCGACCGCGCGCGCCTTCGCGGCGGCGTTGGCGGCGTAGTCGTCGCCTTCGTCGGGCATCTTCACGTCGGGGAATTCTCCGAGCGAGCGCAGCGCGACGCGCGTGCTGGCGAGGATCTCGCGGATCTCGCGCAGCTTGCCCGGATTCCCGGTCGCGATCACGAGCTCGGGCCCGCGCGCGGCGGAATCTGCTGGTCTTCGCTCACCCATCCGATGGCCTTCGCTCGCCTTCGGCTCGCTGCGCGAAGCTTGCGCTCGCCGCGCGCGACCTGCGGTCAAATCGCCGCCCCCGCGACGGCGCGCGATTGGAGCAGCGTGAGCTCTGCGGTGCCGCGCATCGCGAGCTCGGTCAGACGCGCGAGCTCGTCGCGCGAGAACGTGCCGTGCTCGCCCGTGCCCTGCACTTCCACGAACCGCCCCGCGCCCGTCGCGACCACGTTCATGTCGACCTCGGCGATCGCGTCCTCGGCGTACGGCAGGTCGAGCAGCAGCTCTCCCTTCACGATGCCGACCGAGACCGCCGCGACGGAATCGCGGATCGGATCGCGTGCGACCGCGCCGCGCGCGGCGAGCCGCACGCCCGCGACCGACAGCGCCACCGACGCACCCGTGATCGACGCGCAGCGCGTGCCGCCGTCGGCCTGCAGAACGTCGCAGTCGACCCAGAGCGTCCGCTCGCCGAGCACCTCGAGGTCGACGATGGCGCGCAGGCTCCGCCCGATCAAGCGCTGGATCTCCAGCGTGCGGCCCGACGGGCGCCCGCGCGATGCCTCGCGCTCGCCGCGCGTGTCCGTGGCGCCCGGCAGCATCGAGTATTCGGCGGTCACCCAGCCGCGCCCGCTGCCGGCGAGGAAGCGCGGCACGGAGAGCTCCTCGCACACGGTGCACAGCACGGCCGTGCGCCCGACGCGACACAGCACCGAGCACAGCGGCTGCTCGGTGAAGTCCACCTCGAATCGCACTGCGCGCAGCTCGTCGGCCGCGCGGCCGTCGCTCCTCACCTCGCACCTCCGCCCGGGCTGCGCCGATCGCTCAGGGCGCGGCGGGGGCCGCCGTCTTGCCCAGGCCGCGGCGCGCATCGTAGCGCTCGCCGAACGCGATCACCGCCTTCTCGAGCGCATCGACGATCGCCTTCCGGCCCTCGGTGCCGTTCATCACGCCCTCGTCGCCGCGATGGGTGACGAAGCCGATCTCGACGAGCGCGGCCGGCATCTGCACGCCCGACAGCACGACGAACAGCGCCTGCTTCACTCCGCGCGACTTCACGGGCATGCGCGCGAGTTCCTGCTGCACGCTCTGCGCGAACGCGCTCGACTCGTCGAGGTGCTCGGTCGAGATCATGTCGCCGAGCAGCGCGATGAACGGATCCGACAGCGCGTCGATCTTCTGGTCCGCCTCGGCCGCGAACGCGCTGTTCTCGCGCTGCGCGACGCCCGCCGCACCCGAGTCGCTCGCCTCGAGCGCGAGGAAGTAGGTCTCGCTGCCGTGGATCTCCGAATCGGGCGAGGCGTTGGCGTGGATCGAGACGAACAGGTCGCCGCGCGCGTCGTTGGCGATCGCCGTGCGCTGCTCGAGCGGGACGCGCACGTCGGCATCGCGCGTCATCACAACGCGGAGCCCGTGCGCGCGCAGCCGCGCGGCGAGATTGCGCGCCACCGCGAGCGCGACGTCCTTCTCGAGCACGCCCGAGAACCCCTTCGCGCCCACGTCGGAGCCGCCGTGGCCCGCATCGATCACGACCGTGTCGAACCGCTCGGCCGCCGATGCGGTCGCGGTCGGCCCGAGCAGCGGGGCGGCCAGGGCGAGCGCGAGCTGCAGGCTCCGAAACGCACCGGTTCCGACTCCGCTCACGGGCTCCCCCGACTCGTTCGGCAACGTAACGCATCGGCCGATTGCGCCGCGGCGCAGCAGCTTGCGATTCCAGATCGTCTCGGTCAACGTGACCCGTGCCATGAGTCGCGCGCTCGCGATCCTCTGGACGCTCGCGCTCCCGCTCTCCGCATCGGCTGGCGAGGTGGTGTGTCCGACCGGCGCCGAGCTTCGCGGGGAGGCACCCCCCGCCGGCCACCAGCAGTGGTGCGAGGACGCCGAACACCGCCAGCACGGCCCGAGCGTGAGCTGGGACGAGCAACAGCGCAAGCGCATCGAGGCCCACTTCGAGCACGGCGCGATGCAGGGCGCCTATCGGAGCTGGCACGAAAATGGACGGCTGGGGATCTCCGGCTCGTACGCGAACGATCGCCGCGAAGGACTGTGGGAGGCCTGGTACCCCGACGGGACCCGCGCGCGCACTCAGGAATATCGCGCCGGCCGCCAGCACGGCATCGCGAGGGAGTGGTACCCGAACGGGCAGCTCCGCTTCGAAGAGCACTATGTCGAGGGCGAGCGGCAAGGCGCCGCGGTCGCCTACTACGAGAACGGGCAGAAGCAGTCGGAGGGCTCGTTCGAGCGCGGTGCCTTCGACGGCACCTGGAAGGGATGGTACGAGGACGGTGCGCCACAGAAGGTGGCGGAGTATCGGCACGGCACCAAGACGAAGGAACAGGAGTTCCCGCGCGCGCGCTCGGGCGACTAACCTCGCCGGGCCTTCGCGCTCGCTGATCGCTCGCGCTCAGCCGACTTCGTCGGCCTCCTTGCGCGCCGGCGGCGGCGGCGGCGCACCGGCTCCTCCTGCAGGTCGAGCAGATCGCCGACCGTCTCGGCGCCGCGCGCGGCCGCGAGGCCGAGCAGCTCGATCCAGACCTGCGCGGTGGCATCAGCATCTCCGAGCGCGCGGTGGCGAGCGCGATTGCGCACGCCGAAATGCGCGCACACGTGGTCGAGGTCGTAGCGCCCGAGGCGCGGCAACAGCCGGCGCGCGAGCCGCTGCGTACACAGCACCGCAACCACCGGAACACCGGATTCGTGCCGCTCGAACGCGCGGCGCAGGAAGCTGATGTCGAAGCGCGCATTGTGGGCGACCCAGGACGGCCCGTCCGCCTCGGCGAGCCAGCGCGCGAAGCGCGCCAGCGCGCGGCCGCGGGCGGCGCGGGCCGCGGGGGCGGCGCGGGCGCAAGCCTCGCGTCGTCGATGCCCGTGTGTGCCGCGATCGCGCTCGACATCGGTCCGGGCCCGGGCGGCCGCACCAGCGTCTCGAAGCGCGCGGTCGCGCAGAGGCCCTCGACCCGCACGCCGCCGATCTCGATGATCGCGTCGCGCCCGCTGTCGAGCCCGGGTCGTCTCGATGTCGACGACGGCGACGCGCGCGAGCGGTGTGGCCGCCACTGCGCACTCCTCGGCGGGCCGCAGCTCGCGCGGCGAGAGCTCCTCGGGAAGCGCTTCGGGGTGCGCACCGAGCAGTCCCGCGACGATGCGCCGCGCGATCGGCGCGGCGGGCAGACCGTGGAGCGCGAGCAGCCGTTGCGCCACTTCCGCCATCGGCACCCGCACTCCCTCCGCGCGCAGTGCGCCGAGCCGCCGGCGCATACCCGCCGGAAGCGAGGAATCCGCCGCCGGTCCGCGCACCGCTTCGCCGCCGTCCACCGCGCTTCGCCGATCTCGCCTACCCTCGCGCGCGCATCCCGCGGAGGTAGGCTCGGGGCACTGAACGCTTCGTTCAGCCGGGGGGAGGTTTCGCCGATCGTATCACGCGCGGTGGCGAGCCGCGGTCGCGGTCGGTCGTGGAGGAGTGCTTGCGAGCTTCGACGTTCCTGGCGGCGGCCGTCGCAATGCTGCTCGCCGCCGGCGCCGCGGCCGCCGAAGCGCCCGCGATCGCGCGTCCTGGCCTCGCGAAGATCGGCGCTCCCGCGGCCGAGGCGCGCGGGGTCGTGTTCTTCCTCGAGGCTTCGCTCGCGCCGGGCATGGTCGCGGTCGGTACTGCGCACACGGTGTCGCCCGAGGCGCTCGCGCGCGCGCAGCGCATGGAGCTCGCGCTGCCGGGCTCGCTCGCGCAGGTCGCGGTGGCGGAGCGATTCGCGGTGCCGCCGGGACAGCCGTTCAGCGCCGCGGACGGGACGCTGCGCGATGACTTCGCGGTGTTTGTGCTCGCGAGCAAGCCGCGCGGTGTGCGCGCGCTCTCGGCCGATCCGCAGCCGGTTTCCTCGGGCGTGCGCGTGCGCCTGCTCGGCCCCGGTCCGGGCAAGCAGGACCAGCAGGACGCGCTCGGCACGGTGACCGCGGCCACCGCGGAGAGGATCGAGATCCAGCTCGATCAGGCGACGTCGCTCGACCGCTGGGGCGGCGCCCCTGTGCTCGCCGCCGACGGCGGCCGCGTGATCGGCATCCTGGAAGCGGCCCTGCCGTCGGAGGGCACCGCCCGCGTGCTCGCCGCGCCGATCGGCGGGGTGCTCGACGCGCTGCGCACTCCGCTCGACGACGGCAAGGGCCGCCGCTTCGCAGAGCTCGCGCCCGGGGTGCAGCCGCCTGAGCCGGGCGCCGCAGCGGCGCGCTCCGACGGCCACAAGCTGATCCAACCGACCGCGGGCAAGGCCACCAACCTCGAGCTCTCGATCGAGTACCCGAGCGACGGCGCCCAGGTCTCCTCCAGCGCGTGCGGCACGTTCGTCGCGGGTCGCGCGCAGGCCACCCGTGGATCGCTGCGGCGCTTCGACGTGATCCTCGTGATCGATACGTCGGGCTCGACGCTCGGCGCCGCCGGAACGGACGTGAACGAGAACGGAGTGGTGGGCGAGCCGCGCCTCGGCGACCTCGGCGCGATGCTCGGCGCCGCCCTCACCGATCCGGGCGACTCGATCTTCGCCGCGGAGATCGCGGCGGCGCGGCGCGTGCTCGCGGGCCTCGATCCGCGCAGTACGCGCGTCGGCGTCGTGCAGTTCGCGGGCGACCCCGCCGGCTCGGGCTCGAAGCGCAAGCCCGCGGTCACGGTCGCCGCGCTCTCCCACGACTACGCGCAGATCGAGCACTCGCTCGACGAGCTGGCCGCGACGCGGCCCGCCGGGCAGACCCATATATCGGCGGGCGTCGATCAGGCGACGACCGAGCTCGCAGGACTGCGCGGCGCCTACTCGAAGTTCGATCCGGACAGCGAGAAGGTCGTCTTCTTCTTCACGGACGGGCAGCCGACGCTGCCGTATGCGAAGGAGCGCGAGGCCGACAACGTGCGCGCCGTGCTGCGCGCGGCCGACCGCGCACGCCGCGCGAACATCCGGATCCACTCGTTCGCGATCGGTCCCGAGGCGCTCTCCGGTCCGATCGCGTCCGTGGAGATGGCGAGCCGCACGCGCGGCTACTTCATCCCCGTGCGCAAGCCCGGCGATCTCGTCGACATCGTCGAGGAGGTGAGCTTCGCCGACGTCGAGAAGGTGACGCTCGTGCAGGAGAAGACGCGCGTCGAGGCGCGCCCCTTCCGGCTCACCGCCGACGGATCGTGGGCGGGCTTCCTCGCACTCGAGCCGGGCGTCAACCCGATTCGCGCCACCGCCGTGGCGGAAGAAGGGGCGAAGGCCGAACGGCGCATCCAGGTCTCGCTCGTCGACAAGTCCGAGTCGGAGCCCGACCTGCCGGTCGGGCTCGTGGTGCAGCGCAACCGGCTGCTCGAGGACTGTCTGCTGATCGCGCGGCAGCAGCGCCTCGAGCGCGAACGCGAGCGCAACGAGGAGATCCGCAAGGCGCTCCAGGTCGAGATCGAGCGCGAGCGCAAGAAGGCCCGCGAACGCGCCGACCAGCAGCGCAAGCAGCTCGAGCTCGAAGGCGAGAAGGGACCGGACGAGTGATCGTCAGCGCTGCGCCGTGTCCACGTGGCCCGGTGCGACCGTGTAGTCGCGCTTCTCGCTGAACACCTTGATCGCCTTCCAGCCCGCGACCTGCGACATGCGCGGCATGCCCGTGGTCATCGCGCCGGTCGGATCGATCACCCAGGGATCGCTGGGCGATTCGAACCAGAGCGTGACCATGTGGTGCTGTCCGTCCTTGGGGCGCACGACGATCGCGCGGAACACCTCGTCGTCGTGGAAGCCGAGCTCGCGCAGGAAGTGGTAGGCGAGCAGCTCGAGCCCGTCGCAGTCGTCGCCGTTGTTGCGCATCGTCTCCTCGAACGTGGCCCAATGGTCGACGGGGCCGTCGGGGATGTAGTGGTCGCGCGACTGCTGCTGGATCCAGGTCGCGAGGTCGCTCGCCACCTGGCGCTTCCGCTCGATCAGGAACGAGTTGTAGTTGTCGCGCAGGGAACCGTGCTCGGCGGGGTCGAGTCGGGGCGGCTGCGCGCCGACGGGCGCGGGTCCCGGCGGCGCCTCCAGCTCGCGCTGCTGCCAGCCGCGGATCTTGCGGCTCCACGGATCGTCGGGCGCTGGCTGCGCGAAGTAGCTGATCGGGGGACCGTCCACGGACGGCACCGTGCGGCAGCCGCCCCCTGCGAACAGCAACGCGCCGCCGAGAAGGAGTCCGAGCGCTGCCCGATCCCGCCTCTGCCCTGCGCGAAACGCCCGCATGAAAGCGTGTATCGGCGTCTAGGCGTCGATACCTAAGCCACTGGAATCACGTCGGTTTCGCCCGATCAGGTCGCGCTGCGGCGATCCCCGTTTCGCGACGCGCGCACGGCGCGACCTATTGCCGGCGCGTGGAGCGGCAACGCGCCGCGACGAGCGCGCCGACCGCTCGGCTTCGCCGCGCTGTTCGCCGGCCGACTCTCGGGTCGGCCTCTAGGCGGGGGCGTTGCACGAGCGCGCGAACCAGAACAGCACCACGAGGTAGAGCACGATGACCGGAATCCCGCCGAAAATGTAGAGCAGCGAGACGGCGTCCACCTTGCCGCGCGGTTCGTCGTCGTCCGGTCGCATGCTGCCCTCCGGGTTGCGAGCGGCGCGGAAGCTAGCCGCCCGCGCGACGCGCGTCGACGGGTGGCGCGGGGCGCAGCGCGCGCACGCCCGCCGCGAGCTCGCGGTACCGTCGCTGCCGGTCGCCGTCCCACGCGAGCGCGAAGTCGCGGCGCAGGCGCGGCGGCAGGAGCGCCGCGGTGATCAGCGGAACCGGACCGGGTTCGACGCCCGGCGCGGCGAGCACCGCGCGCGCGATCTCGCGCGCGTCGGCGCCGACCGCGAGCGTGCCGCCCTCGACCACGCCGTCGAACCAGCGCCGAAACGAGGCCGGATCCCCGGGCGTGCGGTCTGCCGGCGCGCCGAGCAGCAGCGCGAGCGCGCGCTGATCGCGATGGTATTCCGCGAGCGCGTCGCCGCCGAGCGGACCGACGAAGTCGCGGTACACCGCGAGTGCGGTGTCCACGAGCGTCGCCCACACCCACAGCACGAGATCCGGGTCGCGTCCGCCGTATCTCGTTCCCGCCGCGAACGGTCCGACTGCCTCGGCGAGCCGGCCTCGCACGCGCTCGTGGGCGCGCGCCACGCCGCGTGCCGCCGCGAGCGCGGCGCCGCGCGGCTCGAGCGCGAGCGCGGTGATCGCCGCGAGCGTGCGCTGGAGCCGCCCGAACGGATCGCGCCGGAAGTCCGAATGTTCGGCGACACCCGCGGCCACCAGCGGATGGGCCACTTCGAGCAGCAGCGCGCACCCGCCGCCGAACAGCACCGCCGGCTCGCGGCTCACGCGCCGGAGCCAGCCGTCGTCGCGGAACAGCCCCTCGCGATCCGGCAGCGAGCGATCGATGCCCGCGCGCGCGAGCAGCGCGTCGTCGTCCGCGAGCAGGGATGCCTCCATCTCGTTAGCCTAGCCACTTCCTGGGGGTGGAGTGGATCTGCGCCGTCAGCTCGCGGTGGTTGCCCTCGTCTACGTGATCGAGGGCTTCCCGATGGGTGCCTACTCGAGCGTGTTCAAGTTCTACTTCGCGAGCCAGCACGTCGCCCTCGCATCGATCGGGTTGCTCGGATCACTGCGACTGGCCTGGTCGCTGAAGGTCGTGTGGTCGCCGATCGTGGAGCGCTTCGGCACCCGTCAGCAATGGATCGCCGGCGCGCTGATCGCGATGGCGGGAGCACTGTGCGTCATCGCATGGCTGCCCGGCAATCCGATCGGCCTCGCGCTCTGGATGGTGCTCGCCATCTACTGCGCGGCATCCGCGACGCAGGACATCGCGATCGATGCGTATACGATCGGTCTCGTCGACCGCTCGAACCTGGGACCCGCGAACGCCGTGCGCACCGCCGCCTATCGCGTGGGAATGATCGCGTCGAGCAGCGGACTCCTGCTGCTTCCCGATCGGTTCGGTTGGGACAAGACGTTCCTCGCCGGCGCGGCGATCTCTCTCTTGCTGGCTGCAGCGCTCGCTGCGACCCCCGCGATTTCGCTGCCGCCCCTCGAAGAACGGCGCCCGGTCCGGGCGCTTCTACGCTGGCTCCGGCGGCCCGGAGCGCCTTCCGTGATCGCCTTCATCGTGCTGTTCCGGATCGGGGATTTCGCGATGGGTGAGATGCTGACCCCATTCTGGGTAGCGCGCGGATTCGGACCCGCGGAGTACGGCGCGTTCTCGGGTCTGCTCGGCGCGCTGTTCTTCGTGGCGGGCGGCGTGGTGGCCGGCGCCTGGATGCCGCGCGCGGGAATGATCCGCGCCCTGTGGATCACGGGCGCGCTCGCACTGGTGTCGAACCTCGGATACGCCGCGGTCGCGGCGTGGCCGGGCGGCGGAAAACTCGCTGTCTACGCTGCGGGTGCAGTCGAGTCGGCGACCAGCGGCGCGGTCGGCGCTGTGTTCGTCGCGTACCTGATGTCGATCTGCGATCCGCGTTATGCCGCAGTCGAGTATGCGCTGGTGACCTCGCTCTACGCGGTGGCGGGCGCGCTGCTCGCGGGCACCTCGGGATGGATCACCGAGGCGCTTGGCTATGCCGGCTACTTCGCGCTCACCGCCGCGTTCGCGGCGCCTGCGTTCGCGTTCCTCTCGCGCGCGGCGCGCTGGATCGAACCGGCGGCGGAGGAGCGCTAGGACCCCGGCGTCGCGTCGGTGTGCTCGGGCGCCTTCTGCCACTCCGGCGGCACACCCGCGAGGCTGGCCTCCACCTCGAGTTCGCGCAGACGGCGCTCGGCGCGGCCGACGTCCTCGCGGTACTTGCGGATGTCCTGTCGCAGCTTGTAGC
This sequence comes from Myxococcota bacterium, assembly GCA_035258825.1. Classification (GTDB taxonomy): domain Bacteria; phylum Myxococcota_A; class UBA9160; order UBA9160; family SMWR01; genus JAHEJV01. The sequence goes on from DATFWW010000093.1 coordinate 14,858, forward strand.
TGACCGGTGAGTTCTCGGCGGTCGGCTGCGCACCCGGCGCGGCCATCTGCCAGGAGTCGGTCTTGTGCGCGAGCGCCTCGAGATCGGCCTGCGCCTTCGCGAGCTGCGAGCGCGCGTTGTCGAGATCGCCGCGTGACGCGGCGAACCGGTCCTCCCAGCGTTTGCGGTCGAGCGGTGCACCCGCTGGCTGCGGGTGCGGTTCGGTGTCGCTCGGAAGCCGAAACAGCGCGTCGTATGCGACGGGCGGTGCCGGGTTCTGCGCGGGTGTATCGGGGGCCTTCGCCTCGTCCCCCGCGACGGCCCGCGCCAGAAGGACGACGATCAACCCGATTCCCCCGCGCAGCGACAGTGCTTGGATCGCCACGGCGCCGGAGTCTAGCCGAGGGACGCGAGGCCAGGCGCGGTTCCCGAGGGGCATGCGCGAGAGGTACGCAGGTTCCGGGTCAAGGCCGCTCGCGATCCGCCGATAACCATGCGGGACCCCTACGGCGTAACGGACATCCGCGGAGGGAGCGGAAGCGATGGATCGGGAGAAGCTCTACCGCCTCCTGCGCCTGGGCCTCGAGAAGGGTGCCTCCGACATCCATTTTCAGGTCGGCTACCTGCCCCTCTATCGGTTCAACGGCGATCTGGTCGAGCTCCGCTACAAGATGCTCACCGACACGGACACCGAGGCGATCGCGAAGCTCTTGCTCGCGGACGATCCGCGACAGGCTTCGATGAACTTCGACGAGCTCGATCTCGCTTTCGAGCTCCCGAACGAAGGCCGCTTCCGCGTCAACATCTCGCGACAGCGGCGCTTCTACAACGTCGTGCTGCGCGTGATCCCGCTCCAGATCCGCACGTTCGAGGAGCTCAATCTCCCGAACGTGCTGCGCGATCTCGCGCAGATCCGCCGCGGCTGCGTGCTCGTGACGGGCGCGACCGGCATGGGCAAGTCCACCACGCTCGCGACGATGATCGAAGAAGTGAACAAGGTCCGGAAGGCGAAGATCGTCACGATCGAGGACCCGATCGAATTCGTCTTCACGCACGACAAGAGCATCATCACGCAGCGCGAGGTGGGAACGGACACCCGCACGTTCCCCTCGGCGCTCCACTCGGCGCTGCGCCAGGATCCCGATGTGATCATGGTCGGCGAGATGCGCGATCACCAGACCGTGGACACCTCGCTCAAGGCGGCCGAGACCGGGCACATGATGTTCTCCTCGATCCACACCGCCGACGTCGTCTCCACGATCAACCGGCTGGTCTCGTTCTTCCCGCCCGAGGAGCAGCTCCAGGTGCGCGCGCGCATCGCCGACAACCTGCGCGCCGTCGTCTCGCTGCGTCTGCTGCCCAACAAGAAGGGCTCGGCGCGCGTACCGGCCGTCGAGCTGATGGTGAGCACGCGCAGCATCCAGGAATGCATCAAGGATCCGGCGAAGACCCACGAGATCACCGACTTCATCGCGCGCGCGCGTCCCGAGGGCATGCAGACCTTCGACCAGCACCTCCTCGATCTGCTGCGCGCGAACAAGATCTCCGTGGAGACGGCGATGGCCGCTGCCTCGAATCCGACCGACTTCAAGACGAAGCTCGCCCTCGAGGGCGGCGATCCCGACGATCGCGGCGCGGTGGAGCGGGTGCTCGCGCCGATGGAGCTCGAGTCGGACGAGCGATTCTGAGCGGGTCGCGCGGCGAGCCGAAGGCGAGCGAAGACCATGAGACCGCGGAGGCCATTCAGGTGAGCGCACCCGCAAATCCGTCCGCCGCGCTGGCGCAGGTGCTGCGCACGGGCGCCACGCGCGCCGCGCGCGCGGCCGGTGGCGGGGTGGTGCTCCTCTACGCAGCAGGCGAGAGCGGTCCCGAAGAGGTCCTGCTGCGGGCGGCTGCGGGCTTTGCGGCCCCCGAACACGCGCGCACGGCCGGATCTGCGCTCGCGCCGCGCGTGGGCAAGGCCATGCGCGCGAACGGCGTGTCCGCGATCGAGATGGACGGCATCGCGCTCGGCGCCCGCGCAGCGGGCGGCGTCCGGGTGCACCCGCTGCTCGTGGGATCGCAGCTGCACGGCGCGCTCGTGGTGGGATCTCCGGCGGCACCCACCGCGGAGCAGGCCGAGCGCATCGCAGAGATCGTCGAGGGGATCGCCATCCACCTCGACCACGCGCGGCTCGCGCGCGAGTGCAGCGCGCTTTCCGCGAAGTCTGCCGCGCCGGATCC
>DATFWW010000094.1:0-9341 GCA_035258825.1 Myxococcota bacterium
CTCGGTCGGCGGCTATGCCTCGGTGCCCGGTGTGATCGCCGCGGCGCTGCGCCGGATCCCGATCGCGCTGGTCGAGCCGAACGCGATGCCGGGGCGCGCCAACCGGCTCGCCGCGCGCTTCGCGCGCGGCGTGTTCGTCCAGTTCGAGTCCGCCGCGGGCGCCCTGGGGCGCGCCGGCGCGGTGTCGGTGGTGGGCGCGCCGCTGCGGCAGGCGCTGGTCGCCGCGTTCCGCGGCGCGCCGCCCCGGCGCGCGCCCGGCAAGCCGCTGCGGCTGCTCGTGTTCGGCGGCAGCCAGGGCGCGCGCCAGATCAACGACGCGATGATCGAGGCAGCGCCGCGCCTCGACCGCACGGGGTTCGAGGTCTTCCACCAGACCGGCGAGGCCGACCGCGAGCGCGTCGCGGCCGCGTACGCGGGGGCGGGCATCTCGGCGCAGGTGGTGGCGTTCGAGCGGGACATGCCGACGCGTTATGCCGCGAGCGACATCGCGCTGTGCCGCAGCGGCGCCCTCACGGTGGCGGAGCTCGCGATGGCCGGGCTGCCCGCGCTGCTCGTGCCCTATCCGTACGCGGCGGACGATCACCAGAGCGCGAACGCGCGCGCGGCCGCCGAGGCGGGCGCCGCGATCGTGCTCCCGTCGCGCCCGCTCGGCGCGGCCGAACTCCTGGCCGCGCTCGCCGAACTCGCCGGCAACCCGGAGCACCTCGTCGCGATGGGCGCCGCCGCGGCGCGGCTCGCGCGGCCCGACGCCGCGGCGAACATCGTCGAGGCGTGCGCCGCTTGGGGGGCAAGGGCGCGAAGCGGCTGCGCAGCTGCAAGGGCGCGAAGCGTGGGCTCCCGCGAGGACGGGAAGGCGAGCGAAGGACCATTAGGTGAGGCGCATCCAAAGAATCCACTTCGTCGGCGCGGGCGGCATCGGCATGTGCGGGATCGCGGAGCTGCTAGCGGACCAGGGCTACCGCATCACGGGCTCGGACGTGAAGGAGAGCGCGAACACGGAGCGGCTGCGCTCGCTCGGCATCGCGGTGGCGATCGGCCATGACGCCGCGAACGTCGGCGACGCCGACGTGGTCGTCTACTCCTCGGCGGTGCGCGCCGACAACCCGGAGCTGCGCCGCGCCGAGGCCGCGAAGATCCCCGTGATCGGCCGCGCCGAGATGCTCGCGGAGCTGATGCGCCTGAAGGACGGGATCGCCGTGGCAGGCAGCCACGGCAAGACCACCACCACGTCGCTCGTCGCCCACGTGCTCGATGCGGCGGGGCTCGACCCGACCGCGGTGGTGGGCGGCCGCGTGCTGGCCGCGGGCCGCGCACCGTCGACCACGCGCCGGGGCGCGGGATCGCTGCTGGTCGCGGAGGCCGACGAGAGCGACGGGTCGTTCCTGCGCCTCGCGCCCGTGATCGCGGTGGTGACGAACATCGACCCCGAGCACCTCGACTACCACGGCAGCTACGAGGCGCTCCAGGACGCGTTCGCGGCGTTCTGCAACCGCGTGCCGTTCTGGGGCGCCGCGGTGCTGTGCGTCGATCACCCGGGCGTGCAGGGGATCCTGCCGCGGATCAACCGCCGCATGATCCGCTATGGGACGAGCTCGCAGGCCGACTGGATCGCCAGCGGGATCGGCCGCGACGCCCAGGGATTGACCTTCACCGTGCGGCACCAGGGCCGCCGCCTCGGGCGCGTGAGGCTGCGGCTCGCGGGCCAGCACAACGCGCTGAACGCGCTCGCGGCGCTCGCGGTGGCGCACGAGGTGGAGGTCCCGTTCCGGGTCGCGGCCGACGCGCTCGAAAGCTTCCTCGGCATCGAGCGCCGGTTCGAGGACAAGGGCACGGCGGCGGGCGTTCGCGTGATCGACGACTACGGCCACCACCCCGCCGAGATCGAGGCCACGCTCGCGGCCGCGCGCGAGATCCACGGCGGCCGGCTCGTGGTGGCGTTCCAGCCGCACCGCTACACGCGCACGCGCGACCTCTGGGACGAGTTCACGCGCTGCTTCAACCGCGCCGACGTGCTCGTGCTCACCGAGATCTACGCAGCGAGCGAGGACAAGCTGCCCGGCGTGGAGGCCTCGCTGCTCGCGGAGGCGATCCGCGCCCACGGCCATCGCGCGGTGTTCTTCGAGCCGGACCTAGACGCCGCGCTCGAGCGGCTCGTCCGCGAAGTGCGCGCGGGCGATCTCGTGGTGACGCTCGGGGCCGGCAGCATCGCGAGCCTGGGGGCGAGCCTCGTCGCGCGACTCGCGGACGCAGGTTTCGCGCAGCGAGCCGAAGGCGAGCGAAGACCAGAAGGTGGGCCGGCATGATCGGGAACGAGCTGCGCGCGGAGCTGTCCGACCTGCTGGGCACAGCGGTCCGGTACGACGTCCCCCTCGCGCGGCTCACCTCGCTGCGCGTGGGCGGACCCGTCGACGCGGTCGCGTCGCCCGCGAGCCGCGCCCAGCTGTGCGCCGCGCTGGGTCGGCTCGCGCGCGCGCGCGTCCCGCACCACGTGATCGGCGGCGGCTTCAACAGCCTCGCACTCGATGCGCCGGTAGCGGGCGTGGCGATCCAGCTCCCGCGCTGGCGCCGGCTCGAGGAGCGTCCCGGCCACACGCTGCGCGTGGAGGCCGGCGTGTCGCACAGCCAGCTCACGCGCTTCTGCTGCGACCGCGGCTTCGCGGGCCTCGAGTTCGGCGCGGGGATCCCGGGCACGATCGGCGGCTGGATCGCGATGAACGCGGGGATCCCGGGCCGCGAGGTGGGCGATCGCGTGGTGGAGATCGAGGTCGCGAGCCCGACCGGCGCGCGCATCTCGCACCTGCCGCGTGCAGTGCTCCACTTCGGATACCGCTCGCTGCGCGGGCTCGCGCCCGGCAGCGTGATCCTCTCCGCGCTGCTGCGCATCGAACGGTCGACGCCGGCCGCGGTGCGCGCCGAGGTCGCCGAGCTGCTCGCACGCCGCGAAAAAACGCAGCCGCTCTCGGTTCCGTCGTGCGGATCTGTTTTCAAGAACCCGCCGGGCGACTACGCTGGGCGTCTGATCGAAGCTGCCGGACTGAAGGGTCACCGCGTGGGCGGTGCCCAGATCTCCCCCCTACACGCCAACTTCATCGCGAATCTCGGGGGCGCGACCGCCTCGGACGTGATGGAACTGATTCGCCTCGCGAAAGAGCGGGTGCGCGCGCAGAGCGGCACCCGGCTCGAGTGCGAGGTGCGCATCGTAGGAGGAGCTGCATGAACCGGATCGGCCGCTCGACGGATCGCACCGAACAGGAGGCGCTGCGCCGGCGCGCCCGCGCGAACCAGCACCTCGACCGCGTGCGAAATCGGCGCGGGGAGCCGAGCCCCGGCCGCGTGCGCGTGCCGCGCCCGGTGTGGATGGCCGGCACGCTCGCGCTCGCGCTGGTGGTCGGCGCGTGGGTGGGCGACGACGCGCTCGCGCACCTCGGCGGCGTCTGGCACGTGGCGCGCGTCGAGGTGCAGGGCAACACGCGCCTCTCCGGCGCCGAGGTCGCGCGCGCGGCCCGGATCGCGGTGGGCGACGGCTATGCCGCCGCGGATCCGCGCCGGCTCGCGGGCGGTCTGCGCCAGAACGCCTGGATCGCCGAGGCGAGCGCCGCGAGACTCCCCGGCGGCACCGTCGTGCTGCGCGTGCGCGAGCGGGAGCCGGTCGCGGTGATCGAAGGGCGCGGTGGCCCGCTCGGGGTCGACGCCGATGGCCGGCCGTTCGCGGTGCTCGACGCGCGCGACGTCAAGGACCTGCCGCGGTTGCGCTGCGAAAGCCCGCCGCCTCCGGGCGAGGCCGACACGCGGATCGCCGAGGCGATCCGCGTCGCGCGCTCGTTCCCGAAGCGCGGCCTCGCTTTGCCGCGCGAGATCGCGCTCGGCAAGGAGGCGGATCCGGAGGGGCTCGTGGTGCGGTTGCCGGGCCTCGGGGCGCGCTTCGTGATGGGCGCGCACGACCTCGACGCGCGCGTGGGGATGTTGGCCGAGCTGCTCGCCAAGCGGCCCGCGGAGGTCGCCGAGGCGGCCTCGGTGGACCTGCGCTTCGCGGGCCAGGCTGTGTTGTCGGGCAAGACCGACCCGAAGGGGTCGGCGTAAACGAGGAGCGGCGGCGCCGGGGGGCGTCGCGGCTTCGTATCGGGACCGCGCGGCTGGTACCCGCGGTCCAGTCTCAGGGGGGGAGACGAAATCATGGCGAAGAAAGAGGATCTGATCGTCGGACTCGATATCGGCACCACGAAGGTCTGCGTGATCGTCGCGGCGCCGAACGGGGACAGCATCGACATCATTGGAATCGGCACGCATCCGTCGCGCGGGCTGCGCAAGGGCGTGGTGGTCGACATCGACGCCACGGTCCACTCGATCAAGCAGGCGGTCGAGGAGGCGGAGCTGATGGCCGACTGCGAGATCAGCTCGGTCTACGCGGGCATCGCGGGCAGCCACATCCGCGCGTTCAACTCGCACGGCGTAGTCGCGGTGAAGGATCGCGAGGTGGCGCCCGGCGACGTGAAGCGCGTAATCGACGCCGCGAAGGCCGTCTCGATCCCGATGGACCGCGAGGTGATCCACGTCATTCCGCAGGAGTTCATCATCGACGACCAGGACGGGATCCGCGAGCCGCTCGGGATGAGCGGGGTGCGGCTCGAGGCGAAGATCCACATCGTCACGGCCGCCGTCACGAGCGCCCAGAACATCGTCAAGTGCGCGAACAAGGCCGGGCTCAACGTGATGGACATCGTGCTCGAGCCACTCGCCTCCGCAGAGGCATGCCTGGCCGAGGACGAGCGCGACCTCGGCGTGTGCCTGATCGACATCGGTGGCGGTACCACGGACGTGGCCGTCTACTCCGAGGGCTCGATCAAGCACACCTCGGTGCTCGGGCTCGGCGGCGCCCACGTCTCCAACGACATCGCCGTCGGCCTGCGGACGCCGTTCGAAGAGGCCGAGCGCGTGAAGAAGAAGTTCGGCGTCGCGGCGGCGCGCTTCCTGGGCAGCGACGACGTGATCAGCGTGCCGAGCGTGGGCGGCCGGCGGCCGCGCGAGGTCTCCCGGAAGCTCCTCTGCGAGATCATCGAGCCGCGCGTCGACGAAATCCTCTCGCTCGCGCGCCAGTCGCTCGTGAAGGAGGGCCTCGAGGACCGGATCCCGTCCGGCGTGGTGCTCACGGGCGGCTGCTCGGCGCTCGAGGGCGTGCCCGACCTCGCGGAGGAGATCTTCGAGACGCCGGTCCGGATCGGGATCCCGTGCCGCGTGGGCGGGCTCCAGGACGTGGTGCGCGGCCCGATGTACGCGACGGGCGTCGGGCTCGTGCTATTCGGCGCCTCGCAGGACCGCGAGAACACCCGGTTCCGGATCCGCGACGAGTCGATCTTCGGGCGGGTCAAGCAGCGCATGCGGGACTGGTTTTTTCAATTCGAGTGAAAAAACCCGCGTCGAGGCCTCACAAGAAACATCGTTTTTGGATAGGATTCGGCCCACATAGGGCAATGCGCACTGGGGGGTGAGAGCATGGCCATCAAGCGTTCGAACGAGCGCGCGCCGGGGCGCGCGGGTCTTCCGGGTCAGACGGAGCTCATTTCGAGCCCCGATCCCATTGTCGAGCCGCAACGGGATCCGATCGAGTTCGCGGACACCGATACGCACCACGCCGTGATCAAGGTGATCGGCGTCGGCGGCGGCGGCGGCAACGCGCTCAACAACATGGTGCTGTCGGGTCTCTCCGGCGTGGAGTTCATCGCCGCGAACACCGACGCACAGGCGCTCAAGTACAACCTCGCGCCGATCAAGATCCAGCTCGGCAGCGACGTGACGCGCGGGCTCGGCTGCGGCGCGGATCCCGACAAGGGCCGCGCATCGGCGATCGAGGTCCGCGAGCGCCTGATCGAGATCTTCCGCGGCACCGACATGGTGTTCGTCACCGCGGGGCTCGGCGGCGGCACCGGCACGGGCGCAGCGCCCGTGGTGGCCGAGGTGGCGCGCGAGGCGGGTGCGCTCACGGTGGGCGTGGTGACCAAGCCGTTCCTGTTCGAGGGGCGCGTGCGCCAGCGCCACGCGCAGCGCGGGCTCGACGAGCTGCACCGCGTCGTGGACACGGTGATCACGATCCCGAACCAGCGGCTGCTCGCGCTCGCGGGCAAGGGCACCGCGATGAAGGATGCCTTCAAGCTCGCCGACGACGTGCTGCACAACGCGGTGCGCGGAATCTCCGACCTGATCACCGTGCACGGGCTGATCAACCTCGACTTCGCCGACGTGCGCACGATCATGAACGAGATGGGTGTAGCGCTGATGGGCACGGGCATCGCACGCGGCGACGAGCGCGCGGAAGAGGCCGCGCGCATGGCGATCTCGAGCCCGCTGCTGGAGGATCTCTCGATCGACGGCGCGCACGGGGTGCTGATCAACATCACGGGCGGACCGGACCTGACGCTCTACGAGGTGAACGAGGCGTCGACGCTGATCCAGGAGGCCGCGCACGAAGATGCGAACATCATCTTCGGCGCGGTGATCGACGAGAGCGTCCCGGAAGGCGAGATCCGCGTGACGGTGATCGCGACGGGGCTCGAGAGCGAGCGGATGCGCCGCGGCCGCGATCGCGACGTGCTGATCGACGATGGCAAGGTCACGCCGCTGCGCCGCGAGCCCGTGCCGGTCGAGCGCGCGCCGCTGTCCGCGGAGCGCGCGGACTACGCGCGCGCCGAGCAGCCGTCGATGCTGCCGCCCGCGCGCTCGCACGCGGCGCCCGCGCCGGCGCCCGCGCCGGCACCCGCTCCGCAGCCGAGCAGCCGCCAGGCCGCGAGCGGCGACGACTGGATCTCGCCGTTCGAGGACGAGCTCGACGTGCCCACCTTCCTGCGCCGGCGCGGCGCCGAGGCGGACGACGACGAGCTCGAGAGTCCGGCGTTCCTGCGGCGTTCGGCGGACTAGCGCCGCTTCCCCGATCGATGAGGGCCGGGCGCCGGCCGGCGCGCCCGGCTCTCTCTCTTTTTCAGGGAAACGCGCCAAACACGGTCGACGGCCCCCGCTTCCAGAAGCACTCGGGCTCGGCGAACCCGGCCTCGCGCAGGAGCGACAGCTCGACGGCGAGCGGGTAGTAGCGGTCCTCCCCGGCCCATCGTGCGAACAGCACCTCGGCCTCGTCCGGCGCGATGCCTTGCTGCGCCATCGCTGCGGCCCACGCGCGGTAGACGTAGTCGCGCGCGGCGCCATTCTCGTGCACGGTGATGTCGGCGACGAGCAGCACGCCGCCCGCACTCAGCGCCGCGTGGATGCGCGAGTAGAGCGCGCGCTTGCGACCCAGCTCGGGCACGTGGTGCAGCGCGAGCGACGCGACCGCGGCGTCGCAGGCCGGCAGCGCGTCTTCGAACGACCCGCGGCGGAGCTCCGCGCGCGTGCCGTGCACCGCCACGCGCGAGCCCATCGCCGCATCGTAGTCGCTCGCGGCCAGTCCCAGGTGGGTCGCGACGCGGTGCTCGGACGCCATCGCCGCGCTCCTCCGGGCTCCAGTATGATGGGACCGAATGGAATTGCGCGAGGCCTGGCACCGCTGGCTCGGGAAGCGCGTGCCCTCCTCCGCGCTGCCCGATGCGTGTCTGCGCGGCCGGATCGAGCTCGTCCACCCGGTGCCGCCGTTCGCGGTCGGCGACCGGCGGAAGGTCTCGATCGCGATTGCGAACGAGAGCGCCTGCGCGTGGCCGTCCGCGGGAGAGCACCGCGTCTGCGTCGGCTACTGGTGGCGCGCGGATCACGGTCCGGATTCCGGGATCGAAGGCAAGCGGACACCGCTGCGCCGCGACCTGGCCGCGGGAGGCATTCAGCGACTCGAGCTGCGCGTGCGCGCGCCCAACACGCCCGACCGGTTTTGGCTCGAGATCGACCTGGTCCAGCAGGGCGGCGCGCGATTCGCCGAGCGCGGCAGCGCGCCGCTGCGCGTCCGCTGTCCCGTGATCGGAACTCCGCCGCCCGACTTCGGCGGATACGAAGACGCGTGGGCGCGTGCCGACCTCGAGCGCGACCACTGGAGCATCGTGGGGCCGGGTTCCGAGGCGGAGTTCGACGCGCTCTCGCGGGTCAAGCTGAAGCTGTTGACCGACCGCGGACTCACACCCGCCGGGCGCGTGCTCGATGTCGGCTGCGGCACAGGCGTGCTGACCTCCGCGCTCGCGGAGTTCCTCGACGGCCGCGGCCGGTACGTCGGCACCGATCTCTCGGCGAAGGCGGTGGAGTTCTGTCGGCGCCGATACACGAGGCCCAACTTCGAATTCGCGGTGAACGAGATAACCTCGCTCCCGATCGGTGACGGAGCCGCTTTCGACGTTATCGCGTTCTTCAGCGTGTTCACGCACACCACCGCCGAGGAGACCGATCGGCTGCTCGGCGAGGCGGAGCGCCTGCTCGCGCCGAACGGGATCATCCTCGCCGACTGCTTCTTCTCGCCGGAGGTCGCCGAGCAGTCGGGCAATCGCGCGATGCGGGTGCTCGGCGAACAGCACTTCCAGGCGCTGCTCGCCAAACACCGCCTGCGCGGCGCTCCGATCGGCGAGAGCTTCTGGGATGGCGTCGTGCGCCGCCCGATGCTCGAGATCACCCGCCGCGCTTTGTAGAAATGCACGTGGATTGCGAGTGCGCGGCGTGCACCACACACATGCGCCGCGGCCTCGCGGCACGTCGCTTGCTGGAGAGAGAGGAGTGAGTTCACTCCGCTCGCGAATCCCGCGCCGGACCGACCTGCTGTGGCCGATCCTCGCGCTCGCCGTCGCACGGGTACTACGGCCAGGTCGCGGACATCGACGTGGGCCTGTGGCGCGGCGCCTATCGCATCGACGGCATCCGGATCGACAAGAAGGCCGGCGCGAAGCAACCGACTCCGTTCTTCGAGGGGCAGCGCGACGGCGTCGGCGAACGGCCGCTACAAGGGGCTATGCGAAGCCGATCGCGAGGAACGTCCAGTTCCTCGGTCTCTCGGACGCGAAGCATCCGCTGCGCGCCCTGTGCAAGGGGACCCCCCAGGTCGCCGCGGAGGTGTTCGAGAACCAGCCCAGGAAGCAGGTGGCCGCGAAGATCCCGTTCAGCGGGACGGTCCGGGGCGAGAACACCGACATCCTCGGGGCGATCAGCAGCGTGCTGCGCAATGCGTTCTTGGCGACGTTCGTGCGCTCGATCGACGACAGCACCTGGCTGAGGGACGTGGTCGCTTCGAAATCGGGATAGGATCTTCCGCCTCGACGCAGGAGGTCCCATGCGCACCCAGAAGCCCGGTCGCCCGTCGCTCGAGCTCGACGACTACAGCGGCCCGTTCCAGCCCGACCTGCACCTCTCCGACTTCTCGAAGGAGGGCCTGATGAAGCTCGTGGAGGTCG
>DATFWW010000095.1:0-3365 GCA_035258825.1 Myxococcota bacterium
CCGCCCGATGGTCTTCGCTCGCCTTCACCTCGCTGCGCGAAACTTGCGGTGCGCGCGGCCCTTCGGGCGCTTGCAACCACGCGTCGGCGAGCCCGCGCACGAGCCCGGCCGGGTCGCGGCCCGCGAGCAAGGCGGGCACCGTGCGCACGGCGAGCGTGTCGTCGCCGAACGGTTCGATCTCGAAGCCGAGCCGCGCCGCGTCCTCCGCGCGCTCGGCGAGCACCGCGAGCGCGCGCGGCTCGAACTGCACCGCGAGCGGCGCGAGCAGCGCCTGCCGCTCGACGCCGTGTGCGAGCCACGCCGCGCGCAGCTGCTCGTAGAGCACGCGCTCGTGCGCGGCGTGTTGGTCGACGAGCAGGAGATCCTGCTTGCCTTCGACCAACAGATAGGTGGCGAGCAGCTGTCCGAGCAGCCGCAGCTCCCCGAACCGCACCCGCGCATTCTCGACGGGAGGGACCGCGCCGATGCCGTCCGTCTGCGCGAACAGCCAATCGGTCGCGGCCGGATCCGCGTGCTCCGGCCGCGGCGGGACGGGCTCGAATTCACGGCGGCGATCGGGCGCGCGCGGCGCGGGCGGCTCCGGCGCGGCGGGCGCACCCGCGAGCCAGCGCCGGCCGGCTAGCCCGCTGCGCACCGCCTCGCCGATCCAGCCGTGGGCCGCGCGCGCGTCCGCGAACCGCACCTCCCACTTCGCGGGGTGGACGTTCACGTCGACCGCCTCGAGCGGCAGATCGACGAACAACACCGCGCTCGGAAAGCGCCCGCGCGGCAGCACGTCGCGGTAGCAGTCGACCAGCGCGTGCTGGAGTACGCGGTCGCGCACGGGGCGGCCGTTCACGAACAGGTATACGCCCGAGAGATTGCTGCGGTGCCGGTCGGGGCGCGACACCCAGCCGTGCGTGCGCACGCGGCCCTCGGAGGCGTCCACGGCCAGGAGCGCCTCGGCCTCGCGCTCGCCCAGCACCGCCGCCACCCGATCGAGCGGGTCCGACACCGCCGGCCACGACCACGCGAGACGACCCTCGCGCATCACGTCGAAGTGCACAGCGGGCTGGGCGAGCGCGGTGCGCGCGATCCACTCGGCGGCATGGCCCCACTCGGTGGCGCCGCTCTTCAGGAACTTGCGGCGCGCGGGCACGTTTCCGAACAGGTCCGAGACCTCGATCCGCGTCCCGACCGGCGCGCCCACCGCTCGCTCGCCGCGCCGCACGCCCGCCTCGACCCACAGCTCGAAGCCGGTCTCGTCCGCCGCGGTACGCGTGCGCAGCCGCAGCGACGAAACTGCGGCGATCGCGGGCAGCGCCTCCCCGCGAAAGCCGAAGCTCGCGATCCGCGCGAGATCCTCGAGCTGCCCGAGCTTGCTCGTGGCATGCCGTTCGAGCGCTAGTCGGGCATCTTCGGGACTCATCCCGGTGCCGTCGTCGGTGACCGCGCACAGCGCGCGGCCGCCGTCGCGCAGCTCGACGCGCACGCGCGACGCCCCCGCGTCGAGCGCGTTCTCGATCAGCTCCTTCGCCACCGAGGCGGGTCGCTCGACCACCTCGCCCGCGGCGATCTGGTCGATCAGCGCGCTCGGCAGGCGCTGAACCCGCGCCGGTACGGCCCGCTCGGGAATATCCTGGCCCCCCTGCGCCCGCGCGTAACACGGGGCGCCGCCTGCCGTCAATCCCGACTTCTCGAAACCATTGCGCAATCGGGCCGCAATTCGATTGACATCTACCCCGTATTCTCAATAGCTTTGTGCACCTCACAGGGCTAGGGGATGGCGGCCGATGAATGATTCCGGAGCGCCGCGCGACGGGCTCGCGAGTGGGCCGCCGGCCGAGGAGCGCGTGATCGGCAGACGCCGCAGCGATCGGATCGTGGGATCCTCGCGGGCGATCCAGGACGTGATCGAACAGGCCGTCGCCGCTGCGGCGACGGATCTCCCCGTGCGGATCGCCGGGCCCGCCGGCGTCGGCAAGGAACAGATCGCACGCGCGATCCACGGCTGGAGCGCACGGGCACCCAACCCGTTCGTCGTCACCTCGAGCGTCGGTGTTCCCGAGGCACTGCGCGGGCGCGCGCTGTTCGGCTGCGCCGAGTCGACCTATCCCGGCATGCCGGAGGCGCACGATGGCAGCCTGGCGCGCGCAGCCGGCGGCACGCTGCTGGTCGATCACGCCGACCTGCTCGGCAGCGACCTGTGGCAGGCGCTCGCGAAGGCGCTCGCCGATCGCCGCTTCCAGCGCGAGGGTGACGGAGGTCCGATCCCGCTCACGGCGCGCGTGATCGCGGTGTCGCGCAGCCCTCTCCCGAGCTCGGTCCTGCGCGAGCTCCCGCATCACGAGATCATCGTCCCGCCGCTCGCGGAACGGTCCGAGGACATCCTCCCGCTCGCTACGCACTTCCTTGGCCTCGCCGCGTCGGAGGCCGAGGTCGAGGCGGTCGGCTTCACGGGGGAAGCGCGCACGGCGCTCCTCACCGACCCGTGGCCCGGCAACGCGCGCGAGCTCGCCGAGCGAGTCGGCCAGGCCCTTCGGCTCTGCCGCAGCGGCGCGATCACGGCCGAGGCGCTGCTGATCGCCGCGCCGCCGGACCAGATCCCCTCGTTCAAGGACGCGAAGCGCGCGTTCGAGCGGCGTTATGTGACGGGCCTCCTGCGGCGCTGCGACGGCAACATCAGCCGGGCCGCGCGGCTCGCCAAGAAGGACCGCAAGGACTTCTACGACGTGATCCGGCGCACCGGCGTCGATCCGACCGAGTTCCGCTAGCAAGCGCGGCGGAGCCGCGCGCGCAGCGAGGCGAAGCCGAGCGGAGTCGAAAAGGTGGACTCCGAGACCGTTCGCGCCGCCGTCATCCAGCTCACCTCGACCGACGACCTCGCGCACAACCTCGCCGCGGCGGAGGATCTCGTGCGCGAAGCGGCCGGGCGCGGCGCGACCTTCATCGCCCTGCCCGAGATGTTCGCGTTCCTGCGCCGCGAGGGACAGCGCTTCCCGCACGCCCAGCCCGTGGACGGCGAGATCATCGGCCGGGTGCGCTCGTGGTCGCGCGAGCTCACCGTACGGATCCTGGCCGGATCGATCGCGGAATCGGTGCCGGGCTCGGAGCGCGTCCACAACACGAGCGTGCTGATCGGGCCCAGCGGCGCGATCGAAGCCGTCTACCGCAAGATCCACCTCTTCGACATCGACCTCGCCGCTACGGGGGGCGGCACGTTCACCGAGTCGAAGAGCATCGCGCCGGGCGAAGAGGTAGCGGTGGCGGATACCGAGATCGGCGGGATCGGGCTCTCGGTCTGCTACGACCTCCGTTTCCCAGAGCTCTACCGCGCGCACGCCGCGCGCGGCGCGCGGTGGCTGCTCGTGCCGAGCGCGTTCGCG
>DATFWW010000096.1:0-15592 GCA_035258825.1 Myxococcota bacterium
CCATACGGGCAACTTCATCTGCTCGCACAAGCGCGTGTCGCGCCCGCATCCCGACGATCCGAACGCGCCGCTCGACCGCCATGCGTGCTGGATCAGCGGCCGCCAGCTCTTCTACGACTGGGAACGCGAGGACCCGACCCGGCTCTCGATCACGCGTGTCGGCCAGCAGTACGATCACCCGCCCGCCTACACCCCGGAACGCGCCGCAGCGCAGCTGCGAAAGATGGGCGCGCTGGTGCGCGGGCAGATGCACTTCTGGAACGAATTCTACACGGTGCTGCTCGAGGTCTACGGGAAGCGCGAGGGGGGCCACCCGGGCAGGCCCGGCGAGCGCTTCATGCCGCGCAACGCATTCAACCCGCCGAACGCGGCGTCTGGCGCGACCGGAGGCGGCCAGAGCACGAACATCTACGCGGGCGGCGTGTTCGAGCTCGAGCCCGACGAAGCGCTGATCGTCGAATCGCGGATCCCCGAGCCGCCGCAGTACATCGGCTTCCACCTCGCGAACCTCTGGGGCGAGTCGCTCGACTTCGCCAACCATCAGACGAGCCTGAACGGCTTCCAGGTGGAGCCCGACGCCGACGGCGTGCTGCGCTATGTCGTCGCGCACCGCGACCCGGGCGTGCCGAACTGGCTCGACACCACCGGCCACCGCGAGGGCTTCCTCACGCCGCGCTGGGCCTACTCGGTGCAGCCGCCGCCCGACCGCTGGCCGAGCATTCGCGCCGCGAAGGTCCGCTTCGACGAGATCCGCCAGCACCTGCCCGCCGGCGTGCGCACGGTGAGTCCGGACGAGCGCGCCGAGAAGATCCGCGTGCGGCAGGAGCACGTGCAGCGGCGGTACCGGGTGTTCTGAGCCGGCCGTGGGCCTCCTCGCACTGATCGCACTGGCGGCGCACGCGCTCGTCACGATCGCGATCTGCTTCGCAGTCGGCTCTGGCTCACGGTCCGCGCGCAGCTCGACATGGGAGAGTCGTGGCGCATCGGCGTCGACACGGGCGAGGTGACGGCGCTCGTCACGCGCGGCGTGTTCCGCACCGGGCGCAACCCGATCTTCACCGGGATGATCCTGGCCGCGATCGGCGTGGTGGGGATGGTGCCCAAAGCGGCCGCGTTCGCGGGCGCCGCGCTGCTCGTGCTCGCGCTCGAGATCCACGTGCGATGCGTCGAAGAGCCACACCTGCTCGCGGTGCATGGCGACCGGTCGCGGCTATGCGCAGTCCGCGGGCCGGTTCGTTCCGCGCTTGGGGCGATGGTAGACGGACCGGCACCGGCACGGGGACACGGGTCGATCCCGTTCGATCGTCGAAGAGGTTCCGGTGCGCTTCGGCGGGATCCTCCCCGGAGCGCAGTGGCAGAATGCGCTAGGCCGGCGCCATGTTTGGGCATTCGGCCGAACATCCGGCGCCTGCAGCGGACCTCGCTTGATCGACTACTCGGCGCCGAATCCGTGTAGAATGGGCGCGTGCGCTGTGGGGCCTGCGGATCCGAGACTTCGAATAGCGGCGACTGTCCGCGCTGCGGAGCCAGGGTGCCGATCCCCTGCCCGGAGTGCGGCTTCGCCAACACGTCGCTGGCGAACTTCTGCGGCGGCTGCGGGCGGCCGATCGGGCTTCCGCCCACGGATCCGGAGCGGGTCGCCAGCATAGGGTCCTACACACCCCGGCACCTGGCCGAACGCATCCTCAGTGTGCGCGATGCGGTAGAGGGCGAGCGCAAGCGCGTGACCGTGATGTTCGCGGACATGCGCGGGTCGTTCGAGCTGATCGACGGCGCCGATCCGGAGCGCGTCCAAGCGATGCTCGACGATGTGATCCGGATCATGACCGAGGCCGTGCACCGCTACGAGGGAACGGTCGCGCAGATACTCGGGGACGGCATCATGGCGCTGTTCGGCGCGCCGATCGCGCACGAGGACCACGCGGTGCGCGCCGCCTACGCCGCGCTCGCCATGCACGAGGCGGCCGGTCGCATCGACACCGGGTTCGGCATCCGACCGCAGATCCGCGTCGGACTCGACTCCGGTGAAGTCGTGATCGGCGCGATCGGAATCGACCTGTCGGTGGACTATCGCGCCGTGGGCCCGACCACCTACATGGCCGCGCGGATGGAGCAGACCGCTGTGCCTGGCACAACGCGGATGACGAGTGAGACCTATCGCCTCGCCGAGGGGAGGATTCAGGTTCAGCCGCTCGGTCCCGCAGTGATCAAGGGCGTGAGCCGCCCAGTCGAGATCTATGAGCTCACCGGGCGCTCGGCGCAGACGCGCTTCCAGGTCCAGATCGCGCGCGGGCTCTCGCCGTTCGTCGGACGCGAGGCCGAGCTCTCGCGCCTGCGCGCAGCCTTCGCGGACGCGATCGCGGGCAACACCCAGATCGCGCTCGTCGGAGGTGAGCCGGGAATCGGAAAGTCCCGTCTATGTTACGAGCTGCTGAGGGAGCTGACGGCTCCGGATTCGCGCGTGATCGAGGCGAGCGCAGTGTCCTATGGCCGCGTTCCGTTCGCGATGTTGCGCGCGCTGCTCCGCGCCCAGCTCGAAATCGGGCCGGACGACACCGTGCCTGTGATCGAGTCGAAGCTCGATTCCGAAATCGAGCGCCACGGACCGCTGGCGCCCCTGCGCCCCGCGCTCGCGAGCATCTTGGATCTCCCCGTCGAAGACGCGGAGTGGCAGAGCCTCGACCCCGCGCCGCGCCGGCAGCGCAGCTTCGAGGCGATCCGGGTGATGCTCTCGCACCTCTCCGCAGAGCGGCTGGTGATCCTGCTGCTCGAGGATCTCCACTGGTTCGACAACGAGTCGCTCGCGTTCATCGAAGCCTTGATGCGCGAGCCGCCGGTGGGGAAGCTGCTGCTCCTGCTCACGCACCGCCCGGAGTTCCACCACGACTGGGCCAATCCCTCGGCATTTCGCCTCTGCCACCTCGATCCGCTCTCGCGCGAGAGCAGCCTCGAGCTGATCGCGAGCCTGGTGGGCGGACATTCGGCGCTGGAGATCGTGCGCCAGGAGCTGGTCGAGCGAACCTACGGGAACCCCTTCTTCATCGAGGAGAGCGTGCGCGCGCTGGCGGACACGCGAGTGCTCGTCGGCAAGCCCAGCGCCTACCGCCTCGCGGATCCAGGCCCGTCGATCTACATCCCGCCCTCCGTCGAATCGCTGATCGCAGCGCGCGTCGACGCACTCCCCAACCGCCTGAAGGAGCTGCTGCGCGCGGCCACGGTGATCGGCGAGGAGATGCTGCCCGATCTGCTCCAATCGGTCCTCGGTCTCCCAGAAGCGGATTTCCGCACGCGGCTCGACGCCGCGCAGGAGATGGGCATCCTGTTCGAGGCGGAATTCTTCCCGCTGCGCGTCTGTCGCTTCCGACACTCCCTGATCCGCGAGGTGATCTACCGCGGCCTGCTCTCGTCTCAGCGCCGCGAGCTCCACGCGCGCACCGTCGCCGCGCTCGAGACCCGCTTCGCCGACCGCACCGATGAACACCTCGACCTGCTCGCGGCGCACTCGTACGAGGGGCAGCTCTGGGAGAAATCCGTGCACTACCATCTGCGCGCCTGCGCGCGCGCGGCGACGCGTTGGGCGAACCGCGACGCCGTCGCCTGTCTCGACCGCGGTCTGGAGAGCCTCCACCACCTCGCGCCCGGAGACGACGCGACGCGGGCCGGCATCGACCTGCGGCTCTCGGGCCTCGCACCGCTGCTCCCGCTCGGCAACCAGGAACGCATGGTGAAGCTGCTGCGCGAGGCGGAGCGCATGGCCGAGTCGATCGGTGACCGCCGGCGGCTAGGCGCGGTCTACAGCCAGCTCGCGACCGCACTCTGGATGGCCAGCGAGCACGATCGGGCGCTGGAGGCCGCCGAGAAGGCGCTGGCGCTCGCGCAGGACCAGACCGGATTCCCCCTGCGCAAGGCCGCGCTGAACAACATCGCCATGGTCCATCATGCCCACGCGGAGTTCGCGCGCGCGATCGAGATCTTTCGCGGGCTCGTCGACGAGTTCGGAGGCGAGCTCGAACGCAAGCGGTTCGGTTGGGCCGGCTACCCGAGCGTGCTCTGCCGCATGTTCCTGGGCTCGTCGCTCACCATGACCGGCGAATTCGCCGAGGCGATCCGCCACTTCGAGGACGGCGTCCGGATCGCCGACGAGCTCGACCATCCCTACTCGCGCGCGATCGTGCGCGAGGAGCTCGGCTACTGCTACCTCTGGTTGGGTCAACCGCGGACCGCGATCGGCGTGCTCGAGAACGCCTTGCAGATCTCCCGGCAGAACGACGTCCACACCATGTACCCGGCGATCTGCGGGCGCCTGGCACTCGCGCTCTCCGAGTGCGGCCGCGCCGCGGACGCGATCGATCTCGCGGAAGATGCGCTGGCGCGCGGCACCCATCGCCTCGGCGGCCGCTATGCGCTCCATTTCCTGCTGATCGGTATCGGCACGGCGTATCTGCGGGCCGGCCGCGCGAAGGATGCGCTGGTGCCGGCGCGCCGCGTCGAGGCGCTGACCGCAGCAGCTCACGAAAACGCCTATCACGCGTGCTCGCTCTTCCTGCTCGGAGAAATCCACGCGGATCGGGGCGCCGAGCACGCCGCGGAAGCGGGGCTCGCGTTCGAATCAGCGCTCGAGATCGCGGACCGGCATCGCCTGCGGCCGCTCGCTGCGGGCTGCCGTCAAGCCCTGGGCGATCTGTACGCGCGGACCGGTCGCCCCGCCGACGCCGCGGAACAGCTGCGCGCGGCCAGCCTCGCGTGGAGCGACCTCGGTCTCGTGCAGCGAGTCGCCGACACGCGGCGCCTGCTGGAGCGCATCGCGGTCTGAACCCGAGACGACCTACAAGTTCGCGAGGCACTTCAAGGCGCGGATCCCCGGCAGGAAGAAGTAGGCGCCGCCCTTCACCTCGACGAATCGCGCGAGACCCTCGATGCGCTGCTTGCCCTTTGGACTCGGAATCGTGATCGCGCAGTTTTCGGGCTTGTCACGCGGCCCGATCAGCGGATCGGTCTCGCGGTCGAGGCCCCCGAAGCGAGGTGAGTTGATCCAGCTGTGCTGCACGAACTCGAACTGGTCCTGGATGTTCGCGTTCAGGCACAGGAACATGAGTCCCTGCCCCTCGGCGGCGTCGCCGTAGACACGACCGCGCCGGATCAGACGATGCCGGCGCGTTTCCCGGAGCGCCATCTCGGGAGTGACCCCACGCGCGGGCTCTGCGAGCGAGTCGCGCGGATTCGCGCGACGGATGTGTGCGCCGACCGGACAAGCGAATCCGAGCGGATCGCTCTCGTGATAGGCGAAGTCGTTGTCTTCCCCGAGCGCCTCGCGGTCCGCGTCGGGCGCCTTCACGAGCGGTGCGCCGCTGGGCCACCGCCCGATCATCTTCGCCGCGAGGAGCCGCCGCGCGGCGTCGTCGGGGGCGTGAGCGACCAGGAATTCGTTGAACTCATCGACGTTTTGCTGCAGCTGGCGCAAGACCAGATAGGTGCCGTTGCGCCCGAAGTCGCGTCGACCCGGCTCCGTGGGGCGCCGGGAGAGGTGATTGCCGGGATCCAACGCGTCCGGGATCGTCGGAGTCGTCGGCAGCGTGTCGGCCTCGTTGAGGTACCCGAGAATGAACTCCCCGGGCTTTACGATGTCGGCGCGCGCCTCGTCGCCCGAGGGGCGCCGCGAGGTGTTGCTGCCCTCGATGTAGGGCTGAGAGATGCCGTCGAGGAACCCGAACTGCTCCGTGCGGCTCAGCCGCCCGTCGATCGGGGGGATGACGGGTTTCGACCAGCCGCCGAGATCGGCCTCGATTTGCTTCCAATCCTCGTCGAGTCTTCCCTCTTCGGAGAACAGCATCAGCAGCATGTGAAGTGACTGCGACTGGCGACCCCATTCCCAGTCGTTCACGTTCGTGTCGCCGAGCTCGCGGGGGCCGCGGGCCAGCATCCCCTCGCGGAAGGGCAGGAGGAACCCCGACGTCTCCGAGAGCCCGAGCTTCTCGAGACCCTCGAAGGTGAAGGCGAGGTTGATCTGGAGCCCCGTTCGGCCGCGGCGACTCCCCGCGGTGACCACGCACTCGAAGATGTTCGCCAGCCACGATTTCGCCGTCGTGGGGTCTACGATCTCGCGCAGCGCATAGCGGGCGTGCGGACGCGGGGCGAAGCCGTCCAGGATCAACGCCTGCATGTCGTCCTGCTCGAGTTGCTCCACTGCCATGTCTCGTCCTCCGCTTCAGAGGGCCTCGATCAGCGCGGCGAGCGCGGCCTCGTCGAGCGGGGGCCGCCACCAGCGCCGGAGGTCCGCGAGGAATCCCGTGCTGTGGTCCTCGATCGGCTGGCTCATGCACTCGCGAAGCGCAGTGGCCCGCTCGATCTCGGCGACGGACAGATCCGGGTAGGCGCTGTACCAGATCAAGCTCTCCAGCTGGCTCGCTCGCGAATAGCGCTTGAACAGGTTTTCCCGACGAGCGCCGTCGAAGACCAACAGGTAGGGGCGCGGAAAGCCCAGCGGCCGGCCATCGACCACCTGCACCGTGTTGCCCCAGGTCGCCGTCACGCCCCAGACGCTCGCGAACTGTCCGAGGTAGTCGTCGAAGCGATCGTCGTAGTTCGAGAGGAACACGAGGCTCCTGCGCTCCGGGAGCACGAGGAAGCGCGCGAAGTGGATGCTCGGGATGCCCGCGAGGTGGCCCAGGTTGAACCAGTACCGGGCCAGCAGGTCGACCGTCCGCAGCACCGCGCGCAGGGTCGCCATGCGCAGGCGGCCACTCTCGACCTCCGTCTCGGAGATCAGGTGGCTCTGGTACTGCGCGCACTCGCGGCGCGCCACCTCCGCGATGCGGTCGATGTCTTCGTCCTCGTCCCAGATCACGCGATCGATCTCGCGGCGCCGCAGCGCGATCGCGTAGAGTCCCACGAGCAGCGCCACGACAACGGCGCTAGCGAGCGCGGTGAGCCCGATCTCCGCGAGCGCGCTCGGGCTCACCCGGGATCGCCATGCCAGCATTCCCGCCGCGACGAGCGCGCTCGCGACCGCCGCGTGGCCGCCCACGAGCACGAAGACGAGCGCGCCGGCGAGCAGCACGGGAATGATCGCGAGTCCGAAGCTGACGCCCCAGAACAGTGCCGCATCGAGCCAGTCGCTCTGCCATGGCAGCTCGAACGCCGCGACGACGAGCCCGCCCAGCGGCACGAGCCACAGCGCGGTGCCCGCGAACTCTCGCAGCGCGACCCACGAGACCGAGAGCCGCGCCCGCGCCTTGAGCCGCCGCGGCGAGCGCAGGAACACCAGCGCCGCCGCTGTTGCCGCGAGCGCAGCGGGTACCGCGACCACGGGGATCGCGTGCCAGGGCTTGCGCGCGAGCATCAGGGCTGCGCCGACCCCAGCCAGCCAGAATGCGATCCACGCCAGCAGGGGCAGCGCTGCGCGGACACGCGCCCGGTAGAGCGGACTCGCGGGGTTCGATCGCACGCGCAGCGGTCGCCGGGGCGCGGGCAGGAACGGGCGCTCAGTCTGCTCGCTCTTCTTTTTGCTCACGGTCGCCACGGCTCTCCGCCAGCGCTCCTCGCGCGACATCGCGGAGCCGCTGGTCTCCTGCAGCGCTTCCGCGAGTGCACCGCGCAGACCCCGCTCTTCCAGCGTGATCTGGCGCACGCTGCGCCCCGGCGTGCCGAGGTACACGGCCTGGTTCCGGTGCCTGCCTTTCTTCAGGAAGCGGATCACCTCGCCCGGTTTCGCATCCGCGCCCGGGTACCCGTCGCAGTGCGCGAGGATCCGATCGAGGGCCTCGCGTTTGTGCGCGACGAATTGGCGCACGAAATCGCGCGCCGAGCCGTCGAACGAGAGCTCGACGAGCAGGCACGGGTGGCTCCCGTTTTTCTCTTCGAGCACGCCGCAGGAGAAGAAATGAAGCTTCTCGATCGATTCGAAGCGCTGCGTCTGGCCGCTCAGGATCTCGTCGCCGAGATCGCGCAGGTTCTTGCGGATCGCTTCGAGCTCCGTGGTCTCCGATCGGATCGGCAGCACCAGCGTGAGCACGCGCTGCTTCATGACGCGGCTCCGGGAACGCGGATCGGAAACCGGTGAACCGCAGGGCCGTCGTAGCGGATCCGGCGGGGCTTCGCGCGTTCCATTCCCGGAAGCGTCAGGAAGGCGCGCAGCATCTCGGTGAGCTCGGTCTCGGCGACGCGGCGCCCGAGGCACCCGTGCCTTCCGGAACCGAAGTGCAGGTAGTGTGCGGGCGGCCGCCGCTCGCTGAAGGTGTCGGCGTCCTCGACGAGCTCGTCGAACATCGCCGCGAACTGGACCGCGTAGACGGTGGACCCCGCCGGCACCTTGCGGGCGCGTTCGCCCTGCCCGAGCGTGGTGGCGCGCGGGCAGTAGCGAACCAGGATCGGGAAGGGGGTCTCGAAGCGGAGCGCCTCGAACATCAGCGCCTTCAGCTCGTCGAGCGCACCGCGCTTCGCCGCCGCAATCGCCTCTTCGTGCCGCGATCGCCAGTACCGCGATCGCCGGTCGGGCGGCCGCTTCACGAACAGCTGGTGCAGCGCGAGCGCGAACGACTTCACGAGCGCGGTGCTGCCCGCGAGCATGAGTCCCGCGAGATTCGCGCGAACGCGCCACGGATGCCAGCCCTGAGCTGTCTCGAGTTCCAAGAGATGACCTAGCACGTCAGCTTTCCGCTCGCCGCTTTCGCGGCGCGCCGCGATCACCGCGTCGAGGTAGTGGCCCAGCTCGATGGCGCAACACTCCGCGACGCGCTGCAGCCCGAACGGGGCGGGCGACGTCGACGAGATCACCGACCCGACCTTGCGCAGCCACGCCGTCAGCAGCCTCTCCCCCGTGCCCGACACGAAGCGGCTCCGCTGTGTGTCTGGGAAGGGGACTCCGAAGAACACCGAGGCGATGCCCGTGACGACGGGCTCGGTGAACTCGCTCACCACCTCGATCGTGGCCCCGCGGTGGCGCTCGATCTTCTCCTCGAGCCGGGCATGTGCTTCATTCGCCTTCTCGCGTGCGATCTCCTCGAGGCGAGGCTGGAGGCGCTCCAGCACCTCCCCCAGCAGCTTTCGCTCGTCGAGATACTGCTGCCGTGGATCCATACCGAGCAGGAACGGGCCCAAGAGCATCTTGTGATGTGCGACCGGCCCCAGCTCGAATTCGTCGGCCCGGTCGAACACCTCGCGCACCGCGTCCGAGCCGAGTGCGACCACAGTGTGGCCAAACACCCAGACAGGGGAGATGCGCCGCGCGAGCCCGGTGGCCAGCTGCAACAGCGCGGGGCGGCGCTGGATCTCGGAGGAGAGTGCGTCCTGGAAGGCGCTCATCCGGCTACCTCCAGGTTGGGATAGATCCGGCCCCGACCGCCGGGGTGTGAACTACTTCACACCCGGACGAAGAAAGGCGGCGCGAGCCGACCGCATCATACTCCCGGGACCTCGCGCAGCTCAACCTCGAATCGCGGCCGGGAAGCGATTAGGTGCCGCTCCCGGGCCCGAGGCGTGGCTAGGCCGCCGATCGCGCGATTTCCGCCAGCCGCCGCACCACGTCGGCCGCCGAGCGCACGCGCTGGCTCGGCCGCTTCGCGAGCATCTGCTCCACGAGCTCGGCGAGCGGCTCCGGCGTGCCGGGGGCCACGTCGCGCACGTGCGGCGGCGGCGTGTGGCGGTGGTGGAACGCGACGTCGCCGTCCTTGAACGGCACGTGCCCCGTCAGCAGCTCGAAGAACGTCACGCCGAGCGCGTAGAGATCCGCACGGTGATCCACCTGCTCGCCCGCGCTCTGCTCGGGCGCCATGTAGTAGGGCGTGCCGCCCACCACGGTCGTGCTGCGCCGCACCTCCTCGACCATCTTCGCGAGGCCGAAGTCCATGATCTTCACCACCTTCTTGTCGGTGAAGAAGATGTTGGCGGTCTTGATGTCGCGGTGGACGATGCCCTGCTCGTGGGCGTACTGGAGGCCCTGTGCGATCTGGCCGCCGATCTTCGCGACGGTGCCCGGCGAGAGGCGCCCCTTCTCGCGCAGCACCTTCTGGAGCGGGCTCCCGCGCAAGAGCTCCATCGTGATGTAGAGCGTGTCGCGCTCCTGCGCGGCGTCGAACAGCGTGACGATGTTCGGGTGGTTCAGCGCGGCTGCCGCGCGCGCCTCGCGCAGGAACAGCTCGATCGCCTTCGGGTGGTTGCGGATGTGGTCGGGCAGGCGCTTGAGCGCCACCTCGCGGCCGAGCCGACGGTCGCGCGCGCGGAACACCACGCCCATCCCGCCGCGGCCGATCTCCTCGAGGATCTCGTAGCGGAACCCCTCGTCGAATCCGTCCACCACGGGCCTGCCGGGCGTGAGGTCGGGGTTGGTGGTCTGGGCGAGCAACGCCTTGCGCAGCGCTTCCACGCGCGTGGCCAGGTGCGGCCAGGTGGCGTTGCGCGAGCGCAGCTTCTCGAGCAGCGAGAGCGCGCGGTCGAAGCGGCGCGTCTGCTCGCAGAGCAGCGCGAGGCGGTCGATCGCCTCGCTCGGCACGTCGGACTCCGGGCGCGTGGTGAACAGCTCCTCGAGCTTGCGCACGGCGAGGTCGATGTGGCCCTCCTTCTGATAGGCGTCCGCGAGGTGCATCACCGCGGCGGGGTAGTCCGGATCGGACACCGCGATGCGGTGCAGGCACTGGATCGCCTGCGCGCGGTCGCCGCGCTCGAGCGCCACCTGCGCGGCCTGGAGGTTCTGCCCGTGCTTCGAGAGCGCGTCGATCCAGCGCGTGACGTCGCCCGCGCGCTCGAAGCACTCGATCGCGCTGTTGTAGTCGTCGGCGCGGGCGTAGGCCTCGCCCGCACGCAGGAGCTCGCCCGCGGTGCGGAACATCTCGCCCGCGCGCTCGTGGTCGCCGATCGCCTCGAAGAGATTGGCCGCCTTGTGGTACTGGCCGAGCTTCTCGTGGAGGGCCGCGGCCGCGGCGCGCTCGCCGGCGAGCTCGTAGCAGCGCGCGGCGCTGTCGAGCTGGCCGCGCTCCTCGTGGAAGCGCGCGAGCAGGCGGTTGGCGATCTGCGTCTGCCCCTCGCGCTCGAGCGCGCGCGCGGCGGACGCGATGTCGCCGTTCAGGTAGGGCTCCACCGCGAGCGGGCAGCCCGCGAACACGAGCTGCGTGCGGTCGCCCAGATCGATCACGAGTACGCGCGGCTCGAACGTCTCGATCGCGAGCGACACCTCGGCGACGCGGTCCGTGCTGCCGGCGAGGATGCGATGCGTGCCGCGGTCGAGCGTGTACTGCACGGGCCCGCGCGCCAGGCGCAGCGAGCCGGGTACGCCGTAGCAAGCTATCCGCGCCTCCTCGACCGTGCGCCGGTCCCACGCGACGCGCACCTCGACCGGGCACGCGCGCGGCGCGAAGTCGAAGCCGAGGCGCACCGTGGCGCCGCGTTTGGGCACCACCTGGTGCTCGGCGAAGTGCGCGGCGACGATGTCCTCACTCTCCGAGGTCTGGAGGTAGCCGTCGACGGAGACGAAATGGCGGCGGCACGGGACTGCGAGGAACTGGGTCTCGCGCGAGACGCCGTACCGCGCCGTCTTGCTCGCGTTGCCGGCCGCGTGGCGCGCGCGCTCCGCCTCGCTCGGCGTGGCCAGCTTGGCGGTGCGGCCGTTCGCCGTGGCGCGCGTGTTGAGCTTCACGCAGAACGTGCCGCGCAGGCCGATCGGATAGTCGATCATGACGGAGATCGCGCCGGACCCGCGCGCCGCGCGCGCGAGCGCGCCGAGCAGCAGCAGCGCGAGCGCGACCGCACAGAGCGCACTCAGAGCGTCGGGCGTGAGGTCGCCGTGCTGGAGCTCCTCGAATCCGTCGAGCAGGAAGCGCGGCACGTAGGGCGCCATGCGAGAGAACTGCTCGGCCGCGCGCGCCGACCAGAGGTCGTAGAGCGCGGCCGGCGGGCTGTCCGCGCGGATCGGCGCGGCCTGCTTCAGCTGTGCGTCCTCGGCGGGGGGAACCTCCGCGGGACCGGCCGGCGGCTCGGTCGCGGCGTCGAGCAGCTCGGCCGCCTGCTCGATCGTCATCGCCGGGGATTCCAGGTCGCCAGGCCGCTGCGCCGGGCGCGCAGCGGTGGCGTCCGCGCGGCCCGCGAGCGCGAGCGCACACAGGAGCGTCAGTGCGGCGACGCGCGAGCGCTGCGAAGACATGGATTCCCGATCCTCATCGGCCGGGCGAAGGCCCTGGTTGAGAATCGGGACGGCCCGCTGGGGGCCTCCGTTGCCGGTGCGGAGTTACGCCCGAACGGCCGATCCGCAGGCCACCGGCGCAGCGCCGGACAGGGCGTCCCCGCGCCCGAACGCGGCCCACTTCGCGTCCTGCGCGGCGCTGATCCGCGCCACGAGGAAATAGCCGAGGCTCGCGCTCACGGCGGACCCCACGTCGCCCACGAGCCCGACCGCGTGCGCGGTCTCGACGTGCTCGATGCCGGGTGCGATGTGCAGCAGCAGCGCCGCGAGCGCTTCGCACACGACCCAGCCTGCGAGGCCGACCCACCACGCGAGCACGAGCCGCGAGGTCGGCAGCCGCTGCCAGCCGAGCGGATCGAGGCTCGCCGGGTCGCTGGCGCGCCAGACCTCGGAGACGACCTGGTAGGGGCGATAGGCGTTGAGCACCGGGATCGCGAATCCGAGATAGGTCCACTCGCGGCCGAAGCGCAGCCGCCGGGCGCCGAGCGCGCGCACGTTCGCGCGCACCTGGTAGAGCCAAGGGCAGAACGCCGCGGCCACGAACAGCGCGCACGAGATCTGCGCGACCGCCACGCCGCGGCCCGCCTCTGCGCGCGCGAGCGCGACGGCCGGGCCGAGCGACGCGCCTTCTCCGATCGCGGCCATCGCGCGCAGCTCGCCGAGGTCGTATCCCGCGGCGACCCAGCTGATCGCGGCGGCGAGCACGAACACGATGCCGAGCACGCGCGCCGAGGGGCGCGCGGAGAAGTAGAGCGGGAGCAAGTTCAGGGTGTCCGGGTCCTGCCTCATCGCGATCCTCGGCGTTGGCGCAGCCGCTCGGCGGAGAGGATCGCCACGGCGGCCTGCAGGTTGTACGACGCGACGAAACCCGCCATCGGGATGCGCGCCACGGCGTCGCAGCGCGCGAGCAGCACTCGCGGAACGCCCTCGGCCTCGCCGCCTGCCACGAACAGCACGGGCGGCGTGAGATCGATCTCCCACGGCGCTGCGCTGCCGCTGTCCTCGACACCGACGATCCGCTTGCCCGCGCGCCGCGCCGCGCCGATCACGTTTCCGGCGCGCTCCCACGCCACGGGCAGGAAGCGGTCCGCGCGCATCGAGGCGCGCCGCGCCTCGCGGCGCTGGTCGTGGTCGAAATCGTTGTCGATGTAGACGCCGTCGGCGCCGGAGACCTCGGCGGTGCGGATCGCCGTGCCGACGTTGCCCGCATAGCGCGCGCCCGCGATCAGCCACACCGCGCCGCCGCGCGCCATCACGGTGTCCAGATCGGCGTCGCGCTCGGGGCCGACCAGCGCGGCGACCTCCAGCTCGCCCGCGAGCCGCGCGTGGCGCCGCTGCGCGCCGCGCACGATCTCGGCGCCGGCCGCCGCGGCGCGCTCGCAGAGTGCCGCGAGATCGGCCGGCAGCGGCCCCTCCGGCACCACGACGCAGCGCACGGGCAGACCCGCGTCGAGCGCGCGCGCGAGCTCCCCGCGGCCCTCGAGGCGCCGCCGCGCGCTATCGGGCGCGGAGGACGACGTACTCATTCTGATCGCCCGCGCGGCCGTCGGCGCGATAGCGCCGCTCGGCCACGAGGGGCAGTCCCTCGAGGCAGTTCGCGAGCTCGGCCTCGTCGAACGCATGGAAATAACGCACCGGTTGTTCGCTCGGGCCCCACGGAATCAGGTGATCGCCGGGCTCCAGCTGTGAGCAATCGATCGGCATACGTGCCCGGGAACTGTAGGTATTCCAGTCCACCGCGCGTTCGCGTTCGCCGCGCCGCCAGGTGGTGAAGGCGAGCCGGCCGCCCGGCGCGACACGCGCAGCGCAGGCCGCGAGCAGCGCGCGGCGGCGCTCGCGGCCCGGGATCCCGTGGATCACCGCGAACAGCGCCACGAGGTCGAACGGGCCGGACGGCAGGGTGCCGGGCTCCGCGACGACATCGGCCGCGAGCCAGTGCGCCCCGGGCGGGGCCGCCGCGCGCGCGACCGCGAGCAGCGGCTTGCTGGCGTCGACGCCCCAGACCTCGACCGCGCGCGGCGCGAGCGCGGGCGCGAGCCAGCGCGCGAAGCGGCCGTTGCCACAGCCGACGTCGAGCACGCGCACGGCGCGGCCGCCGGGCACCGCGCGCAGCGAGGGCAGCAGGCGCTCCCAGCCCCGCCACGGCGCGCTGCGCGTGGCGCTGAACTCCGCGGCGTGGTCGCGGTAGAAGTCGCGGTTGATCGCCGCGAGCGCGCGCGCGGTGGCGTCGTTCATTGGTACCTTCGGCGCGCCATGCAGCCGCGCACCGCCCGCGCCGAATTCGATCCCGCACCGCACCGCGCCGCGCTATGCGCGATCATCGACGCGGTGCTGCGCGCGCCGGAGCTCGACGCGGCGGGCCTCGACCGGATCGTGCGGCGCCACCCCAAGCGCGGGTGCGGCCTGTTCTCGAAGACCGAGATCATCGCGGGGTTCCGGGCGTTTGCAGCAGCGCAAGGCGCGGAGGAGGCCGAGTTCGTGCGGCGGCTGCGGCTGCGCCCCGTGCGCTCGCTCTCGGGCGTCACGCCCGTCACGGTGCTGACCAAGCCGTTCCCGTGCCCGGGCACCTGCGTGTTCTGCCCGAACGACGTGCGCATGCCGAAGAGCTACCTCGCCGACGAGCCCGGCGCGCAGCGCGCCGAAGACAACCGCTTCGATCCCTATCTCCAGACGTGGAACCGGCTCGACGCGTACCGGAGCATGGGGCACCCGACCGACAAGGTCGAGCTGATCGTGCTGGGCGGCACCTGGTCCCACCACCCAGCGGCCTATCAGCGGTGGTTCACGGCGCGCTGCTTCGACGCGATGAACGACTTCGGCGCGCGCGTCGACGGCCGCGCTGCGGCGGGCCTCGCCGCCGCGGACTACCGTGCGATCGCGCCGCTCGACGGCCGCGCGATCGACGAGGGCGCCTACAACCGCGCGGTGGCGCGCCACCTCGCCGCGGCGCACGGCGGTGCGCTGCTGCACGAGAGCGAGTGCGCGAGTGCCGAGGATCTCGCGGCCGCGCAGCGGCGCAACGAGGCGTCGGCGGCCCGCTGTGTCGGGCTCGCGTTCGAGACGCGGCCCGACCTGGTCGACGCCGCGGAGGCGCGCCGCCTGCGCGAGCTCGGGGCCACGAAGATCCAGCTCGGCTTGCAGAGCCTCGACGACGAGATCCTGGGGATGAACCGCCGCGGCCACGAGGTCGCCGCGACGAGCGCCGCATTCCGCGCACTGCGCGGAGCCGGATTCAAGCTGCACGCGCACTGGATGGCGAACCTGCTCGGCGCGACGCCCGAACGCGATGCGGCCGACTACCGGCGGTTGTTCGACGATGCCGACTTCCGCCCCGACGAGCTGAAGCTCTACCCGTGCCTGCTGGTCGAGAGCGCGGCGCTCGCGGCCTATCATGCGCGCGGCGAGTGGCGGCCATACGACGAC
>DATFWW010000097.1:0-28275 GCA_035258825.1 Myxococcota bacterium
CAGAGCACGCCGCCCTGGGCGCCCGTCTCGCAGCAGAGCCCGTCGAGCACCTTCTCGGCGAGCGATTCGAGCGAGGTGGCGCGAAACAGCGCGAGTGCGCGCTCGAACAGCGCGCGCTCGCCGAGGAACTCGATGTTCTCCGCGAGCAGGCGGTCGCGCTCCTGGCGCAGCCGCGCGCGCTGGAGGATCCCCTCGAGCGCCGAGGCCAGCGTCGCGCGGTCGAACGGCTTGAGCAGGTAGTCGGTGGCGCCGACCTTCATCGCGTCGACCGCGCTCTGCACGTCGACCACGCCCGTCACCACGATGATCTCCTGCTCCGGATCGCGCTCCTTCACGCGCTGGACCAGGTCGATCCCGGTCATCGCGGGCATCACGAGGTCGGTGACGATCACGTCGAACACGGCGCGGTCGAGCAGGCGCAGCGCCTCCTCGCCGCTCCCGCAGGTCTGCACCTCGAAGCCCTCTTCGACGAGCAGGCCCTCGATCAGCTCGCGGAAATAGCGCTGATCGTCGACGGCGAGAATCCGGCCCCTGGGCATCGCCCCCCTCCGGCGCGGCGACGGCTCGGGCCCAACCGGGACGGCCACCTAGAGCTGTGCGCTGCGCTCCCCGGTATCGGCGCGGAACGCCTGGTTCTTCACCGCGATCGGTCGCGCGGCCCCGACCGGCTCGCCGATCAGGGAGTGAGGGGTCGCCTCGACCACGCGCGCGCGCACGAGGTCGCCCGAGCGGAGCGGGAATTCCGCCTCGGCTGCGAGGTTTACCACGCGGTGGTAGGGGTCGCGGCCGGTGGCCTGGCCCGCTCCACGGCGGCTCGCGCCCTCCACGAGCACCTCCGTCTCGCTGCCCACACGCCGGCGGTGCGCCGCGAGCGTCAGGGACCGCTGGAGATCCTGGAGCTCTGCGAGCCGCGCCTGGGCGACCGCGGGGTCGACCGCGTCGGCGTAGCCGGCGGCGGGCGTGCCCGGGCGCGGCGAATACTTGAACGTGTAGGCGTCGACGAAGCCGACGTGCGCCACGAGCGCGAGCGTGGCGCGGAAGTCCGCATCGGTCTCGCCCGGGAAGCCGACGATCAGGTCGGTCGTGATGGCGACGTCGGGGCGCGCCGCGCGCAGCCGCTCGCAGAGCGCGCGGTAGGCGGCCGCGGTGTAGGGCCGCCGCATGCGCGCGAGCACTGCATCGGACCCGCTCTGCGCTGGGAGGTGGACGTGGGGACACAGCGGCGCGAGCTCGCCGTGGGCGCGCACGAGGTCGTCGTCGAAGAACACCGGGTGCGGGCTCGTGTAGCGGATCCGCTCGATTCCGGGCACGCGCGCGAGGCGGTCGAGCAGCGTCGCGAAGCTCTCGGTGCCCGCGGCCGCGGCGCGCCCGCGGCGCAGATCGTGGCGGCCGTAGGCGTTGACGGTCTGGCCGAGCAGCGTGATTTCGCGGACCCCATGCGATGACGCGAGGTCGCGCACTTCCTCTTCGATGGCGGCGGCCGCGCGGCTGATCTCGCGCCCGCGCGTGCGCGGCACCACGCAGAAGGTGCAGAACATGTCGCAGCCTTCCATCACCGTGACGAAGGCGCGGCCAGGCGTCTCGCTCGGGAGATCGGGATGGCGCTGCGGCAGATCGAAGCGCGCGAGCGAGCGGCTCTCGTCGGTGCGCTCGCTGCGCTCGCCGCGCTCTGCGGCTGCGACGAGCGCGGGCACGAGGCGCAGGTTGTGGGTGCCGTAGACGAAGTCGACCGCGGCGAAGCGGCGCAGGATCGCGTCGCCCTCCTGCTGCGCCACGCACCCCGCCACGCCGATCACGCGGCCGGGCCGCAGCGCCTTCCACGCGCGCAGCCGCCCGAGATCGGCATACAGGCGCTGCTCCGCCTTGTCGCGGATCGAGCACGTGTTCACGATCAGCACGTCGGCGTCGTCGTAATCCGCGGAGACCGCGTATCCCGCACCGCACAGCAGCGCCGCAACCTTCTGCGAATCCAGCGCGTTCATCTGGCAGCCGTAGGTGCGGATGTGGAATCGGCGCGGAGCCAAGCAAACCTCAGGCCGGTTGAAGGACTCGCGAAACCTACCCGAACGACCCGCACCGAGCCGCGCCGGGGGCCGCTGGACATTCGAGTCCGAACTTGGAAAATGATCTAGCTGACTGTTCTAACACGGGATTTCCATCGAAAACCCAGGCCGGCCGGGCACCGGTTCGGGCCGCGACCGGAAATCCTTCAGCGGGATCCGAAATAGCGTTTGACAATGGCCGCACGGCCGCTCACAATGCCCTCAGTTCCCGTTTGTGTGGAGCGGCGGTGGCTCTGGCATTTCTAACCGAAATGTCCAACCTCTCACCCCCCATCATCCAGCCACCGCCCCTCCCCCCTTTGAACGCCCCGCCGGCACCCCCGGCGGGGCGTTTCTCTTCAGCCCAGCGCATAACGCGTTGACACCAGCGCGCGAGCGCCGGGGGCGGTGGGCTCGCGGCGGGCGACTCAGCGCAGCGGACGAACCACTACCCGGAGCAAGCCCACGGGCCGGCGCACGCCGACGTTGCGCGGCTAGAGCAACAGCCCGTCCACCACCTTCGAGAGCTGGCGCAGGTTGCGGCACTCCTCGGCAACCGTCGTGTAGGGCAGGTACTTGTCCATCACGCTGTCCCCGAACCCCCAGGCGCTCGGGTTCTCGGGATTGAGCCACACCACGTTCTTCGCCTTGTTGTGGATCTCGCGCAGACACCAGGCGCGCGGGTCGTTGTAGTTGTTGCGCGCGTCCCCGAGGATCAGGACCGTCGTCTTGTTGTCGATCGCGGACAGGAAGTTCTGCCAGAAGTAGTGGAACGCGAACCCGAAGTTCGAGCGCGTGTAGACATTGATCACGTCGCCGCCCTCGAGCGCGGCCTCGATCGCGTCGTTGATGTCCTTCTCCTGGAACAGCGGCGTCACCTCGCCGAGCTCCGCGACGAACACGAACGCGCGGATCTTCGTGAACGCCTCCTGGAGCGTGTAGACGAACTGGAGCATGAACCGCGACACGTTCGCGACCGAGGACGAAACGTCCGTGAGGATCACGAGCTTCGGGCGGTCCTTCTTGCGCTGCTTGAAGATCAGCTCGAACGGGATCCCCCCGTGCGACATGTTGCGGCGCAGCGTCTGGTGGAGATCCAGCTTGCCGCGCTTGAGCCGCCGGCGCCGGATCGACAGCACGTTCTTGATCCGCTGGGCGAGGCGCTCGACCACCTCGCGCATCTTGCGGATCTCCTCCTCGGTGAGGTGGTAGAAGCTCTTCTCGAGCAGCGTCTCGCGCCGGAACTTCTCCATGTAGTCGTGGTTGTGCTTCTGGAGCTCGCGCTCGGTGAACGAGCGCACGCTGCGGCGCAGCGCCTCCATCAGCCCGTCGATCAGCTTGCGCAGCGCCGCGATCTCCTCGGGCGACATGCCAGCCGCCTCGAGCCGCGCGGCGAGATCCTCGAGCTCGTCGCTCGCCCCCTCCATGCCGAGCTGCTCGAGCGTGCGGCGGCTGAAGAAGCCCACCTGCAGGAAGTTCTCGATCCGATCGATCCCGGCCTGCTCGGCGGCCTGGCGGATCAGGTTCTCGAGCTGGGTGAGGTCCTGCGTGAGCAGGGCGCGCGCGAGCTCCGAGAGATCGCCGGAGAGCTCGCCCTCCATCCCCTGGAGCATCTGCATGATCTGCTGGAGCAGCTGCTCGAGGTCCATCCCCATCTCGGCGAGCCCCGCCGTGGCCTGCCCGAACGACTCGCGCAGGCTGTCGTAGAAGCCCGACCAGAACAGGTCGAACAGCTGGTCGTAGGTCGGGACCTCCTCGCCGCGCTTCACCATCGTGGAGCGCATCGCGTCCTTGAAGATCTCGCGGTCGTCGATCGACAGCTCGTCGAGCGCCGTGAACGCGTCGATCGCCTCGGCAGTGGAGACGCGGATCCCGCTCTTGCGCAGGATGTTGGTGAACTCGAGGATCTTCTTCTGCACGCCCGTCCGATCTCCGCCCGCCTTCCCGCTGCCGGTCTTCGCTCGCCTTCGGCTCGCTGCGCGCGCGCTTTCGCGCGCTTGCTAGTGCAGCGCGCCCTTCTTGGTCGCCGCCGGGGTCGGCTCGGGCGCAGCGACGGGCTTGGTCGCGCGCGCCTGGCCGGTCTTCTTCTGGAGCAGCTTGTCGAGCTCCGCCTGCGCCTTGCGCACGTCGCCCTCGTACTTGAGGATCACGTTGAAGGTCTGGTTCACGAGCTGCTCGTCGAGCTCCTGGGCGTTGAGCGCCAGCAGGGCGCGCGCCCAGTCCAGCGTCTCGCTGATCGACGGCGTCTTCTTCAGGTCGAGCTGGCGCAGGCGGTGCATCATGCCCACGAGGTCCTCGACCAGCCCCGCCGCCGCGCCGGGCACCTTCGTCTCGAGGATCTTCCGCTCGAGCTCCTCGCTCGGGAAGTCGATGAACAGGTGGAGGCAGCGGCGCTTGAGCGCATCGCTCATCTCGCGGGCGTTGTTCGAGGTCAGGAACACGAGCGGCTTGCGCTTGCTCTCCACGGTGCCGAGCTCGGGCACCGTCACCTGGAAGTCTGACAGCACCTCGAGCAGGAACGCCTCGAACTCCGGGTCCGACTTGTCGACCTCGTCGATCAGCAGCAGCACCGGCTCGTCCGAGGTGATCGCGGTCAGCAGCGGCCGCGGCACGATGAAGTTGTAGGAGAAGAAGACGCTGTCCTCCTTGCCGACGCGCTCGGCCGCCTCGCGCAGCGACGAGGCGCCCGACATCGCCTCGGTGAACTTCTCCTTGAGGATCTGCGTGTAGAGCAGCTGCTTCGAGTACTCCCATTCGTAGAGCGCCTTCGCCTCGTCGAGGCCCTCGTAGCACTGGAGCCGGATCAGCTTGCGGCCGGTCGCCCGCGCGACGACTTTCGCGAGCTCGGTCTTGCCGACGCCGGCGGGTCCCTCGACCAGCACCGGCTTCTCGAGCTTGTCGGCGAGGAACACGACCGTGCCGATCTTCTTGTCGCCGATGTAGTCCTGCTCGGTCAGCTTCGCGAGCACCTGGTCGATCGACTGGAACATTCGTATTCCTCGTTAGCTCATCAAGTGAAGTACGTGACCGAGCTTTTCTTTCTTGGTTCGGAGATAGTCGAGGTTCTTCTCGTTCGGCGCGACCTCGAGCGGCACGCGGTCGACGATCGCAAGGCCGTAGCCCTCGATCCCCGCACGCTTGCCCGGGTTGTTGGTGATCATGCGCATCTTGCGCACGCCGAGGTCCACGAGGATCTGCGCGCCGACGCCGTAGTCGCGCAGGTCGGCCGGGAAGCCGAGCCGCTCGTTCGCCTGCACCGTGTCGAGCCCCTCTTCGTCCTGGAGGCCATAGGCGCGGATCTTGTTCTTGAGCCCGATCCCGCGCCCTTCCTGGCGCATGTAGAGCAGCACCCCCTGCCCTTCGGCGTCGATGAGCTTCAGCGCGGCCTCGAGCTGCTCGCCGCAATCGCAGCGCAGCGAGCCGAACGCGTCGCCGGTCAGGCACTCGCTGTGCACGCGCACGAGCACGGCGTCGTCGGGGCCGATCTCGCCCTTCACGAGCGCCATGTGGTCGATGTGATCGATGTCGTTCTCGTAGACGATGCACTTGAAGTCGCCGCCCGCGCGCGTGGGCATCATCGCGACCGCCGCGCGCCGCACGAGCTTCTCCTTGCGCAGCCGGTACTGGATCAGGTCGGCGATGCTGACGATCTTGACGCCGTGCCGTCGCGAGAACTCGATCAGGTCCGGCATGCGCGCCATCGTGCCGTCGTCGTTCATGATCTCGCAGATCACGCCGGCGGGCGTGAGCTCCGCGAGCCGCGCCAGGTCGACCGAGCCCTCGGTCTGGCCCGCGCGCCGCAACACGCCGCCCTGGCGCGCGCGCAGGGGGAAGACATGGCCGGGTCGGGCGATGTCGGAGGGCCTCGCGTCGGCGGCGATCGCGGTGAGGATCGTGGTGGCGCGATCGGCCGCCGAGATGCCCGTGGTCACGCCGCGGCGCGCCTCGATCGACACCGTGAACGCGGTGCCGAAGCCCGAGGTGTTCTCCCAGTCCGGCACCATCATGCCGAGGTTCAGGCGGTCGAGCTGCTGTTCGGTCATCGAGAGACAGATCAGGCCGCGGCCGTAGCGCGCCATGAAGTTGATCGCCTCGGGCGTGACCTTCTCGGCCGCGATGCAGAGATCGCCCTCGTTCTCGCGGTCGGCGTCGTCGACGAGGATCACGAGCTTGCCCGCGCGGATGTCCGCGACGGCCGCCTCGACCGACGCGATCGCGGCCCGGATCTCCTCCGGGTTCTGCGCGAGCTGGAGCTTGGGCTTTTGGGTCATGTGGGGGCAGGCCACCTACCGTCAGTCCGGACCCCGTGTCCCGTGTCCGAGAGCGGGGTTCCGGCGGGCGCGCGGGGTCCACCTGGGCGGGTTCCGCACCCTATCAGTGGCCGTTTTCGGTGTCAAACCGCGCGCCTGCGCGTGCCTACCGGGCCGGATCGAGCGACCTGCGCTTCCAGATCGCGAACAGCGCGGGGTAGACCAGGAGCTCGAGCGCGAACGAGCTCGCGAGGCCGCCGACCATCGGTGCCGCGATCCGCTTCATCACGTCGGCGCCCGTGCCGCTGCTCCACAGGAGCGGCAGCAGGCCCGCGGTCATCGCGACGACGGTCATCAGCTTGGGCCGGATCCGGCGCGCGGCGCCCTCGACGATCGCGTCCTCGAGATCGCGCGCGTCGCGCAGTGCGCCGCGCGCCGCGCGCTCGCGATGCGCGATCGTGAGGTAGAGCAGCATCACGACGCCGGTCTGCGCGTCGAGGCCGGCGAGCGCGATCAGGCCGACGATCACGGCGATGCTCCAGTTGTAGTGGAGCAGCCAGAGCAGCCACACCGCCCCGATCAGCGAGAACGGCACCGCGAGCAGAACGATCCCGGTCTCCACGAGCGAGCCCGTGTTGAGGTAGAGCAGGAGGCCCACGATCAGCAGCGTGAGCGGAACCACGAGCACGAGGCGCTCGCGAGCGCGCTCCCAGTGCTCGAACTGACCGGCCCAGGCGATCCGCGTGCCGGCCGGCAGGCTCACCTGTTCGACCAACCGCCGGGCGTCCTCGACGTAGTCGACGATCGGCCGCTGGCCGACGTCGACCGCCACGTATCCGACGAGCCGCCCCGATTCGCTGCGCACGAAGTCGGGACCCATCGCGAACGAGAGGTCCGCCACCTGCGCGAGCGGCACCTGCGCGCCGCCCGGCGTCGCCACGAGCACGCGGCGCAGCGCACCGAGGTCCTCGCGGTAGTCGCGTGCGTACCGCACGCTGATCGGGTATCGCTCGCGGCCCTCCACGGTCTGCGACACGTTGCGCCCGCCCACCGCCGTCTCGACCACCTCGTTCACGTCGGCGGCGCGCACGCCGTAGCGCGCGGCGTCCTCGCGTCGCAGGCGCACGTCGAGGAAGAACCCGCCCGACAGGCGCTCCGCCACCGCGCTGCGCGTGCCCGGGATGCCGGCGAGCACGTGCTCGATCTCGCGCGACGCCGCGTCGATCGCCGCGAGGTCGGGGCCGAATACCTTCACGGCGAGCTGGCTGCGCACGCCCGTGGCGAGCATCTCGGTGCGGGTCTGGATCGGCATCCAGAACAGGTTCGGCATGCCCGGATAGCGCAACGTGCGGTCCATCTCCGACACGAGCCGCTCCCACGTCATCCCGTCACGCCACTGGTCGCGCGGCTTCAGCGTGACGATCGTCTCGACCATCGAGAGCCCGGCCGGATCCGACGAGGTCTCCGCGCGGCCGATCTTGCCGAACACGTGCGCGACCTCGGGGAAGTGCTTCAGCTCCTGGTCCATGCGCTGGAGCACGTCGGCGGCCTCGGTGATCGACATGCCGGGCGGCGCGGTGGGCATGTAGAGCATCGTGCCCTCGTTGAGCGGCGGCATGAACTCGCGCCCGAGCTGGAGCGCGATCGGCACCGTGGACGCGAGCAGGACCAGCGCGACGGCGATCACGGCGCCGCGGCGCCGAACCACCCAACGCACGACCGGCGCGTAGAGCAGGATCAGCGCGCGGTTCAGCGGGTGCTCTTCCTCGCCGCGGATCCGACCGCGGATCAAGAGCGCCGCGAGCGCGGGCGTCAGCGTCACCGAGAGCAGCGCTGCGAAGCCCATCGCGTAGGTCTTCGTGAACGCGAGCGGCTTGAACAGCCGCCCCTCCGTGGCTTCGAGCGTGAAGATCGGCACGAACGAGACCGTTATCACGAGCAGCGCGAAAAAGACCGACGGGCCGACCTCCTGCATCGCGCTCAGGATCACGGTGTTTCGCTCACCGGGGCGGCCGAACCGCTCCCATCCTTCGAGTCGTTTGTGAATGTTCTCGACCACGATGATCGACGCGTCGACCATCGCGCCGATCGCCACGGCGATGCCGCCGAGCGACATGATGTTGGCCGTGAGCCCCTGGCGGACCATCGGGACGAACGCGAGCACGACACCGATCGGGATCGTGAGGATCGGGACCAGCGCGCTGCGCGCATGGAGCAGGAAGGCGAAGATGACGAACGAGACGATCGCCATCTCCTCGAGCAGCGTGCGCCGCAGCGTCGCGATCGCGCCCTCGATCAGCTCCGACCGGTCATAGGTGACCACCACCTCGACGCCCTCCGGCAATCCGGGCCGGAGCTCGTCGAGCCGCGCCTTCACGCGGTCGATCACGCGCAGCGCGTTCTCGCCGAACCGCATCACGACGATTCCGCCGACCGCCTCGCCCTCGCCGTCCAGCTCGACCAGCCCGCGGCGGGCATCGGGGCCGAACGAGACAGTGGCGACGTCCTCGAGGTACACGGGCGTGCCCGCGTCGCTCGCGCGCAGCGGCACGCGGCGCAGGTCCTCGAGCGCGCCGATCCGGCCGCGCCCGCGCAGGGCGTACTCGTGACCGGCGAACTCGACCACCTGGCCGCCCGCGTCCTCGTTCGACTCGCGCACGGCGCGGATCACCTCCTGGATCGGGAGTCCGCGCGCGAGCAGCTTGTTCGGGTCGACCTGCACCTGGTACTGACGCACGAACCCGCCGACCGAGGCGACCTCCGCGACGCCCGGCACGCTCGCGAGCGCATAGCGCAGGTTCCAGTCCTGGAGGCTGCGCAGCTCGGCGAGGTCGTGGCGGCCGGTGCGGTCGACGAGCGCGTATTCGAACACCCAGCCGACGCCGGTCGCGTCGGGCCCGATCACGGGCACGACTCCGGCCGGGAGCTGACCCGACACGCCCGCGAGATATTCGAGCACGCGGCTGCGCGCCCAGTACAGGTCGGTGCCATCCTCGAAGATCGCGTAGACGAACGAGAGCCCGAAGAACGACTGGCCGCGCACCGAGCGCACGTGCGGCGCGGAGAGCAGGCGCGCCGAGATCGGGTACGTGATCTGATCCTCGACGAG
Source organism: Myxococcota bacterium (assembly GCA_035258825.1). Classification (GTDB taxonomy): domain Bacteria; phylum Myxococcota_A; class UBA9160; order UBA9160; family SMWR01; genus JAHEJV01. Next base: position 9,402 of record DATFWW010000097.1, read on the forward strand.
GTTCGGGCTCTGCCCCGGCCACTCGGTGAACACGATCACCTGCACGTCGGAGAGATCCGGGATCGCGTCGAGCGGCGTCTGGCGCAGCGACGCGACACCCCAGGCCGCCGCCGCGAGCACGACCAGGATCGAGAGACCCCGGTGCTGCGCGCAGGTCGCGATCAGCCGCGCGATCACCACTGCTCCAGCGCCGCGCGCAGGCGGCTCTCGGACGCGATCAGGAACGTGGCCGAGGTGACGATCTCGTCGCCCACTTCGAGCCCGGTCAGGACCTCGACGTCCTCGCCGCTGCGCACTCCGACCTCGACCGGCTGCGGCCGGAAGCGGCCGTCGCCGAGCGCGCGGAACACGAAGCTGCGCTCGCCCGCGTAGAGCACGGCCGACTGCGGCACCACGAGCTTCTCGCCCCGGTCGACGTGGACGCGCACGTTCGCGTACATGTCGGGGCGCAGCGCGAGATCGGGGTTGGGCAGCGCGAGGCGCAGCCGAGCGGTGCGCGTCTTCGGGTCGAGCGTGGGATAGACGTAGGCGACGGTGGCCTCGAAGCTGCGCTCGGGCAGATACGGCAGCGACACGGTCGCGCGCTGGCCCGCGCGCACGAGCGCCAGCTCCGACTCGTAGACCTCCGCCTCGATCCACACGCGCCCGAGCGGCGCGATCCGGTACAGGCGCTGGCCGGCCTCGAACGCGGTCCCCGCGACGAGATTCTTCTCCACCACGTAGCCGGTCACGGGCGCGCGGATCGGCACGTGCTCGAACGGCTCGCCGCGGCGCGCAAGCTCTGCGAGGTCGGCGTCGGCGATGTCCCAGAGCCGCAGCCGGTTGCGCGCCGCGCGCACGAGATAGTCGGAGCGGTCGGGCGCGGCCGTGCTGCGCGCGCGCTCCTGACTGCTCAGCGCGGTGAGATACTCCTGCTGCGCGACGTGGAGCTCCGGGCTGTAGACCGCGAACAGCACGTCGCCCTTGTGCACGGACGCGCCAATCGCGTCGGCGCGGATCTCGCCGACCCAGCCGTTCACCTTGAGCGCGACGTCGGTGAGCGTTCCCTCCTCCGACGCGACGCGGCCGACCGCGCGCACGTCCGCGACCAGCGCGCGCCGTTCCGCGGGCGCGGTCTTCACGCCGATTCGCTGCAGGCGGCCCGGCTCGATGCGGAACTCGCCGGGATGTTCCGCGCCGTTTTGCGCGGCCGCGGGGGCCTGCACTTCGGGTGCCCCGCCCGCCGCTTCGAGTCGCACTCCGGGCGTGCCCACCGTGAGCGACCCCTCGGCGCGCGCGATCGGACCGCCGCGCGGCTCGGCCGCGATCGCGACGCTCCAGGTGCCGCCCATCGCGAGATCGAAGTCCGCGCGGTACTCGCCGGGCCTCACCTCGGCCACGGCCGCGGGTCCGCCCATCGCGGGCATCGCGCCCATCGAGTGCATCGCCACGGCGACCTCGACGCGCGCGCCCGCGGCGGGTTCGCCTGCCGCGTCCCGCACCTCGACCCAGATCGCGTTGCGGCCCACGCGCGGCTCGGCGGGCTCCACCGCGACGTCCATCGCGAGACCCGACTCCTGCACCGCGACCGGCGCGGAGCGCGAGCCTCCGCATCCCGCCGTCGCCACGAGCGCGATGGCTCCGATCCAGATCTGTTTCACCATGCGACCCCCGGAATCCGGCCGAGCGCGCGGTCGAGCTCGGCGCGCCGGCGGGAGACGTCCGCGAGCGCCTGCTCGTACGAGAGCTCGACGCTGCGCAGGTTGCGCTGGGCGTCGATCAGCGCGAGGAAGCTGTTGCGCCCGCTCTCGAACCCCGCGCGAGCGGCCTCGACCTGGTCGCGCGATGCGGGGAGCTGACGGTCCGCGATCAGGTGCAGGACGTGGCGCGTCTCTGCATAGCGTTCGGCGCCGCGCTCGACGTCGAGCCGCACCTCGTCCTCGAGCGCGTCGCGCTCGCTGCGCGCCTGTTCGAGCCGGGCGTCGGCCTCCTCCACCGCGGCGCTGCGGCGACCGAGCGCGAGCGGCACGTTCATCGCGAGCCCCACGGACGGCCGCAGCTCGCGCTCGTCCCAGAAGCGGTCGTAGCCGCCCGAGACCGTGAAGTCGGGCCAGTATTCGCGGCGCGCGAGGTCGGCGCGCGCCTGCTCGGCCGCGACGCGCGCGGTCGCCGCGGCCAGCTCGGGCCGTTCCGCGAGCGCCTGCGCGACGAGCGGCTCGGGATCCTGCGCGCCCGCGTCGGCGGCCGCCGCACGCGCGGGTGGGGGCGGCAGCGGTGCGCTCGAGCGGCGGTGCAACAGCGCATTGATCTGCTCGGCCGCGATCCGGCGCGTGGCCTCGAGCACCGCGCGGTCGTGCAGCGCGTGGGTCAGCTCGACCTCGGCCTGGATCGGGTCCTGCTGCGCGGCCTGCCCCGCCTCGTACCGCGCGGCCGCGATCCGCTGGAACGACTCGAGCAACGCGACGTGCTCGGCGTTCACCTCGACCGAGCGCGCTGCGACGTAGTAGTCGTCGTAGAGCAGCGACGCCATCAGCGCGAGCCGCAGCCGCACCGCGGCGAAGTCGCGCGCGGCGGCCTCCGCCTCGCCGAGCGCCGCCTGGCCGCGCAGCGCGAGCTTGCCCGGGAACGGCAGCGCCTGGGAGAGCTCGATGCGGTAGCCCTCGTCCACGCCATGGGCGCCGAACGAGCCCGGCGCGATCGACCCGCCCAGCATCGGATCGTCGAGCGAGGTGGCCTGGGGGTAGCGCGCGAGCGCCGCGCGCCAGGCATAGCGCGCCGCGCGCGCGGTGGGATTGCGTTCGAGCACCTGCTGCACGAGCGCGCCGCGCGCGAGCTCGGCGGCGCCCGGGAACGGGTCCTCGTCGCCCGCGCCCGCGGGCGACGCGTCGGCTCCGGCGCGCTGCCAGTCTTCCTGGAGTGTCCGATAGCGATTCGATGACGTGGAGGCGCAGCCGCTGATGGCGTACGCCAAGAGCAGCAGCGCGGCGGTCGCGCGCATGCAGAGATTCCTCGCGGGTTCGGCGACTTCGTCAGGCGGATCAGGCCAGAGGCCTCGATCCCGCCGTCAGAGCAGCCGGACGACCGAGAGCCGCAGTGGCGAGGAGTAAGCGGGCGCGCCCTTGGCGGGCGGCGCGGGGACGGGAGCGAGCGCCGGTTCGGCCACACGCAGGGAATCGACGACGGCTGGGGCCTGGATCTCCGCCCTCGCGTGATCGGCGATCGCCGCGGGGGCAGCCGGTGCGATCTCGCAACAGGGCGCTTCATCCATCGCACAATCCGGAGCAGGCGCGCTGTACTCCGCGCAGCACGGCGCGCAGGGCGCGCTCGCGAACGCGCGCACGCCCGGCAGCGCGCAGAGCGCGAGGGCGAGCGCGAGCAGTGCCGGAATCCGGGATCTCATCGCCATGGAGCGTTAACAAGCCTGCTGCGGGGAGTCAATCCGGGGCCCCGCCGACCCCCCTCTTCGGAGCCCGGCGCGCCGGGGTTGAGCCCGCCGCACCTAGCGCGCCGCGCGGCGCAGCCGCAGTGCGTTGCCCACCACCGACACCGAGCTCGCGCTCATCGCGGCCGCCGCGAGCATCGGATTCAAGAGCAGCCCGATGAACGGGTAGAGAACGCCTGCCGCAACCGGCACTCCGGCGGCGTTGTAGACGAACGCCAGGAACAGGTTCTGCCGGATGTTGGACATCGTCTGGCGCGAGAGCTGCCGGGCGCGCGCGATCGCGCGCAGGTCGCCCTTCACGAGCGTGATTCCCGCGCTCTCCATCGCCACGTCCGTGCCCGTGCCCATCGCCACGCCGACGTCCGCCTGCGCGAGCGCGGGAGCGTCGTTGATGCCATCCCCCGCCATCGCCACGACGCATCCCTCGCCCTGCAGCCGCTTCACGACCTCGACCTTCTGGTCGGGCAGCACCTCCGCGATTACCTCGTCGATCGCGAGCTCGCGCGCCACTGCCTGCGCGGTGGTGCGGCTGTCGCCCGTGAGCATCACGACGCGCACGCGCTCGCTGTGCAGCGCGCGGATCGCCTCTGGGGTGCTGCGCTTGATCGGATCGGCGACGGCGATCACCCCCGCCGGTTCGCCGTCCACGGCTGCGAACAGCGCAGTCTGACCGGCGGTGCGGAGCGCTTCCGCGCACTCGAGGAGTGGGCGGAGATCGATTCCCAGCCCTTCGAGCAGGGCGCGATTGCCCAGTGCGACGTCACGGCCGTCGACCTTCCCGCGAACACCCTTCCCCGTGATCGACGCGAAATCGGCCGCTTCCACGAGCCCGACACCCCGTTCGGCCGCTCCCCGCACGATCGCCGCCGCAAGCGGATGCTCGCTCCCGCGCTCGAGGCTTGCGGCCCAGCGCACCAGCTCGTCCTCGCCGAACCCCTCCGCGGCGGTCACCGATACGAGCGCGGGTCGCCCCTCGGTGAGCGTGCCGGTCTTGTCCACGACCAGCGTGTCGACCTTTCGCATCACCTCGATCGCTTCCGCGTTGCGGAACAGGATCCCCAGCTGCGCACCGCGGCCGGTCGCCACCATGATCGACATGGGCGTGGCGAGCCCGAGCGCGCACGGGCACGCGATGATCAGCACCGCGATCGCGTTGAGCAGCCCATAAGCCATGCGCGGCTCGGGTCCGATCGCGGCCCAGATCGCGAACGTCGCCACGGCGATTGCGATCACGGCCGGCACGAAATAGCTCGCGACGGCGTCGACGAGCCTCTGCACCGGCGCGCGGCTGCGCTGCGCCTCCGCCACCATGGCGACGATCCGCGCGAGCAGCGTGTCCGCGCCGATCTTCTCGGCCCGGATCACGAGGCTCCCAGCGCCGTTGATCGTGCCTCCCACCACGCGATCCCCCTCCCCCTTCAGCGCGGGGATCGGCTCGCCCGTGACCATCGACTCGTCCACCGGGCTGCGGCCCTCGAGCACGGCGCCGTCCACGGGGACCTTCTCACCCGGCCGCACGCGCAGGCGGTCGCCCACCTGCACCGCGTCGAGCGGTACGTCCCCCTCACCGCCGTCCGAACCGATCCGGCGCGCGGACTTGGGCGCGAGTCCGAGAAGATGCTTGATGGCCGCGCTCGTGTGCGACCGCGCGCGCAGCTCGAGCACCTGGCCGAGCAGGATCAGCGTCGCGATCACCGCGGCCGCCTCGAAGTACACGGCAACTTCGCCGTGCTCGTTGCGGAACGACGGCGGGAAGATCGCCGGCACGAGCGCCGCGATCACGCTGTAGCCGTACGCCGCGGAGACGCCGAGCGCGATCAACGTGAACATGTTGAGGCTGCGATGGACCAGCGACTGGACGCCGCGCACGTGGAAAGGCCACGCGCAGTAGAGACACACGGGGGTGGCGAACACGAGCTCGGCGAGCGAGCGCGACCGACCCGGCAGCGCCGCCGCAAGGGAATGACCCGCGATCATCGGGCCCATCGCGATCGCGAGCAGCGGAACCGTCAGCGCCGCTCCGACCACGAGGCGGCGAGTCATGTCGGAGAGCTCCGCGTCCTCCTCCTCATCGAGTGAGGGGACGAGCGGCTCGAGAGCCATGCCGCAGATCGGGCAGCTGCCCGGCCCGTCGCGCACGATCTCGGGGTGCATCGGGCAGGTGTATTTCGCCTTCGCGGGGACGGGCACCTGATCCAGCGCCGGGGGCGTCGGGGCCACGTACCGCTCGGGATCGGCGCGGAACCTCTCCACGCACCGCGCCGAGCAGAAGTAGTACGGCTCGCCCTCGTGAACGTATCGATGAGGCGTGTCGGGCTTGGGGGTCATCCCGCACACGGGATCCTTCAGCGCGCCAGAGTCATCCATGAACGGCCCCCGATCGCGCGAACGCGCGAGGAGACTCTACTCCCCTGTTGCTATGGCCGGAAATCCGTGGATCCCATGGCGCGCGCGCGCGTCGGACCCGAAAAATCGGGAATCCAGCGAGGTGTTCGTCTCGCGTATTCGTCATACGCGGACCCGAAGACCGCGCGCACCTCGCGCTCTTCGGCATGCGCGAGCCGCACGTACATCACCACGAGGATCGGAAACATCGCGAGCGTGACCAACGTCGGCCACTGCAGCCGGAATCCCGCCATGATGAGGATGAACCCGACGAATTGTGGGTGCCGGACGCGCGCTTACGGCCCACTGCACGCCAATCGCCCGTCGCGCTGCGCAGCATGGAGCACCGGCCATGCCGCGGAGAGAATCCAGAAGCCGGCTTCGATCGCGACGAAGCTCGCAATGTGGAGAGGGTCGAAGTGGGGGTCGCCCTTCCACCCGAGGAGCGTGTGCCAACGGTGGCCGGCGTCGTGCGAAAAGAGATCGGTCTGGGGCGTGCTCAGCCAGCCCGATAGGAGGTAGATCGTCAGCGGAAAACCGTACATCTCTGCAAAGAGCGCCACGATGAAGCCCGAGAACGCGCCGAAGGAGCGCCAGTGCCTGCGCGACTGCGGCTTCGCGAAGCTGAACGCGAACGCGATGAACACCACCGAGTCGACGATCACGAGCGTCCAGAGCCCGTAAGCCGATTCATGTCCCATCGGTCGGACTCCGGTGCCGCTCGTGACCGCGGTGCATGAACACGTGCATGAGCGGGCACGCGGCCACGATCAGCCATGGCAGCGCCTGCGCGAGATGCGCGCGGTGTTCGGACACGAGCAGGTAGGCCGCGATCGCGAGAAATCCGGCGAAAACCCATCGCACCCGCGAGGTGCGCTCGGACGTCGGAGAGGCGCCGGGCATGATCAGTCCGTCCCCGGCGCCAGATGATGCTCTTCGCGGCCGGGAGGTTGGGTCGCTTCGCCCGCGCGCGGACCCTTGCCAGGCCGCCCGGGCGGGCTTTCCCTAGCCCTCCCACCCATCGTGCCACCGCGCATCATCCCGGGCTCCGTCATTCCCGGCTCCATCATCTCGCCTCGCATTCCGCCTTCCAGCTTGGTGTTGAACCGCGCGAAGGTTGAGCCGGCCCGAAACCACCGCGCGAGATATGACCCAGGAACATCGCCATCGGGAACCCTCCAGATCGGTTGCCCTACCACCGCATCACTCGTGCATGCGGCGTGCCACGGTCCTCCGAGCGAATGCGAAGGGCTGGTCTGCGGCGCAATGCCACACCACCGCGTCGCTATGGTGCAGCCGGGAACAGCGATGAACAGGGAGGAGTCGGCATGAGCAGCGAGGCGGCGGTCTTGATCGTTGGGGGATACGGCGTGGTGGGGAGCCGGATCGCCGCGAAACTAGCGCCGCACCATCCCGGCCGGGTCGTCATTGCGGGCCGGCACCAGCACCGCGCCAATGCAGCGGCTGCGAGCATCGGTCATGGCGTCCGCGGCCGCGTCCTCGACGTGGCTTCATCGCGATCGATCGAGGCGGCATTGGACGACATGGGGATCGTCGTGAGCTGTGTCGACGATCGCGACCGCCGGCTGCTCCGCGCAGCGGTCGAGCGCGGAATTCAATACACGGACATCACGCCGCATCTGGTGGAGCTCGGAAGCGCCGGGGCATACGAGCAGATCCGCAGCGCGGCAAGGGCTTCGGGAGCGCGTGTCGTGCTCGGAGCCGGGCTCGTGCCCGGCATCTCGAACGTGATGGTGCGCGCCGTTGCGCGCTCGCTCGGCGGCGCGGACACGATTCAAACGGCGCTGCTCCTGGCTGCTGGTGATGCAAGTGGACCGGGATCGATCGAGTATCTCTTGCGAGAGCTGTCCATGTCGTTCCCGATCCACGTGGACGGCGCACACCGCCGGGTTCGGGCGCTGAGCGATTCGCGCGAGATCGAATTTCCACCACCGATCGGGCACCGCCGCGCATATCTGTTCCCGTTTTCGGATCAGGTTCTCTACCCGGTGACGCTGCACGCGCACACAGTGCATTCGCTGCTGTCGCTGGATCCGGCGTGGTTGGCCGGATTGCTGCGTCTCCTGATACTCACCGGGGCCACGCGTGCTCTGGCTCGCGACCCCGCGCGGCGCGCGATCGCGCGCGTGTGGCGAGCCCGGGCTGCTCGCGAGGCGGAAGCGGCGTTCGCTCTACGCGTAGACGTGACGCGGGGCAACCGTTCGGGATGCGCAACCCTCGTGGGACGTGGACAAGCAAAGGCAACTGCTGCCGGAGCGGCAGCGCTCGTGCGTTCCCTGCTGGATGGGGAGGTCGCCGAGCCCGGCGCATGGATGCCCGAGCAGGTCATCGATCCGGAGCTCTTCCTCTCCCGCGTGGCCGAATCTGGCTTGAGGGTGCAGTTCTTGGTCGCGTGAGTGACGCGCGGTGTTGCCGACCCGCAGCCCTGCTCGCCGCTACCCGAAGCTGCGGAACACGCCCTTGAGGAAGTCCTCTTCGGACACCCCGAACTTCGAGCCGAAGCTGTGCCGCTCGTCGATCGCGCGGTAGAGCTGGCGCAAGAGCTCGCGGAACGTCTCGCGCACGCCCTCGCCCTTCGTGGCCACGGCCGGGAACGTCGGTACCGAGCCCCAGGCCGTCTTGATCTCGTCGAGTGGCTTCACGTCGGTCAGGTCGCGTTTGTTGAACTGGACGACCTTCGGGATCTTGTCGAAGTCGATCCCGTTGCTCTTCAGGTTCGCCTCCATGTCGCGCCAGGAGTAGGCGTTGGCCGATGCGCTCGAGCGCTGCGAGTCGCACACGAACACCACGGCGTCGGCGCCCGACAGCACGACCTTGCGCGTCGACTTGTGCATCACCTGGCCCGGCACGGTGAACAGCTTGAGCTTCACCGAGAAGCCGTTGGCGGTGCCGAACTCGATCGGCAGGAAGTCGAAGTAGAGCGTGCGGTCGCCCGTGGTGTCGAGCGTCACCATCTTGCCGCGCGACCCGGTGTCCACGAGCTGATGGAGCATCTGGAGGTTGGTCGTCTTGCCGGACAGCGCGGGCCCGTAGTAGACCACCTTCACGGTGATCTCGCGCTCCGACATGTTGATCTGGACCATGCCCCTCGAACCCCCCGAACGCAGACCTCTACGGGGGCCTCATCGGCTTATCTCGACGCGACATGTAGGCAGTTGCTCACACCCGACGCCCAACACTCCGTTCCGTTCTAATCGGAGCGGAATGCATCCAGCAGCGCGCGAGCGGCGCGCGCGGGCGTCGTCTGGAGGCTCTGGACCGCCTCCTCGAGCGCGGGGATCTGCGCTGCGACCTGCGGGTGCGAGCGGAACGCGCGCAGCAGGCCCTCGTCGAGGAGGCTCCACATCCAGGCGCGCGTCTGCTCTCGGCGGCGCGCGGCGGCCTCCCCGGTCGCGCGCAGGGCGTCGCGGTGCGCGAGCACCATCTTCCAGACGTCCGCGACGCCTTCGCCCGTGAGACCGCTCGCCGACAGCACGCGCGGGCGCCAGCTCGGCGTGAGCGCCCGCAGCAGACCGATCGCGCGCTCGTAGTCGTGGCGCGCGCGCTCGGCGAGCGCGCGTACGTCGCCGTCGGCCTTGTTCACCACGAGTCCGTCCGCGAGCTCGAGCACGCCCTTCTTGATCCCCTGCAGCTCGTCGCCCGAGCCCGGCTGCAGCAGCACGAGGAAGAAGTCGACCATGCCCGCGACCGCCACCTCGGACTGGCCGATTCCGACCGTCTCCACGATCACCACGTCGTAGCCCGCCGCCTCGCACACGAGCATGCACTCGCGTGTGCGCTGCGCGACGCCGCCTAGCGTGCCGCCCGACGGCGACGGGCGGATGAACGCCTCGTCGCGCTGCGCGAGTCGCTCCATGCGCGTCTTGTCGCCGAGGATGCTGCCGCGCGTGACGGGGCTGCTCGGATCCACCGCCAGCACGGCCACGCGGTGGCCCGCATCGATCAGCATGAGCCCGAGCGCCTCGATGAACGTGCTCTTGCCCACGCCGGGCGGCCCCGTGATCCCGATCCGCAGCGCGTTGCCGGCCTCCGACACGAGCGCGTCGAGGATCTCCTGGCCGCGCTCCGCGCGGTCGGCGCGCGTGCTCTCGAGCAGCGTGATCGTGCGCGCGATCGCGCGTCGGTCGCCGGCGCGAATCGCCGCGCAGACACTGGGAATGGAATCCACCTGATGGGCCTTCGCTCGGCTTCGCCTCGCTGCGCACGGCCTTCGGCCGCCAGCTATCTGCTCCGCGCTCGGATCACCTGCAGGACTTCGCGCGCGGCCTTCGGCACCGGCGTACCGGGCCCGAACACCGCCGCGACGCCGCTCTCGCGCAGGAACGCGTAGTCGCGCGGAGGGATGATTCCGCCGACCACCACGGCGATCTGCGGCGCGCCCTGCGCGGCGAGCGCCATCACGAGCTCGGGCACGAGCGTCTTGTGGCCGGCCGCCTGGCTCGACACGCCGATCACGTGCACGTCGTTGTCGATCGCCTGGCGCGCGGCCTCCTCGGGCGTCTGGAACAGCGGGCCGACGTCCACGTCGAACCCGAGGTCGGCGAACGCGGTGGCGATCACCTTCATGCCGCGGTCGTGGCCGTCCTGGCCGAGCTTCACCACGAGCATGCGCGGCTGCCGCCCCTCCGCGTGGGCGAACTCGGCCACCTCGCGCGAGACCGCGGTGAAGTCCTCGTCGCCCTGGTAGCTCGCGCTGTACACCCCCGACACCGCCTTCACCTCGGCGCGGTGGCGCGTGTACACGTCCTCGAGCGCCTGCGAGATCTCGCCTACCGTGCAGCGCGCGCGGGCGGCGTCCACCGCGGCCGCGAGCAGGTTGCCCTCGCCCGACTTCGCGAGCCCGCGCAGCGCGTCGAGTGCGCGCGACGCCGCAGCCGCGTCGCGTCGGCTGCGGATCGCGGTGAGCCGCCGCACCTGCGCCTCGCGCACCGCGGTGTTGTCGATGTCGCGCACGTCGAGGTCGACGGCCTCGGGCGGCGGGTACTTGTTCACGCCCACGATCACGTCCTCGCCGCTGTCGATGCGCGCCTGGCGCCGCGTCGCGGCCTCCTCGATGCGCAGCTTGGGCATGCCCGCGACGATCGCCCGCGTCATGCCGCCGAGCTCCTCGACCTCGTCGATCAGGGCGTTGGCGGCGCGATACACGCTCTCCGTGAGGGATTCCATGAAGTAGGAGCCACCCCACGGATCGATCACCGCGGGGATCCCGCTCTCCTCCTGGAGGATCAGCTGCGTGTTGCGCGCCACGCGCGCGGCCTGGTCCGTGGGCAGGCTGACCGCCTCGTCGTAGCCGTTGGTGTGCAGGCTCTGCGTGCCGCCGAACACCGCCGCCATCGCCTCGATCGTGGTGCGCACTACGTTGTTCATCGGGTCCTGCTCGGTGAGGCTCGCGCCCGAGGTCTGGCAGTGCGTGCGCAGCATCAGCGACGCATCCTTCTTCGGCGCGAACTCACTCCTGATCCGCTCGGCCCAGATCCGCCGCGCCGCGCGCATCTTCGCGATCTCGAGGTAGAAGTTCAGGCCGATGCACCAGAAGAACGAGAGGCGCCCGGCGAACTCGTCGACGTCGAGCCCCTTCGAGAGCGCCGCGCGCACGTACTCGAGCCCGTCCGCGATCGTGAACGCGAGCTCCTGGACGGTCGTCGCGCCCGCCTCCTGCATGTGGTAGCCGCTGATCGAGATCGAGTTGAACTTCGGCATGTTGCGCGCCGTGTACGCGATGATGTCCGCGACGATCCGCATCGAGGGCTCGGGCGGATAGATGTAGGTGTTGCGGACCATGAACTCCTTGAGGATGTCGTTCTGGATCGTGCCCGCGAGCTTCTCCTGCGGGACGTTCTGCTCCTCGCCCGCGACGATGAAGCACGCGAGCACGGGCAGCACGGCGCCGTTCATCGTCAGCGACACGGTCACCTGGTCGAGCGGAATCCCGCCGAACAGGATCTTCATGTCCTCGACGGAATCGATCGCCACGCCCGCCTTGCCGACGTCGCCGACCACGCGCGGGTGGTCCGAGTCGTAGCCGCGGTGGGTCGCCAGATCGAAGGCGACGGACAGGCCCTGCTGGCCGGCGGCGAGGTTCGCCTTGTAGAAGGCGTTCGACTCCTCCGCGGTGGAGAAGCCCGCATACTGGCGGATCGTCCAGGGGCGGTTCGCATACATCGTGGCGCGCGGGCCGCGCACGAACGGAAACACGCCCGGCAGCGTATCGATCTCGGAGAGGCGCTCGAGATCGGCCGCGGTGTAGAGCGGCTTGATCCGCAGGCCGTCGGCCGTCTCGCGCTCGAGCGTGGCCGGATCGCGGTCGCGCAGGTCCTGGCGCGCGAGCTCGCGCCAGCGCTCGAGGTCGGCGCCGCCGTTTCGGGTTCCGGGCATGGAGATCGGGCTCCTGGGGATGGGGGTGGAAAAACGATAGCCGCCCCGCGAAGTTGCAGCACGGCGCCGCGCCTGCAGAGGCGGCGGCGCGAGCGCGCGCCGAGTAGCATGCGTGGTCCCGGCGCGCCCGAGGAGCCTCCGTGATCCGCTTGCAGGAGCTGTACATCCGTCCCGACTGGGTACGCCGCCTGAACTGGATGGGCGACTCCGTACTCGGCGCACACCATCTGGTGTCGCTCGACCCCGACCCGCTGATCGAGCGCGCGAGTGCGGCGACCGGCCTCACCGACTTCGGCGACTTCGACGGCGACTGGCGGGGCCGGCTCGCGCGCCTCGTCGAGGAGATCGAGCGCACGGCGCGGCTCCATCTCGCAGGGCGCCTGATGACGCGCGAGGAGATCCTGCGCGGGCTGATCTCGCGACTGCTGCTCACGCAGCGCCGCCGATCGCAGCCCGCGATCGCGCGCGAGCGGATCGAGGCGCCGATCGTGATCGCGGGGCCCGCGCGCTCGGGCACCTCGATCCTGCACGAGCTGCTCTGGCTCGACCCCGAGGCGCGCTGCCCGCTCGCCTACGAGGCGCTGCATCCGGTGCCGCACGCGTCGCTCGCGGGCGAGCGACGCGCACAGGTCGCCGAGTGCGAGCAGGAGTTCTGGTCCGACGTGCAGCCCGAGTTCGCCGCGATCCACGAGCTCGCATCGCGCCTGCCGATCGAGTGCATCGCGATCCACCAGCCCTCGTTCAGCGGCTACCACTGGTCGATGGCGGCGGACATTCCGGGCTTCGAGCCCGATTTTCCCGCGGCGATGGCCTATCACCGCGCGGTGCTCCAGAGCCTCCAGCACGGCGCTCCGCGGCGCACCTGGGTGCTCAAGACGCCCGTGTACCTGATGATGCTCGACCTGCTGTACGCGTCGTACCCCGATGCCGTGGTCGTCGTGACCCATCGCGATCCGGTCAAGACCCTGCCGTCCGGCCTCAGCACGCTCGGCGCCGTGCGCTGGCTGCGCAGCGACCACGTCGAACTGGACGCGATGAGCGCGTTCGGTTCCGGGCTGCTCCTGCTCAATCTGATGCAGCGCGAGCGGGACGGGACCCTGTCCGGGCGCACCTTCCATCTGCAGTTCGCCGAGCTGATGCGCGACCCGATCGCCGCGATGGAGCGCCTCTACGACGGGATCGGCCGGCCGTTCCAGGCCGGGCACGCAGACCGGATCCGCGACTACCTCGCGCACAAGCCCAAGGGCAAGTTCGGCGCGCACAAGTACACGGCAGAGGACTGGGGGCTCGACCCGGAGCGCATCCGCCGCGATCTCGCGCCGTACATGGAGTACTACCAGGTCCCGCGCGAGGACTAGCGGGCACGGATCACGGCTTCGGCCACGCGATCACGGGCGGTCCGCTCGGCGCACCGCTGCCGTCTGCCGGCTCGAGCGTCACCTCGAGCGCCTCTGCGGGTACGGCCAGCTCGGGGCCCTGCGCCACGATGCGCGCCTTCCCGGCGGCGTCGGGTGCCGCCGTGCCGAACGAGATCCACGATTCCCCGTGGCGCACCCAGGCCTGGTAGATGCGGCCGGTCGGCGCGGGCGGGAGATGGGACAGGCTCAGCACGGCGATCGGCGTGCCGGGGCGCGAGCGATAGTTGGCGTGGGCATCGGGAGCGAACCCGGGCGTCGCCTCGAGGCGGAGCGGCACGACGTCACTGGAGGTGACCAGATCGAGTGCGCGCTCGTCGAGCGCAAGGGCGCCCTCCTCCGCGCCGCGGTGGTGCAGCAGCGCAGCGACGCTCGCGGTCAGCACGAGCACGATCGCGCCGAGCGCCGGTACGAGGTGCTCGCGGAGCTTGGCGAGACCCGCGCGGATCCGCGTCTTGGCGGTGCCGAGCCGCAGCTGCAGCGCATCGGCCACCTGCTCGTGGGTCAGCTCGTCAAAGAACGCGAGGCTGAGCGCCTGTCGCTGCGCCGGTGGAAGCAGCTCGAGCGCGCGGCGCACCGCGCTGCGGCGGTACTCGCTCCACGCCGCGGCCGAGGGCCCGGGATCGGGATCGGCGAGCGCCGCGAGCCGTTCGCCGTCGGGATCGGGGGCGGGCTGCGGCCTGCGGCTTCGCGAGCGCAGTTCGTTGAGGATGCGGTAGTGGGCGATCTGCAACAGCCAGGGGCGCAGCGGCCCACGCCCCGCGTCGTACTGCGCCGCGTTGCGCCAGACCGAGAGGAAGACGTCCTGCACGATCTCCTCGGCCGTCGCGCGCTCGAGCGAGCTCGCGGCCATCGAGAACACGAGCGGCGCATAGCGCGCATAGATCGGGCGAAGCGCGTCTTCGCTGCCGCCCGCGAGCGCGCGCATCAGCGCCTCGTCGGTGGCCACGGAAGCCGGATCCGCGCCGTTCATCACCGCTCTCTCCACGGGGCTCGAACCCGGCTCAGGCGAGCCGGCTGTCGACGACGGCGAGGGCACCGGACGTCCCGCGCCAGATTACCTCGCGCAATCCGAGGTAGCTGCGCAGATGCTCGGCGGGCACGGCGAGCGGCCCGGGGCCCGTCGCCGTCCCCGGCGCGGGCTGCGGGTACGCGGTCGACATGGCCGTGTGGAAGGTCACGCTGCCCTCGACCTTCTGCAGCACCTGGTGGATGTGGCCGTTCAGCACGGTCACCGACCCGAAGCGCCGGAGCGGGCCGAGCGCCTGCTCGCCGTCCGTAGTCGCCCAGCCCCACTCGGGATAGACGGCCCAGAGCGGGATGTGCACGAACACCACGATCGGCGTGCTCGCGGACCGCCCCGCGAGGTCCCGTTGCAGCCACGCGAGCTGCTCGTCGCCGAGCGCGCCCACCTTCGCGCTCTTGAAATCGACCACGTTCACGAGGCCGATGAAGTGCACGCCGCTGTGATCGAAGCTCCGCCAGCCGCTTCCGAGCGTGCCCGTGCCGAAGCGCGCCAGGTACTCCTTCCCGCCGTCGACGAACACGTCGTGCTCGCCCGGAACCGTGAACACGGCGCCGGCCCTCGCTTCCTGGAGCAGGCCGGAGACGACGTCGAACGCGCCCGGCTTCTGCGCATGGGTGAGGTCCCCCGTGTGCAGCAGGAACGCGGGCTCGACGTCGAGCGCGTTGATCTTCGCGACCGCCTCGCGCGCCGTCGCCACGGGATCGGGGTTGGCTTCCTTGTCGAAACCGATGTGGGTGTCGCTGATCTGCACGAAGTGCAGATCGCCCGGCGAGCTCGCGCGGCGGATCTTCGCGGCGCCCGCCGAGCTGGCGAGTGCGCGCGACGAGAGGATTCCACTGCTGACCGTCCACACCACGCCGGCGCCCGCCCAGGCCGCCGCGCAGGTCAGGAGTTCGCGTCGAGTCGTTTGCATGAGTTCCTCCATCGGGGCCCCGCCTAGCGGACGACCACGACACCCTTCATCTGCGGATGCAGCGCGCACCGGTACTCGTAGGTCCCCGGCTTCTCGAAGCGGTACGAGAAGCGCTGCTCGCCATCGAGGCCCGGCGAGGTAAACAGCCCCTCGCCGGAGAGGATCGAGTGGATCTCCTCGTCGTCGTTCACCCAGGTGATCGTCTCACCGGCACGGACTTCGACCGTCGCCGGGACGAACTGGAAGTTCCGGATCTCGATCTGCGCGCCGGTTTCGCCGGCCGCCGACGCACGCACCGCCAGCACCAAGAGTCCCCACAGCGCGCCGCTGCCCCAGCGCCGACGCCGCTGGCGGCCCACCTCGTCCTGCCATCTTCCGTGTCCCATGAATTCCTCCGTTTCACCGGCTAGTACACCGGGACGCGGTGGCTGGATTGCCGGGAGGACGCGCGGTCGCGACTTCTCATCCGGTCGCGCGCGTGAGAGGATCGCGAGATGCGCTGCCCGGTCCCGTCCGCCGCCCTCGCGTGCTGCCTGACCACCTGGCTGCTCGGGTGCGCCGCGGAGAGCGGTCCTCCAGCTCCAGTCCCGACGCCAGTGCGCTTCGAGCTGACTCTCGATCCCGCGCTCGACGGGGAGTCGGCCGCGGAACGCCGCGCTTGGACGATCTACGCCGAGACGCGCCGCGGCGCCTACGAGGAGCTGCGCGCGACGCGGCGCAACCCCGCCGCGGACGACTATCAGATCGAACTGCGCGCGCGCGCCGCGCTCGCGGACACCTGGCGCGAATCGCGCAAGGACCCTGGGGTTCCGCCCGACGGCTATCTCGACCGTCTCGTCTCGCTCCAGGACACGGGCCAGTTCGAAGAGCACGTGCTGAGCGCTTTCCTGAAGCCGGGCTGGACGATCCCTGCGTCGGAGCTCGCGCGAATCGATTTCGCTGCGGTGAAGCCTGCGCCGAACCAAGCTCCGACCCGCGCGATGGCCGCGCCGAGTACGGGCGCTCTATGGACCGAAGTCCCCGGCTCGAGCCCGATCCGATCAATCTCCACCCGCAGCGAACCCCCTGCACGGAGTCGCTGCCCTCGCTGCGCAGAGCCGCAGCCGCCTGGGAGTCCGAGCGCGATCGCCTCGATGGTGCGCCCGCCGCAGCCGACGATCCGGCCGAGTTCCTCCATGTGATGGCCACCGCGCGCGGCGAACAGCCCATCGCGACCCGCGGCGCGACCTGGGTCCCCGCCAGACCCTATTGGCTCCTCTTCCTGGCGGGGTTCAGCGCGAACGAGCACGAGGACTATGCCCAGGCCGAGCGTTGGCTCGACGGCGCGATGGCGAATCGCGCCCCTCGTCGCGACGCACGGAGCGAGCTCACCCACGCGCTCGTCTTCCAGCGCAAGTTCGATCGCGCGGACGCCATCCTTGACCGCACCCTCGCCCAGTCACAGGACCGCTGCGAGCTGGGCTATGCGTGGCGCCGGCGCGGCTACATCCGCTTCGAGCAGCGGCGCCTGGACGAGTCGCGTATCGCCTATCAGAAGTCGCTCGAGTACGATCCCGACAGCGAAATTGCGCGCTCCGAGCTGGAGATGTTGCGGAACACCATCGTGCAGGAGGGCGGCCATCCAGGCTGGTACGTGCCGCCCGCGTCGCTGACCCAGGTCACCACCTGCCCGGCGTCGTGAGCTACATCGAGCGGCGGTAGCGGCCGCCCACCTCGAACAGCGCATTGGTGATCTGCTCGAGGCTCGCGACCTTGACCGTCTCCATCAGCTCGCCGAACACGTTGCCGCCGCTGCGCGCGACCTCCTGCAGCCGCCGGAGCGCCGCGGGACCGCGGTCGGCATGGCGGCGCTGGAACGCGCGCAGGTTGTCGAGCTGCGCGCGCTTCTCCGACTCGTCGGAGCGCATCAGTTCGCGCGGCTGCGGCACCTGCTCGGGGCGCGGGTTCTCGAACGTATTCACGCCGACGATCGGCAGCGCGCCCGAATCCTTCTGCGACTCGTAGAGCAGGCTCTCCTCCTGGATCCGGCTGCGCTGGTAGAGCGTCTCCATCGCGCCGAGCACCCCGCCGCGCTGCGAGATCCGCTCGAACTCCGCGAGCACCGCCTCCTCCACGCGGTCGGTGAGATCCTCGATCACATAGGCGCCCTGGAGGGGATTCTCGTTGCGGGCAATTCCCAGCTCGCGGTTGATGATCAGCTGGATCGCCACCGCGCGCCGCACGCTCTCCTCGGTCGGCGTGGTGACCGCCTCGTCGTAGGCGTTGGTGTGCAGGCTGTTGCACTGGTCCTCGATCGCGGTAAGCGCCTGGAGCGTGGTGCGGATGTCGTTGAACGCCATCTCCTGCGCGTGCAGCGAGCGACCCGAGGTTTGGATGTGATACTTGAGCTTCTGGCTGCGCTCGCTCGCGCCGTAGCGCTCGCGCATCGCGATCGCCCAGATCCGGCGCGCCACGCGGCCGATCACGCTGTACTCCGCGTCGAGCCCGTTGCTGAAGAAGAACGAGAAGTTCGGTGCGAAGTCGTCCACCTCCATGCCGCGCGCGCGGTAGTACTCGCAGTAGGTGAAGCCGTTCGCGAGCGTGAACGCGAGCTGGGTGATCGGGTTCGCCCCCGCCTCGGCGATGTGGTAGCCCGAGATCGACACCGAATAGAAGTTGTCGATCTGGTTCTGGATGAAGTACTGCTGGACGTCGCCCATCACCTTGAGCGAGAAGTCGGTCGAGAAGATGCAGGTGTTCTGGGCCTGGTCCTCCTTCAGGATGTCGGCCTGCACCGTGCCGCGCACGCGTCGCAGCACGTCGGCACGGACCCGCGCGTAGGTCTGCGCATCGACCACCTCGTCTCCCGAGACGCCGAGCAGCGCGAGCCCGAGGCCGTCGTGGCCGTCCGGCAGCGGCCCTGCATAGCGCGGCCGGTCGCCCGCCTCGAGCTCGACGCGCACCGCATCGAGGCGGCCAGTCTCGCTGAGGTGGCGCTCGACGCCCTGATCGATCGCCGCGTTCAGGAAGAAGGCGAGCACGGTGGGCGCCGGGCCGTTGATCGTCATCGACACGGAGGTGCCCGCCGCGGCGAGATCGAAGCCCGAGTAGAGCTTCTTGGCGTCGTCCACCGTGCACACCGAGACGCCCGAGTTGCCGACCTTGCCGTAGACGTCCGGCCGCGGCGCGGGATCGCGGCCGTAGAGCGTCACCGAATCGAACGCCGTCGAGAGCCGCGCAGCGGGCATCCCGCGCGACACGAGATGGAAGCGGCGGTTGGTGCGCTCGGGCGTCCCCTCGCCCGCGAACATGCGGGTCGGATCCTCGTCGCCGCGCTT